>NZ_JAWRXG010000007.1:0-231355 GCF_046535135.1 Arthrobacter sp. SIMBA_036
TGAGACAATAAAAAACGCGGCCTCAGCCACGTAAGAAAATATCAACCCCAGCTGTCAACTAAACCTTCAGCAGTCCCCTTTCAAGTTCGGCGACCTCGACATGAACGAAGCTGACTGGACGGCCAGGGAATTAGCCGCCCGTGCAGGAGCAGTAGTGGTGAGCGTGGACTACAGGCTGGCCGTTGACGGGATCACCTACCCCATCCCCCTGGACGACGTGGTCGCTGCTGTTCACTGGGTCCGAAACAATCTGGAGTATCTGGGCATTCGTTCCGTCTCTCTGGGAGGCGCCAGTGCCGGCGGCCACCTGGCCGCATCCGCGGCATTGCGCCTCCGGGACGAAGGTGACTGGTTGCCCGAGCACCTAATACTGGTATATCCAAACGTGCACTTTGACCTCCCCGCCCCGTCGAAATCGCTCCAGGCTGCACGCGCGGAGTTGCCGCCTTGCCTGAAAATACCTCCGGAATTTCACCGCTCCACCAGGGAGAACTATTTGGGTGAAACGCGCCCGCAAGATTCCCCGTACGCCGTGCCCGGGGGTACCGACCTAACAGGGTTAGGGCCAACACTGGTACTCAATGCAGAATACGACGACTTACGGGCGTCCGGTGAGGCGTTCAGCGCCTCGCTTGCCGCCGCTGGCGTCGATACTGAGCAGGTCATGGTCAGGGGAGTCCTCCATGGCTTCCTGAACCTCTCCAAAGATTTCGAGCCCGTAAACGAAGCCCTCGAGCACATGGCGCGGCGACTCCGATCAGGCAGACGCTGTTGAAAGTGGCTGTTAGTACCAGAGGGCAGTTTCCCCCGGAGGCGTCATTGCCGCCAGAGAAAGGGTGTCGACGGCAGAACCTGTCGCAACCGCCCTGGACGGGAGGGCTCGTTTCACGAAAATATACGGCAAAAGGAAGGGCCACAGTATGAGCCCCGAATCCAAAGCCACGGGTACCGTCAAGGATCGGAGCTCGAAGTCGACTTGGTCCGTGAGTTGTGGCTAACGAAGCAGGGTTGGCAGAAGGGGCGCTTCCTCAATGGGGACGAGCGGCTTCAGGTTCTGCCCGGAGGAAAAATCAGTCGGCCCGGGTCAGGCTCTTGGAGGCGATCGAGGACTAACCAAGGAATATTCGGTGCCTTCTGGACGATCAGGAGGGAGCCAGCGGACTAATCCATGCGTAGCCGACGGCCAACAAAACTGGACATCTCTGACGTTGCAATCGCTAAGGCATGGATCACAGCAGGACAGGAAAAAATGCAATTCAATCTTGAGTTCGACGCGGCAGGCTAACAGGTTTTCTCGGGCCCAAGAACCCGGACATCCGATTCTTCGACGTTCCTCATCAGGACACGAAAATGAGCACGATTACAAACTGTGCGGTAAGTGCCGGACCTCCATAGCAACGAGCAACCCGAATGAAACTCGACCCTCACCTCGAAACAAGGAACGGCACTTTCGAAACGAAGATCCGTAAGGTGGCGCTGCAGATAAAAGACGTCGCCCGCGCGGCCGGGGTATCACACCAAACCGTCTCCCGCGTCGTTAATAACCACCCCAATGTCAGTGAGCTTACTCGCGCGAGGGTACTAAGTGCGATCACAGAACTGAACTATCACCCAAACCTAACGGCCAGGAATCTACGAACGGGGGAAAAAACGACCATCCTCGTCCTAGCGCCTGAACCGATGGACTACGGAAGCTTGATGGCCTTGGAAGGGGTAGAGGCAACGGCGCGCCGGGCCGGTCTCTTCCTTTTGCTGCGGGGGTTTCAGGTAGGAACCCCTTCTAGGGCCATTGAACAAAAGCTTCTTGAATTATCCGGACAGTCCCTGGTTGGGGCAATCATTCTTGATTTACAGCTCCACGAGACGGCACTAGAGCGACTAAGCCTTGGGGTGCCCGTCGTAACTCTCACTGACCGGAACGGCTCAGGCCATGCTTGGGAGAGACGGGGCGTTGCGCTGGGGGTTGAGCACCTAGTCCAACAAGGCCACAGGCGTATCGGCTACCTATCGGGCCCGAACGGCAGACTTGTCTCAGACGCCATGAAGGCCGGATGGCATCAGGCAATGGAGGCGGCCGGCCTCGATTCAAGTGCCGTGATTGAGGGAGACCTGAGCGCACAAAGTGGCTACATTACGGGATGTGATTTGGCTCGGAGCCGTGAGTTGACCGGTGTAGTCGCCGCCAACGATCAGATGGCTCTTGGCCTGCTCAACGGATTGCAGGTGAACGGGATTCATATCCCGCAAGAAATGAGCGTGGTGGGTCTCAACGACCAACCTGGTGCCAAGTACTTCAGTCCTCCGCTAACTACCGTACGTCCGGACCTCGCTGCCCTCGGATCCATATGCGCCGAAGTCTTGATAAGCGCGGGGCCGCACCAGGTCACAGGCCAGACGACTCCGCAATCGATTTTGATAGTACGAGATTCAAGTGGACCGCCCGCTCGGAACCCTACAGGTTCGTAAGCGTCAGCCCCCGCAAGGAACTGCCCCGGCTTTTGGTGACTCGGGGTCTTAGGCCGCTGTGAGCCCGGTCCGGTTGATTTATATTCGATGGGCGTGGGTATTCCCAGCCATCGAAGCTTCCGCCAGCGCTCGAATGGACAGAATCGGGAACGGACTACCGTAGTCTCATAGCCCCTCCTTAGAGACCCTCTCCTGTCCACGAGAAAGAGCCCACAATAGAGGTTCGACTAGGGCGAGTGGACCTCGGACCAGAGTTGTTCAAAACCAACTGACAGCTGGTTCGCCGTATGAGGCCTATGTGGGCCAGGCCCGGGATCCTCAGCGTTTCTTGTCAACGTCCCTGCGGTTTCCGACGGACACGACGACGATGGTTAGAACGTTGTCGTGGATTCCGTAGATGATCCGGTAGCCACCGGTCCGTACCCGCCATTCACGATCGCCTCCGACAAGTTTCTTCGCCCCCGGCGGCCGGGGATTCTCCGACAGCAGTTCGATGGCCGCACCGACCCGCTGCCTAGCTTGGGGATCGAGCTTACGCAGCTGCCGCAGTGCTGCCTGCTCAACCCGGACCTCGAAACTCACAGCAGGCCCAGATCCGCCTTGACCTCATCCCACGGAATGGGCACTGCACTGGCCGCGCGTTCTTCGCGCGCGGCCTGGACCGCGCGGAGATCCTCCAGATCTTCGGCCGCCTGCAACAGCCGATCCAGGTCTCCGGCGTCGATTACCGCTGCAAGCCGCCTGCCGTGCTTGGTCAGCCACACAGGATCGTGCTGCATCCTTGCGGCATCCACGGCCTCGGCAAGGTGCGTGCGCGCTGAAGTCAGGGTCATCTCGCTCATGGACCAAATCTACAGAAAAACTTTGCAAACTATACACTCTCTTCATTTTGTACGTTTGCCGATAATTGCGATTCTGTAAAGCAATGGTCGTGCAGACCATGGCACATCGACGGTGCAGGAAGGGGAGCGGATCACTCCAACTTTGCGTGGCGGATGTACTGGTAGACGGTCTCCCGGCTGATCCCGTAATCACGGGCCAGGAGGGTTTTTGGAACACCGGTGCCGGCGCGCTGAACGAGTTCCGCTGCCCGTTCCGGCGGGAGGGTCTTCTTCCGTCCTTTGTAGGCGCCTCGCCGTTTCGCGAGGGCGATGCCTTCCCGCTGGCGTTCCCTGATGAGGGAGCGTTCGAATTCGGCGAAGGCGCCCATGACGGAGAGCATGAGGTTGGCCATGGGGGAGCCCTCACCTGTGAAGACCAGGCTCTCCTTGACGAACTCCACCCGCACACCTTTGCGGGTGAGGCCTTGGACAAGGGCACGCAGGTCATCGAGGTTCCACGCGAGCCGGTCCATACTGTGCACGACCACGGTGTCCCCATCCCGGGCGAACCGCAGCAACTCCGTAAGCGCCGGCCTGGAAGTGTCCCGGCCGGAGGCCTTGTCCGTGAAGACTCGGTCCAGAACCTGGCCTTCGAGCTGGCGTTTCTCATTCTGGTCAAGAGTGCTTACTCGGACGTACCCGATCCGTTGTCCTGCCACCGCCGCCTCCAACCGTCGTCCTGTCAGGTTGAGTCCTAAGCTCCTCTCAAAAGAAGGCCAGGACAAAGTGTCCCGGTCGTCAGGTTGGGGTGTGCCCTTGTTGAACAGACAATGTTGCAGCTGGACCGGTAGGCACCTTGATGCAAGACAGAGATTATCGAAAAACTTGGGGACTCCCTGGATGCCTTTGGTAGAAACTCTCCAACGGCTCAGTGCTAACGTCTCATCGAATCCGTCGTCGTTGGTGCTTCACCTCGAGGACGCGGTTGTGCGGTAACGCGTGGACCCGATCAATGCCGACAATAAGATTGTGGCGGATAACGCGCGAGGAACCTGTTTGCCTTTCGTGGTCTTACTGGACCGCTCCCGGGTGTAGCAGAGAATTACGTCCGAATGGTGCGCCCAACCGAGCCCTGACATACCCTGTCATCGGTTGGTATCGGTGCTGGCGGCCCTTCGGCGAGGAGGTGCGGGCATGGATAATCGTGACTGTGACCGCTTCTTCCCTCATCGCCTTCGTTGGACTCTGCCTGATCCTGTCGCTTAGGCCCGGACCAGACACGTTCCTGGTGCTGCGCTTTGCCCTCATCCGGCCCGGGGCCGGGATCGCTGCCGGGCTGGTTCGGCGGTTCCTTCCCTTGCGTGGGCGGCCCTAGTCGGCGTCGGTCTGGCGGCGATCCTGGAGCAACCCGCAGAGGTGTTCCGCTGGCTCAAGATCGCGGGTGGCGTCTACCTGCTGTACTTAGGTATTTCCTCCTTCCTGAAGACGAGGAATGCGGCAAAACGCACGTTGGAAACCAGGGAGGAGGACGATGCCTCTCAGCGCAGCAACGCGGCCGGTTTTGCCGCAGGGGCACTGTCCACTTTGCTCAACCCCAAGGTTGGCCTCTTTTACTTGGCGATCGTTCGCAGTTCATCCCACAGGGAAGCGACATGTTGGTCACCTCGATGATTCTCGGTTCGATGGAAGCTGTAAACTGTCATCAGCATCAGGGTGTCATCCGTCATGGTCGGCGCGACACGCCTCACAGCCTTGGCCCGGTCAGTCGAATCCATGATCTGCAACGGCGATCTTCGCGGCGGAGCCTCTGTACGGGTTCTGATTTCACTTCAAGGCTGGGCCACGATCGCTGAACTTCAGGCCGGGTATCTGAGGCTCCGTCGCTGATGGTGGCGTCTGTGCTGCTCGGCGATGGAATGACCCGTTCCGGCGAGTGTCAGGTTCTCACTGCATCTGCGGCAACTGCTGCCGGTAGATCCACTATGTAGGGCGTGCCGTAGGAGGCCGAGGACGCGACAGCTTCAAGCCAGGTGGTGGGCGGCGACTTCACGCCACGGGCCGCGAAGGCCGAACGCAGGCTCGCCATGATGGTCTCCAGGCTCTTACCCTGTGCGCCCTTCGCGACATCGAAGATAGCAAGCTGTAGCTGCAGCTTCGTGTCGGCTTCGGGGTCCTTGCTGGAAGGATTGTTCGCGGCTGCGTTGTTCGCGGCTGCGTTGTTCGGGGCTGCTTTGTTCGGGTCGGTGTTCATGGGTTTCCTTTCGGTCATTCTTCGCCGTCTGGTGCCGTTGTCTGGGGACAGCCGGCGGTCAGCGGACCCGGTATTTTTCGGTCTCAGCGGTACGTAGCGACAATCCGTTGCCCGAGCCGTCCCCAGGCGTTACCGAACCGCCGTCGGGATCCAGCGTTCCGTCAAAGAAAAGACTCTCAATCCGAACGTGGTCATGGAACCATTCCAAGTGCCTGAAGTTCGGGGTCGCGGCGGCGACGGCTGTGCTCAAGTGGGGCGCACAGTGGCCGGAGACTTCAAGGCCATGGGCGGCCGCAACGGCGGCTATCCGCAACCATTCCGTGATGCCACCGCACCTGCTGACGTCCGCCTGCAGACAGTCGAGGGCATCGGCGGCGCACATGCGCTGGAAATAGGGGAGGCCTGTTCCGTATTCTCCGGCGGCGACGTCCGCGTCCACCGCGTTCCGCACGGCCCGGAGGCCGGACAGGTGGTCGCTTGAGACCGGCTCCTCGAACCATGTCACCTCCTGGTCAGCAGCCTCACGCATAACGCGGATCGCCTGCTTTGCCGTGTAGGCACCGTTGGCATCGACGAACAGTTCAGTGCCACGCCCGACGACGGCGCGCGCCTGGCGGATGCGCTCCAGGTCGCGCTGGACGTTCGTTCCGCCGTCCTGGCCGATTTTGATCTTTACTCGCGGAATCCGCTGACACTGGACCCAGCCCTCCAGTTGGCTCCTCAATTGCTCGTCGGTATAAGTGGTGAAACCGCCACTTCCGTAGACCGCGACGCTGTCCCGCGCAGCACCGAGCAGTTTATGCAACGGCAAGTCCAACAGGCGGGCCTTAAGGTCCCAAAGGGCGCAGTCGATGGCCGAGACCGCGTAAGACGCGAGTCCGGTTCTTCCCATGTTGCGCACCGTCCGGGCCATCGTTGCCGCGGCGGCCGGGACGTCCATGGCATCCACGCCGCAGACGGCGGGACCCAGTAACTCTTCCACCAAGGCCATGGCCGCCGCCGGACCATAAGACCACCCGAGGCCGGTCTTGCCGCCCGCAGCGACTTGGACCAGCACCATTGTCGTAGAGTCCCAGCTAAAAGTACCGTCCGCTTCCGGCCCATCTGTGGGTACCGTGTATGCCGAAGCCTGGACAGCGGTGATAGGAGCATCGGCCGCCGCCATTTTTGGTAATACCACTGGTCATCGCTCCTTATGTGGCAGGAACTCCTGGATCTTGGTCTTGACGCCTTCCTTCACCACGCCCCACGCACTGTCGTCTCCCTTGAGCATGGCCTCGGCGGTGTTCCGTGCCTGCTCCAAGGTAGCGTGCGGCGGGATGGGCGGGATGTCGGGATCGGTGCGGACGTCAAGGAGCGTTGGCCTGTCCGCGGCAAGGGCGGTCTCCCAGGCCCGCCCCACGTCGTCGGGGTTGTCCACGTGGATGCCCTGCAACCCCAGGCTTTCGGCGAAACCGGCGTAGTCGACGTCCGGTAGTTCCTGGGATTCCCTGAAGGCCGGTACTCCACCCATGGCCCGCATTTCCCAGGTGACCTGGTTGAGGTCGTCGTTGTGCAGGACGGCCACCACCAGCCGGGGATCCGTCCACTCCCGCCAGTAGTGCTTGATGGTAATCAGTTCGGCGAGGCCGTTCATCTGCATGGCCCCATCACCGGCAAAGGCGATGGCAGGCCGGTCCGGATACGCGAACTTCGCACCGATGGCGTAGGGGACACCGGGTCCCATAGTGGCCAGGTTCCCCGACAGCGAGCCACGGACCTCGCCACGGAATTTCAACTGCCTCGCGTACCAGTTCGCCGAGGATCCCGAGTCGGCGCTCAGCATGGCGTTATCGGGCAGCCGGGTAGAGAGCTCGGCAAACAGGCGCATGGGATTGATGGGATTGGCGCTGACCATGGCTTCGTCATGCATTGTCTCCCACCAGCGGGTGATGGAGGACTTCAGTTCCTCCTGCCACGACCGGTCCCTCTTACGGTCCAAATGGGGAATCAATGCCCGCAACGCGGCCCCGGCGTCCGCCACGATGTTGAACTCATTGGCGTAGCGCAGCCCGATCATCTTCGGATCCACGTCGATCTGCACGCCGCGGGCCTGGCCGGGTTTGGGCAGGAATTGGGTGTAAGGAAAACTGGAGCCCACGGTGAGCAGGGTGTCACAGTCACGCATCATTTCGTAGCTGGGCCGTGTGCCCAACAAACCGATGGAACCAGTGACGTAGGGAAGTTCGTCGGACAGCGAGTCCTTCCCCAAGAGTGCCTTGGCGACGCCCGCTCCCAGCAGCTCTGCCACTTCCTGCACTTCCGTGGCCGCACCGCGGGCACCCTGACCGATCAAAATGGCCACCTTGGACCCTTCGTTCAGCAGCTGCGCAGCACCCCGGATTGCTTCGGGGGCCGGTTCGAGTGCCGGCCAACGGGTTCCCACGCTGGAGGGAACCATCTTGAACTCGTGGGTGGGCGCTGCGTATTCGAGCTCCTGCACATCCGACGGGATAATGACAGCCGTGGGAGCCCGCTGCGCCTCCGCGATCCGGATGGCGCGGTCAATCACGTTGGGCAGCTGCTCCGGGACCGTGACCATCTGGACGTAGTCGGAGGCTACGTCCTTGAACAAGCTCAACAAGTCGACTTCCTGCTGATAGGAGCCGCCCATGGCGCTCCGCGCTATCTGGCCTACGATGGCCACCACAGGGACGTGGTCCAGTTTGGCGTCGTACAGTCCATTGAGCAGATGGATTGCTCCCGGCCCGGAGGTAGCCATGCAAATAGCAGGCCGTCCAGAGAATTTGGCGTAGCCCACCGCTTCGAAGGCCGCCATCTCCTCGTGCCTGGCTTGGATGAATTTCGGCTGGTTGCCGGCCTTGCCGAAGGCGGCGAGAATCCCGTTGATGCCGTCTCCCGGAAATCCAAACACTTTGTCCACGCCCCACTCGCCCAGCCGGGAGAGAAGGTAGTCAGCCACGGTTGTTGCCATGATCATGCTCCTTTCGTGCTTGTCGGCACGCCGTTGCGGGCGCCCTTGACCAGGATGCGGGCGGCACGCGCCGCCACAGCCATGATGGTCAGTGCCGGATTGGCGCTGCCTTGTGTGGGCAGGACGCTGCCGTCAGTGACCAGAAGATTGGGTACTGCGAAAGTGCGGCAATTCCGGTCCACCACGCCGGTCTGCGCTGTGGCGGCCATGCGGGCACCGCCCACAAGATGGGCATACCTCTTAATGGTGATCACCTCTTCCGCCCCAGCGGCAGTGAGGATCTGCTCCATGACCTGCTGCGCAGCTGACATCAGGTGCCTGTCGTTCTCGCACTGGCTGTAGCTGAAGGAGGCCACGGGTATGCCGTTGTGGTCCGTTTCGTCCGCCAGCGTGACGCGGTTCCCTTCGAGGGGGAGGAACTCACACAGTGCGCCCAGGCATGCCCAGTGCGGGTAGTCGCTCATATATCGGCGAAGCGTGGCTCCCCAATGGCCTTGCGCAGCCACGTGCTCCGCCCAGGTAATGGGCAACGGCGATACGCACTGGATGGAAAATCCGCGCTTGTACGGTTTCTCCGGATTTGTCTCATAGAAGTCTTCGGTACTGACTTCCGGGGGAGGAGCCTTCCACATCCGCACCTCGGCCTGGAACCTCCCGGCTGTCTGTGGTGCGCCCTGGACCATGAGGTAGCGGCCCACTTGGTCGAAGTCGTTGCACAGTCCATCCGGAAAACGCTGCGACGTCGAATTGAGCAACAGCCGCGGGGTCTCGATCGAGTAGCCTGCCACAGCCACCATGCGCGCGCGCTGAAACCTTTGGACGCCCTCGCGCAGGTATTCGACGCCCGTTGCCATGCCGGTGTGCTCATCGATCTCGATCCTGGTGACCATGGAGTCCGGGCGCACCTCGGCGCCCTGGCCCAGCGCGTCGGGGATGTGGGTTATCAGGGGCGAGGCCTTGGCATTGACTTTGCACCCTTGAAGGCAAAACCCGCGGTAGATGCAGTGCGGTCGGTTGCCGAACCGGCCGTTGGCGATGGCCACCGGCCCCACTTTGGCGGTGATCCCGCATGCCTGTGCACCCCGAAGAAAGAGCTCACCGTTGCCGGACACAGGGTGCGGACGGTGGGGGTAGCGGTGCGGGTCACCCCAGGGCCAGTGTTCCCCCGCGACTGGCAATTCGGCTTCTATCTCCTCATACAACGGCCGGAGTTCCTCGTACGTCAACGGCCAGTCGGCCCCGACTCCGTCCGTGCTGAGGGTGCGGAAGTCGCTGGGGTGGAAACGCGGCGTGTATCCGGCGTAATGGACCATCGAGCCGCCTACGCCCCGCCCTGAGTTGTTCGACCCCAACGGCACGGGATCAGCCCCCGAGATGACCCGCGGTTCCGTCCAGTACAAGTGGTGGGAGCCGGCTTCGTCACTGACCCAATCCTGCTCGGGTTCCCAGAAGGGCCCTGCGTCCAAGGCCACCGCCCGCCAACCTGCCCGGGCCAGCCGCTGGAGCAGCGTGGCACCGCCGGCGCCGCAGCCGACGATGACGATATCCACTTCATCCGCATCGGCGTACCGGCGCATCTTTTCCCGCAATCCGGTATTGCTGCCTGGTCCGGTGGGCAGGAGCCACGCGGACGGGTTACGTTCCCTGAGCGAGCTCACCGGTCAGCTCCATGGGTCGGGTCGGCATCCGCTCGCACGTCGCGGACCTCGAAGGGTTCCAATTTGTCGACTCCCAGGTTTTTGTAGCCACGAGGGTAGGCGGGTCCCGCGAAGCCGATTTCGTCCCAAGCCAGGGGATGGGAATAGAAGGCGGTGCAGGCATATCGTGTCCACAGGCTCCATACCCGGTCCGCCGGCAGGCCGTGCCAAGGTTCCTGTCTTAGGTCACAGATGCCCTGCAACAGCCTGCCCTGCTGCTCCTTGTCGAGCAGCGCAAACGGACAGTCCGCCAGGGACCGCGCCTCATCGTCCAAGGCAGCGAGGGAAGCACGCCAAGCCGCACCGTCCGGGGGCATGTCCGCATAATGCCAGCCGTCAGTCTCCTCCGCGGCCAGCCGGGCATCGACCATATTCAGCACGGGCACCTTTGGCTCTTCCTGCTGGTTAAGCAGCATGTCCAAAAGGGCCCTGGCTGCAGCTTCCTCGGCTGGAGTAAAGAAGCGGACATCCGGAGGCGGCCCCAAACGGGCCTGTACGACGGCGGCGGTGGCCTGGTCCCAGTGTCCGGCCTGCGCGAGGCTGCTGAACCCCGGATACCGGCCGCCGCCGTCGGACGCTTCCGACGGCAGACCGCTCACGGCTCCCTCCTCAGCACCGAGGCCAAGACACCCATACCGCCGACCATGGTGACCAGCAGCGGTGCGAACAGCGGTGGCCCCATCTCCAGGTTGTAGCGGAGGTTGGACAGGCCCCCGGGCTTTTGGCGGATCCCCTGCAGATGCAGCCATGTACCCTGTAAACCATTGGCCATGATCGCTGCGCTGGCCAAGGGAAGGGCAGTCTTGGCTGCCCGACGACTGAAGACTCCCGCGACTCCAGCCACGGCACCCACGGGGCCGAGCACAACCGGCGCCCACATCCACTTGTTACCGAAGCTGGCCTTGTCATGTTCGAGGAAAATCTCTGCTGCTGTGACCAATGCGCCAGCCGCTGTCAGCGCGGAGAGGGCACGCTCAAAATGTCCGGTCTGCACGTTCGTAATCAGCCGGTCAATGCCGCGCACTGTGTCCCGTGGTAGTTGTGTTTTCACGATTCTCCTTACGTGCAGGGGAGGTGCTTTCAAATTTTGTGAAGCGGCAAAGCTTTGCGGGAATGCAACTATCGGAGCAAACTGGTGCTCATGGATACAGGTGGGGGATCCGACCAGATCCCGGATGTTTCGAGTCGGGAAGTCGAGGCAATGATGCGTGCCGCCGATACGCTTTTGCGCGTCGTTGCCAGCTCTGTTGCGGAGGTTGAAGATGTGGTGAACAGCCCCCAGCTGCGAGTGCTGGTCCGCATCCACACCCGCGGACCGCAAAATCTTGGCGGAGTGGCCGCCGAGCTGGGTGTACACGCCTCCAATGCGACCCGGATCTGTGATCGGCTGGTGGCAGCTGATCTGCTGGAGCGCAGGGAAGACCCCGCTGACCGGCGGTACATTTGGCTCGAGCTGACTGCAAAAGGAAGAGCACTCGTGGAATCCGTGCTGAACCACCGCCGGGAGGCCATTGCAGAGGTGATGTCGAGGATGCCGGCCGGGCGCCGGCCGGCGCTGACCGCGGCGCTCGAGGCCTTCGCAGCCGCCGCCGGGGGCCAAGGCACCACCGACGGTCGCTTTACCCTGGGGGCCAGCACGTGAAGTAACTGGATCCTGGTGCCGCAATCCATGACTTCATTGAACTCCAGTACTTGCGCTGACGCAATAGTTGGCCCTCGACTACGTAGTTGGCGCCGGGTTCCTAGGGGGTCCGATGCCCAGACGTGGCCCCGCGCAGACCTCCAACTCGCAGACCTTCAGGTCGGCGTGATGCCCCACGCCGCAGTGTGGGATTGCCCGGGCTGAAGGGTGATCAGCCCCTCGCCGGAGTTGAAGGCGTCCGGCGCGCAGGTCATGGGCTCCACGCCAAGTCCGGCGCGTCGTCTGTTCAACTGGGGGAGGGCGTCGCCCGTGAAAATCTCCAGAAACGGGTAGGACCGATCCACCCAAAGCCCGACCCCGCCGGAATGGTCAGGACGCAGCAGTTTGACCCATGCGCGTCCGTCTGTGTCACGGATAAGGTCCGTGTAAGCGACGTCAATATGCCGGGTGCCCAGTTGCTGAAGCTCCCGCAGGTCGTACTCGGTTCCGTCCACCCGCTCGTGTCCGGTGGGAATACCCCGTTCATCCACAGGTAAGAAGGTTGCGCCGGGCACCTGGACCAGTCCTGCGTCAATGGCGCCGCCCCGGACCACTCCGGTGCTGAGGTACGGATGGGCGCCCGTACCGTAAGGGCACGCTGACGCGCTTCGGTTCACCACTGTGGTCCGCACGGTCAGTCCGTCAAGTCCAAGGTGGTAGTCCACCCGGGAATCAAGAACCCAGGGCCACCCTTGGCAGGCGTGCAGCGTGTAGACAAAAGAAATGGCATCCTCAGCCCGTTCGATGACGTCCCAGTTCCGCCATCGGGTCAACCCGTGAATTGCTCCACCCTTGTCAGGTTCGCTGAGGTCCAGCTGCAACGGCTGGCCCTCCCATTCATACTTTCCATTCCGGATCCGGTTGGGCCATGGGATGAGCGATTGACCGCGCGCTCCGGTGCACATTTCGTCAGGGCCGTAACCGTCCAGGACGGGAACGCCGTCGATGCGGAAGTCACGAAGGGCTCCGCCAACTTCGGTGAGCCAAGCAATTTGCTGCCCGGATCGGATCTCGTACTGCGCGCCCGAGGAAAACTTGAGGTCCCGGACATCCTCGGAGCCGGCCTCTTCCGCCGTCATGGCTTAGCGCCTCCGCCGCCCTCGCTGGTGATGTCGAGGACCACCTTGACATCATCAGGCCGGCGCTGGAAAGCAGCCTCGAAGTCACCCAACGGGACGCGACGGCTGATGAGGCGCCCCAGCCACTCCTGGTCGGCCTTCGCCAAAGCGGCGGCGCCGGCGTCGTAGTGGCGCTTGTTGGCATTCACGCTGCCGAACACCACGCCGTTGCTAAGCACCTCCTCACGGTTGAGCGCCCCGACGTCCACCTTGGCAGGTTTCCCTGTGCTGGACACGCCAGTGAGGCAGGTGATGGCATCCTGGGCGCGGCAACTGAGTGCGTCAAGGATCACCGGAGTAACACCCGTGCATTCAACAAGGATGTCAGGCCTTAGGCCGGACTCAGGCAATGGCTCGCTGTGGTACGTAGCCCCCAGCTTGCGCACCAGTTCCGGCTTGGGGCCGTCCTTGACGAGGTCGAAGACGTGCACCTCCAGGCCCTGCTGGACTCCCATCATGGCTGCGAGCAGTCCCACCGGACCTGCCCCTGTCACCACCGTGACATGCGGATCGAAAAAGGCGCGCTGTCCAATCCGTCCGATCTGCTCCCAGGCTTTGGCGACGATGGTGGTCGGTTCCAGCAGCACTCCGAGGCCCTGCAGTTGTGCGTCCAGCTTCACCATGTCCTGCGGTTGGGCCCTCCAGCGTTCCCGGGCAAAGCCGTCCAAGCCCTTGATTCCGTGTTCGGTGTACTTGCCGTTCAGACACATGTCCCACTCGCCCACGGCGCAGGCCTTGCACGGCTCCGGATCGGGGCGCCGTACGATGCCCACCACCAGATCGCCTTCTGCCAAACCGGAATCGGCGGGAGCCTCCAGCACCCGGCCCAAGTTCTCATGCCCCAACACGAGGTAGTCCTGCCCGGGCGGCGCTTCCCCGTAATCAGCCGCGATGATCTCACTATCCGTCCCGCAGAGGCCCACGGCCAATGACTCAACCAGGACATTTCCCTCGTTCTCCGCAGGGTCCCGGACATCACGCAAGTGCAGGGAATCCTTTTGTCCGGGTGTAACAGCCAGTGCACGCATGGTTTCTCCCATCAGCAGCGGATATCTCTGGCAAGTGTCCCGCGTTATTTGCGCTGGCGCAACGGTGTTGTTCCTGGCCCAAAGCGCGGACGGACAGAGCCACCGTTCGACGTCGGGCGCACCGTTTAGGGAGGCCCTCCCGTGGCTGCGAGGGCATCAGCATTAGCATGGTCGAGAAACCAGCATGGTCAGAAGACAGGTTGGTCCAGAAGGCAGTTGGTCCAGAAAGCATCGTTGTCGAGAAAGCTCCTTGGTCCAGACGACAGGTGAGGGAGTCATAGCGGGGCACCGAAATTCAGGTCCGGACATGAGCGTTCGGGAGCGCGTCTTGTACGGGCGCTGTGGCCCGCTTCAGGCCAGACGAGCCGCACAGGCGAAACGAGGGTCACAGGCAGCGGCATAAGTAAGTTCAGTGGCGCACGCAAGGGGAGCGCGGCCGCTTCGGCTTTCATAGTTGTTGCAGCGCTCGGTGCTGCAGCCCTCAGGGCCACGCCTTGGCCTTCAGCCTTGCTGATCTGTTGGGTCTTCGAACGTGGGGCAAAAGCAACGGTGGAGGAGATGGCACCCTACGTGCCGAACAGGTCTCTTCGCGGCACGAGCGTGACCTACAAGAAAGGCGCCCCGTTCGACGTCTTCAGCCCGCAGGGCTCTGAAGAGCCACTCCCGACAATTGTATGGATAGATGGGGGAGCCTGGATTTCAGGTGCCCAGTCCAACGTGGAACCGTATCTTCGGATCCTGGCCGCAGAAGGCTTCACCACTATTGGCATCGGCTACCCTCTGCGCCCTGAGAGCACGTACCCCTCTGCGGTGCATCACATCAACGACGCCCTCGCTTACATCCGGGCGCACGCGGCCGATCTGCAGGTGGACGCCCAGCGCATTGTTCTGGCCGGCGACTCCGCCGGAGCCCAACTTGCGAGCCAAACGGCGACCCTGACGGTAAACGCTGCCACAATCCTGCACTGCGGTGTCTACGATCTTAAGGCGATGGCCGATCTTGCCGGCATCACCGCATGGGCCGCTGCCTGTCTTGACCTCCCAGGTGAGGGCTGACACGCGTTCTCACAGTGCAGGACTGGAGGCAGTTGTGAAATGCTCAGCGCATTGGCTACGTGCGGGTGAGCGCGGTGGATCAGAATGAGCTGTGCCGCCTCGAGGGCAAGGTTATGGACAGGGTGTTCACGGACAAAGCCTTGGGACGGCACACACCGCCCGGTCGGTAGGTGACCGAGCGGGCCGCTCAGATCCACGACGGCGGTGCCGGGACGGTGCCGGTTGCGGCGCCGGGCCCGGACGCTGCTACCCCGTTGGCACCACGGCCTGCTGCCCATTGGACGAGGCATGGCAGCGGACCACTGATGATCGTCGGGTCCGCGGCGCCGGTGTCGCCGAAGCAAAAATCCGTGTCATTCACCCTGATCACCAGCCCTGTGTCCGTGCCGCGGGTGTGCCAAGCGCCGGTGACGTCGGTGAGGAGCCGCTCCAGTACGGCCGCGGGTACGTCGTTGAAGGTGGCGCCATTGTTCAGGTCCACGGCGTGGATCCAGACTTCACGGGTGCGCATCCAGACGGTTTCCGCCGCGGGAACGGTCCGACCTTGGGCGGTTTTGACCTTGTGGTGCCAGGCGTCCGCGGGGAGGTCGCGCCATTCAACGTTCAGGTGCACGGCGGAGTGGTCGAACAGATTCCGCAGGGCGATCGGGGATAGGGTCGCCCCGAACTCGATCTCGTGGTGGCGGGCCTCCGGGGATGGGTACATCGGAGTTTCGACGCCGGTGGCGGCCCACTCGATCAACCGTGCGAGGGCACGGGCGTTGTAGCCCACATGGGCTACAACGTGGCGGCGCGTCCAGCCCGGGAGGAGGGTGCCGCCGTCGAGCCCTGAATCGGACAGTTCGTTCAGCTTCCGCGCGAAGAAGGCCGTGCCGCGTCGCGCCTGTAGCAGTGCGTCCAGGAGCGCCACATCAGTGGTCTGATCGTGCCGGGCTACCATCAGGCTTCCTTGACCACGCGGTTTTTCAGTCGGCCAAGTCCTTCGATGGTGGTGACCAGGACTTGTCCCTCCTGTAGGTAGCGTTTGGGGTCCTGGGCGTGGCCCACGCCGCCGGGCGTGCCGGTGGCGATGACGTCGCCGGGGTTCAGCGTGATGATGGTGGAGATGTAGGAGACCAGGAATTCCGGGGTGAACACCAGGTCCGAGGTGGGGGTGGACTGGTGGACTTCCCCGTCCACGGATGAGGTCATCAACGGCCCTGGCGTGAACTCGTCCTTGGTGACCAGGGCGGGCCCGAACGGGGTGGACTTCTCCCAGGTCTTGCCCTGCAGCCATTGAATGGTGCGGAACTGGTAGTCGCGCATTGAGATGTCGTTGAGGACGGAGTATCCGGCGATGTGCTCGGCAGCCTCTTCTTCGCGGATGCGGCGGCCGGTTTTGCCGATGACGACGGCGAGTTCAGCTTCCCAGTCAACGGTGTCCGATTCCTGCGGCAGGGCCAGGTCATCATTGGGGCCGATCAGGGACTCGGCGTACTTGGCGAACAGGGTGGGGTATTCCGGGACGTCCCGGCCCATCTCCTTGATGTGGTTGCGGTAGTTGTGGCCGACGCAGATGATCTTGCCGGGGAAAGGCACGACGGCGGCGAGGTCGGCGCCGTCGAGGGGGTGGGTTGCGCCGTTGGCTGCCTTCGCTGTGGCTTCCCAGGCGGGGTCCTTCAGCAGGGCACCGACGTCAGGGAAGCCCGGGATCTCGGTGAGTGTGTCGCCGTCCTGGCGGACCGCCGTCGTGCTTGCAGTGTCTCCGGAGCCGGTGCGCAGGGTGAGGAGTCTCATTACTTGGTGCGTCCTTCGATGTAGGTGCGGTTGAAATTCAGGCGCTCAAAGATGGGGGCGTCGCTGAACCGGAACAAATCAAACTCCGTGTGTGAACCGGCGTCGGCCTGGAGGGACCATGCCGTCCAGGACGGGACAACGAAGAGGTCGCCCTTGGCCAGTTGCTTGGTTTCGCCGTTCAGGACTACGGTGCCGGTGCCTTCGAAGACCTGCCAGACGCTCGAGCCCACCTCGCGAACGGTTTCCGTGGCAGCACCCGCCCGGAGGCGGTGGAACTCGGCCCGGATGGTGGGCATCACGTCGCCGCCGGTGGTGGGGTTGGTAAAGCGGATGGCTGCGTGGCCTTGCGACACGGTGGCCGGGTGGCCTTCGTCTTCCAGGAGCAGTTGCTCGGCCAGCGCCCGGTCGGTGTACTCCCACCGGTAGGCAGCAATGGGGGAGTTGGTGGTGTCATCCAGCCCGGAGAGCGGGCGGAGGCCGGGGTGGGCCCAGAGCCGTTCGGAGCGGGAGATGTCCGGGGTGGCTTCGTCGGTGACGCGCTCGGTACCGAACTCGAAGAACCCGGCGTCGGCGTAGTGCACGAACGGGATGTCCAAGCCGTCGATCCAGGCCATCGGCTCGTCGGTGTCGTTATGGTGGCCGTGGAAGTTCCAGCCCGGGGTCAGCAGGAAATCACCGCGGGACATCCGGACGGGGTCGCCGTTCACCACGGTCCACACGCCTTCGCCTTCGACGACAAAGCGGAAGGCATTCTGTGAATGGCGGTGCTCCGGTGCCGTTTCCCGGCCGCCCAGATACTGGATGGCGGCCCAGAGCGTGGGGGTGGCGTACGGGGTGCCCGCCAGGCCCGGGTTGGCCAGGGCAATAGCCCGGCGTTCCCCGCCGCGGCCCACCGGCACCAGGTCACCGGCGCGAGCGGCCAGGGGGTACAGGTCATCCCACCGCCAGACGTGCGGCACGGCCTTGGGCGACGGGACCATCGGCATCAAGTCAGCGATCTCGGCCCACAGCGGGATCAGGTTTTCTTTATCGAAATCCCGGTACAGCTGCTTAAGCTGGGCAGCCTCCTCCGGTGTGGGCTCGGGAACGTGGTGTTCCTGCGCTACGGATTGATGGGTTTGGTTCTCAGCACTGATCGACACTGGCCTTCTCCTTGCGTGCGGACTGACTGTGGCGTGGATTCGACCATAAGGAGTGCGGCGCTGTGATATCCAAGATATTCTGACTGGCAGAATTTTATAGCTGGACCAGCCATAAACGGGAGGTCAGCTTCCTGCCGAACCATCCACCGGGTTGGCAGCAATGTCCATCTCCAGCTGGCGCCGGGTTTCCATCATGACCCCCACCAGGCCGGCGTCGAACAGCGGCCGAAACCTCGCCACCGGGGTAGCCACGCTCAACGCGCCCACCACCACGCCCTGACCGTTATGCAAAGCCATCCCGAAGGCGCTGATGCCCTCCTCCGTGCCCTCGAAGTTCGCGGCGAAGCCGTTGGCGCGGACCGACTCAAGCTCGCGCAGGAAAGCCGGGTACTCGGCGTCGGAAACGAAGTCCCCGGCGAGCTGCGCGTTAGGGCTTCGGAACAGCTGCTCCAGCGCTGCGGGATCCAGCTCCGCCAGGATAGCTTTTCCGCCCGAAGCCTTGTGTGCCGGCAAGAGGGTGCCCTGACGGTCGCCGACACGGAGGATGTTGGTGCTTTCCACGGTGTCCAGGAAGCGCACCTTAGTGCCCACCCGGATCATGAGGTTGACCGTCTCATTGGTGCGTGCGCACAGCAGCTCCATGTGTGGCCGGGAGATGTCCCGCAGTTGCCGCGTCCAGCTGAGGCCGGCGGGACCAGCCCCCATCGCCGGGCCCGGAACATAGCGGCGCGTCTCGTCTTGGACCGCGAAGCCCCGGTACACCAGCATGGCCAGGAGCCGGTGTGCCGTGGAGGGAGCCACGCCCAGTTCCGCCGCGGCGTCCTTGAGGCGCAGGCTGCCCACGTCCCGCAGCAGCTGCAGGAGCTGCAGGGCGTTGTCCACCGCTTCAATGGAGTAGGTGGGCTTTCGACGGGCGGGAAGATTCTGCATGACAGAATCTTATGTTCGCCGCGGTACGAGTGCCAGCAGAGTGGTGGCATGAATCACACAACTTCCGCTGCAGTGCCGCAGCGAGCCGCCCCGCTGGGCGAAGGCCGTTCCACGTTTCCCCGGCGTACCGTGCTTGCCGTCCTGGTGTGCTGGCTGCTGGTCGTTTTCGACGGCTATGACCTGATCGTCTACGGCACGGTACAGGGCTCGCTCATCAGTGACACCGGGTGGGGCCTGACCAAGGCTACGGCCGGAACCATCGGCTCCATGGCCTTTGTTGGAATGATGGTCGGCGCCGTCTTTGCCGGCCGGATAGCCGATACCTGGGGCCGCCGCCGGACCATCATCGGCTGCGCCGCGATCTTTTCCGCCTTCACCATTCTTTGTGCCTTCGCTCCGAATGCCGCGGTCTTCGGCGGCCTACGGCTGCTGGCGGGCATCGGCTTGGGCGGCCTGGTGCCCTCGGCCAACGCCCTCGTAGCCGAGCTCGTTCCGGAAAAATGGCGGTCCACCATCGCCACGCTCATGATGTCCGGTGTTCCCATCGGTGGCTCCATCGCCGCTCTCATTGGTATCCCGCTCATTCCGGCCTTCGGTTGGCCCGTGATGTTCGTAATCGCCGTCGTCGCCCTGGTGGTGGTCATCCCACTGGGTATCCGATACCTTCCGGAGACGCTGGCGCCCGGCAAGGGCGGGACGGCGGCCAAGGGCGGGACCGCGAAGGAAGATGTGGGATTCCGGTCCCTCCTTCGGGCGCCCCATCTGGGCATCAGCCTGCTGTTCGCCATCAGCACCCTGGTGACCCTCTTCGCTTGGTACGGGCTGGGAACCTGGTTGCCCAACCTCATGCAGCTGGCCGGGTACAACCTGGGATCAGCCCTGACATTCGCGCTGGCGCTCAATTTGGGCGCAGTGGCGGGCTCAGTGCTCACCGCGTGGGCCGGTACCAGGTTCGGGCCCATCCCCACAGCCGTCGCGGCAGCGGGCGTAGCAATGATTGGACTGCTGGTGCTGGTGACCGGGCCACCGGTCGCCGTCGTCTACGTCATGTTGGTGCTCGCAGGGGTGGGCACGCACGGCACGCAGTGTCTGATCATCGCCGCCGTGGCCAGCCACTATCCGGCACACCTCCGCGGTACGGCGCTTGGCTGGGCGCTCGGTGTCGGCCGGCTTGGGGCGGTGGCCGCACCGCAGGCCGGCGGGCTTCTGCTCGCCGCGGGTCTGGGCGTCAACTCAAACTTCCTGGCTTTTGCCGGAGCAGCCGCCGCGGCGGCAGTTCTGCTCGCAGCCGTCGGTACCAAAATCAAGAAATCAACAGCAGTAGGAGTTTCCAATGTCTAACCTCAAAGCGTCCACCGATGTCCTGGTAGTGGGCGGCGGGATGGCCGGGCTTGCCGGAGCGCTGGCGCTCCGCGAAAACGGTGCCGACGTCACGCTGGTCGAAGTTGCGCCCGCCTTCGGCGAAGTGGGTGCAGGACTGCAAATGGCCCCCAACGCCTCCCGCGTCCTCAAGCGCTGGGGCCTGCTGGAGAAGGCGTTGGAAATCGGTGTCCAGCCCAAGCACCTGGTGTTCCGTGACGCTATCACCGGTGAGGAACTGACCCGCCAGACCTTGGGCGGTGAATTCGAGGAACGCTACGGCGCCCCCTACGTGGTCATCCACCGTAGCGACCTGCACCGAATCCTGCTTGAGGCGTGCCAGGCCGCCGGCGTCACCTTGGTGAACGACGTCCTGGTGCAGAAAGTGGAGACCGACGGCGACCGGGCCCGCGCTTACACCGCCAAGGGCGATGTGTTTGAAGCCGACGCCGTCTTGGCCGCAGACGGCCTGAAATCCACCCTTCGCGGTACCGTTTCGAATGATGGTCCGGTGAACTCGGCCTACGTGGCATACCGCGGCACCGTGCCGATCACACCGGAAACTCCCGCAGCGGACCTGGAAGACGTGATCGTCTACCTCGGCCCGAACTGCCACCTGGTCCAGTACCCGCTGCGAAAAGGGCAACTGCTCAACACCGTGGCGGTGTTCAAGTCCCCTTCGTTTGAACGCGGCGAAGAGCAATACGGTGGCGTGGACGAGCTCCAGGCAGCCTACAAGGACTGCATCCCCGCGGTTCAGGAAGCCCTGAAGAACCTGGCCACGGGCATCCGCTGGCCCATGTACGACCGCAATCCCATCGATAGCTGGGTTTCCGGCCGGATGGCGCTCATTGGCGATGCCGCCCACCCGATGCTGCAGTACCTGGCCCAAGGTGCATGCCAAGCCCTGGAAGACGCAGCCGTTCTCCAGGACGCCACCCGCGGCCTGGTCTTTACCGACCAAGGCGTGAACCCCGACGCATGGGAGGCTGCGTTCCGGCAGTTCAACGGCACACGCACCTCCCGCACCGCACGGGTCCAGCGGACCGCGCGGATTTGGGGAGAGTCCTGGCACGTCGACGGCGTGGCACGCGTCCTGCGGAACATGCTGTTCAAGAGCCGTAGCGATAACAACTTCCAGTACAACGACTGGCTCTACGGCCGCAACGAGCCCGGGGTGCCGGCCGAAGTGTCGGCCGGCACCAGCCTCGTTGAGGCCTAAACAGCGCACGACGAAGGAGACGTTCGACGGCGGGTGGCTGGGCCGGGAGCGGGCCCGTTACTCGGTGGGCTCGTCCTTCAGCAGCAGCGCTGTCCCTTGGAAAGCACGCAACTCAAGGAAGAAGCTGCAGAGATCGTCTACCTGGCCAACGTTTTCCCCGCTGAAGAGGTCGTGCACGCCGGCGCCCGGAACGAGATGCGATGACTGGATGCTGCCGGCAATGTCCTGGTCTGAGAAGTTCAGTACCGTGACCTGCAGGGCGCCGTCGGCAAGCTGGTTGACCATCACCAGCAAGCCGCGGTTGGAGACCTCCGGCACGTCCAGGAGTGTGCTGGTTGCGATCCCGGATTCCTCCCGGACCGTGAGGATTTGCTGCAACCGCCGGGCGTAGGAGGCCGGATCCTTGAGTTGCTCGGGCAGCGGTCCGTACAAACTGCGTGCACGCGGCATTCCCGCAAGGGAGGTTGTGGCGTCCGGGCTGGTGCCCATCAGGTCATGCGCTCCACGGTTGATCCAACGGGTATCGCCTTGGGAGGTGAGTTCCTTGACGGTTTCCCGGTCAAGGGCCGTGATCCCCGTGAGGTCCCATCCTGAGAGCGCAAATACGCCCGGCTGCAGCGCGTTGTACATGGACAGCAACACATGGGCGTCCAGCACCTGGGTTTCCTGCTCCGGGGTGATGGCGTTCGGGTCCTTGACCCCCAAAGCCGCCATGATGAAACTGACCGTGGTGCAGGCGATGCCGTTGGTGGTGAACACCGCGTTGTACGGGCCGTTTTCGCCAGTGAGGCGTTCCCGCAGTGTGTTCTGGACCTTTTCGGCCACTTCGGCGCCCGTCAGTTCCTCGCCGCCAAGCTCGAACACGTCGTCGCGGTGGCCCGCGGCAAAATGAAGGAGCTCGTAGGTGAGTTCGTCATGGTTTTGGAGCGCGTGGACCAGCGATGCCTGGTCTACGCCGATCTCCTTGGCGAGCTTCAGGGTCAGGCGCAGGAACTCGGTATCGCCGGTCACCAAGGCGTAGTGGTACGCAGGCCGGGTGATGAAATCGTAGGAGAGATCCGGACCGGATTCGGACTGCGTTTTGATGTCGTCGATGGTCAGGTTCAACTCCTGGAAGGAGAATCCGCCAACCTTGCGGATCATGGAGCCGATGAGCTGGTTGGCTGCCTCGGACAAGGGGTGGCCTTCGGACCAGCCCGGCTCCTCTTCCGCGCTCTTCTCGACGCCGAGGAACCCGTTGGCATCGAGCCGCAAGGCACCTGTTCCCAAATCAAGCAGCGAGTGCAGTGCATCGCCAACCACCAGACGCATCCCTGCGAAGGTTGGATCCAGCCAGTTGATGGACGGTTGGCCGGACTTGAAGTAGTGCAGGTAGACCCAGCGGCGCTTCTTGCCGGTGGTGTCCATGATCGCCCGGGTAGCGCTCCAGTTGGTTTCCTTGACGCCGGGTTCGTAGAAGATCACCCGCTGCAACCGCCCAATGATGTAGCCCGCTTGCTGCAGGGCTTTCTCGGCAGCGGGGCTGATGTTGACTGAATCCTGTCCTTCCGGAACTTCGGGCAATAAGTGCCAGTCCTCTTCCGGGATGTCCACCATGTGGTAGATGCCGGGGTAATCGCGGAAGTTCATTTCGGCCAGGCGGAAGTCGGCGCCCTTGCCGGTGTGACCGGGAACGATGTCGTCGATGACCGTTCCGCCGTGGTCGGCGGCGACCTCGCACATCTGCCTGAATTCCTCTTCGGTGCCGAAGGCAGGGTCAATGGCCATGCTGATCCGGTCGAAGTGCCCGTCCACACTGGGCGTTTGAGCCCAGCCCCGGATGCCGCCTGCCAGCTTCACCGGCCCGGTGTGCAACCCGCGGATGCCGATTTCCCGGAACGCCTCCCAGAGTTCCGGATCGCCCAACGCCGAGAGGAAGGACTGCCCTTGCTGGGTGATGAAGGAGAGGGGATAAGCAGTAAACCAGACGGGCGCACGCTCCACAGCGGCCCTTGGATTCGGGCGGGCGTACGAGTTCTGCCACATGCTCGCTTGCCCGGATAGCTGCCGGGCCATGGTGTTGGCGTCACCGAGCATTGACTGATTGCGGAGCCAGTCCACGTAGGTGGAGTTCAGTCCGTCAAACTCAAGTGACGGTCGAGCGGCAAAGAACTGCCGACGTCGGGCAATGGGCCTTAGCGCTTTGGGCCGGGCAGGGTAGAACTGCTCGTCGAAGGTGATCTCTGCTGGTTCGGTAGCCGTTTCCTCTGGCGCCTCTTCTGGATCCGCGCTCGTCCCTGACACGTTCTCGTTGACTACAGGCTCCCGCACAGTTTTTCTCCTTTATGTGGTCGCCGCGTCAACGCCGACCGTCCGAGGGGTCGTTCAAGAGGTCACGTACCCGGGCTGGCCCGGACTATTCATGCTAGTCGGCGCGACTGCCCGTTTGTCGAACCCGCGGAGAAGAAGTAGGTCCGTCGGCAGCTTGGTACGCCCTGCTGGGCACCGAATACATCGCTCCAGAGAAAAAACGTTGCTAAGGGTGCTTGCCTTTTGTGTAGCTTCTGTGAATATGTAGGGAGCGAAGACGCATTTTCGTCAGCGCCACGATAATAAGGAGACTCACATGTTGCTTTGGATAGCCATCATCATCGCCGTTCTTTGGCTGCTCGGCCTGCTCGCCAACATTGGTGGCGGACTCATTCACATCCTCTTGGTTATCGCCGTGATCGTGCTGATCGTCCACTTTGTCCGTGGTAGGTCCCGCGTCTAGGTCTTGAGCCAATGACGGACGGGCTGGCCACTTCACTACGGGTTGGTCAGCCCGTCTCCGGCCACGCCGCCCATCCCCCGGGAGATCGCAACCCATGAAAATCGTCGTGGTCGGCGGAAGCGGACACATTGGATCGTTCCTCGTCCCCCGGCTGGTACGTGCCGGTCACGAGGTCACCAACCTCAGCCGCGGTAGCACCAGCCCCTATACGGACGCTCCCGTGTGGCGGCAAGTTCGCCAAATCCCGCTCGACCGCGCCCAAGAGGACCGGGACGGCACCTTCGGCGACCGTGTCGCGGAGTTGCAGCCCGACGTCGTGGTCGACCTCGTGTGTTTTACCCTGCAATCGGCCACCATGCTGGTCAACCGCCTCCGGGGCGACGTGGGACACCTCCTCCACTGCGGGTCCATCTGGCGCTACGGCGCAAGCCTCAAACTGCCCATCGCAGAAGCGGCCGATTCCGCCGCTGAGCCGCACGACGAATACGGCATCCAGAAGCGCGCCATCGCGCAAATGCTTAAGCAAGAGACGGCGTCCGGCGGACTTGTCACCACGTCGCTGCATCCTGGCCATATCGTGGGGCCGGGATGGCAACCGATCGGACCCTTGGGAAACCTGGACCCCTCAGTCTGGCTGACGATCTCCGCCGGGTCACCGCTGCAGGTGCCCGGCAGCGGTGTGGAACTCATGCACCATGTGCACGCCGACGACGTCGCACAGGCTTTCGAGAAAGCGATCGGGAAAGCGGAGGCAGCTGCCGGGGAGGACTTCAACATCGTCGCCCCCACAGCACTCACCGTTCGCGGTTACGTCGGGATCGCGGCCTCATGGTTTGGCCAAACCCCACAACTTGCGCCGGTCAGCTGGGACGAATTCCGCGAACAGACCACGCCCGAGTTCGCCGATTCCAGCTGGGCCCATCTGTCCCGCAACCATTATTTGACTATTGAGAAAGCCAAGACTCTCCTTGGCTATGAGCCCCGGTACCAGCCGGAAGAAGCAGTGCACGAATCTGTCCGTTGGCTCATCGACAACAGCAAGCTCGAGGTAGCAAACCCACTGCGTGGGTACGCCGCCCCTTAAGCCGCTCTGGGCAGCGCCATGTACAACAAACACCCAAACCCCGAAGCTTGAAGAAAGCAAAGGGGGTTTCATGTACAAAGCGCCGAGCCGGGACGTTACTGACAGCTGGCTGGACCATGGATTCTTTGTCCTTGGCGGCGCGGCTTCTGTATGGCTGGCGTTTCTCCTGGTTGGCGAGAGCTTCCACCTGGGCTGGGGCCGGTTGTGGTTTTCCTTCGTGTTCTGGGCATTCCTGGCCTACTTGCTGCTACCACGGCTACATCGGATCCTGACCAGCATCTATGTCCCTGGCTACTTCATCGGCCGTGCGCGCACCAGCGACGGATTGTTGGGCGACCCCGTCAATGTGGCGCTCCTGGGGACCGAACCGCAAATCCACACGATCATGGACTCCGCAGGCTGGACCAAAGCCGACGACGTTACGCTGGCCAGCAGCGGGCGCATCGTCAGTTCCACCATCCTGCGGCGGAGCTACACCGAGGCACCGGTCAGCCCCCTGTACCTCTTTGACCGTCAGCAGGACTTCGCGTACCAGCAAGAGGTCAACAACACCCCGGGTAAGCGACACCACGTGCGTTTCTGGCGCTGCCCGGACGGGTGGCTCCTGCCCGGTGGCCACAAAGTTGATTGGCTCGCCGCCGGAACGTACGATCGCAGCGTCGGCCTCTCCCTCTTCACGCTCCAGATCACGCACAAGATCGAGCGAAACACGGACGTGGAACGGGACCACATCGTCCGCACCGTCTCCCAAGCCAACCCGGACGTACTGGTTCAGGTCATTGAGGACTTCTCCACCGGCTACCACTCCCGCAACGGAGGCGGCGACTCGATCTCCACGGACGGTGACCTGCCCATCATCGACGCCCGACGCGTGCCGGTTTCCACAGAGCACGCACCAATCGCCACTGACAGCCGCGACAGGCGCCCCGCGCCCACCATGATGGGAGCCGCGCTGGTCGCCGGCAGGGCCATAGCGGCCTTCGGACTGGTCATGGCCCTACTGACAGGGAGCGATGTCACCTTCGATAACCTCACCGACCCGGGAATGACGACGGCGGTTCTCGCCGTCGTCGTCGCTGTGGTCCTGCTCTTCGGACTAGGGGAGGTGTTCCTGGCATGGCGCGTCTTTTTGGGCAGCAACGGTGCCCGGGTCATCGCAATGACCCTTAGCTCCGCTTCCATCCTGCTGCAGGCTGTTGACTACTCCACAGGTACCACGCATATCTCGCTGGAAGCGGGCCTGGCCGGCCTAGCCACGGACATCCTCGTGCTCCTGGCTCTATCCAGCCAAAGAGCCAGGATTTTCGCGAAACGCCAGCGCGTCCCGGCTGTTCCGGCGTCGGTAGTTTCCCGGCGCGTGGCGTCCTGACCTGCTTTTCGCAACGCCCCGGCTGGACTCAGCGGGCAGAACTTCCCGATACCAAACCCTTAAACCAAAAAGCTCCGGAGTGCGTTATTGGGGGATACGCACTCCGGAGCAGCCTTTGAGCAGGCGCTTTCGCGGTCCTGCAGTAACCACTCTACGGGCCCCCGGACGGCATTGCCACCACCTCGAATTACTACTTTCGCTTTAGTTTCCCGTGGCGTTTCCGGCGGTGCCCGGGGTTGAATAATTTCCCCTGATCGTATTAAAGTCTTGCTACCGAAACGGCATGGGCCATGTAGCCCGGAGAGGAGGAGCGCATCACCGCTGACCAATCCAAGCAACACCGTCCATATCCGTCGAAAGCCCCTCCTGAGGGGCTTTCCCTATGTCCGTAACCGTTGCCAGAGCCCCGCGCAGATGGTTCCATGGGGTTCATGGCTACCCCTGAGAGTTATGTCCTCGCGATCGGGACCAAGAAAGGCCTGTGGCTTGCAACAAGCCCGGACCGCAAAGACTGGTCCCTCTCCGGCCCGCACTTCCTGATGAGCGAGATTCCCAGCATCGGAATCGACACGCGGGACGGCAAAACCCGGATCATGGTGGGCGTTCGGTCCGAGCACTGGGGGCCAACCGTCGCCCATTCGGATGACCTCGGCGCCTCCTGGACTGAACCGGAGCACGGCGCCATCACCTTTCCAGAGGGCACCGACGCCGCACTGGAACGCATATGGCAGATCTACCCCGATGCGGAGTCCCGGCCGGGCGTGGTCTGGGCAGGCTGTGAGCCAATCTCCGTGTGGAAGTCGACCGACGGCGGCGAGCACTTCGAGTTGAACCGGGGACTGTGGGACCACCCCCACCGCAGCGAGTGGGGTGCCGGCTATGGTGGTGCCGCTGCGCACTCGATCGTGGTGAGCCCTTCCGGCGAGAACGTCCACATTGCCATGAGTACCGGTGGCGTGTACCGGTCGCTCGACGGCGGCGCCTCCTGGGAGCCGCGCAACAAAGGCATCTCGGCCTACTTCATGCCTGATCCGCAACCCGAGTTCGGCCAGTGCGTCCACAAGATCGCCGCAGATGCCGCCGTCGAGGGTCGCTTGTACGCGCAGAACCATCACGGCGTGTACCGGACCGATGACAACGGCGAGAACTGGGATTCCATCGCGGAGGGGCTGCCTGCCGATTTCGGTTTCGTCATGCTGACCCACCCGCGCAGGGAGGGCACCGCGTGGGTCATTCCGCTGAAGGCCGACGGCGAACGCATACCGCCGGGCGGAGTCCTGGCCGTCCACCGGACGGACGACGCCGGCAGCACGTGGAAAGAGCTCCGAACAGGCCTTCCCGAGCGCGAGTACAACGCGGTTCTCAGGGATGCCGCAGCCGTGGATACCGCCGAGCCTGTCGGCGTCTACTTCGGCACCCGCGGTGGGGCTGTCTATGCAAGCGCGGACGAGGGCGAGACCTTTACTGAAGTCGCAGCACACTTGCCGGACGTGCTGTGCGTCCGCGCCGCCGTCGTGGTCGGAGACCGCAGCGGTTCCGCCGTGGATGGTGCAGAAACCCGGGCCGCCGCTCCGGTACCGGGGTAGCGGGGTCGTGGCTGACTTCACGGTCCTGTTGCCCGGGGTGCTGCAACCGCTCGTCGGCGGACAGTCCTACCTGACTGCGTCCGCCGATGGCGTGGTAACTGTCGGGGCGTTGCTGGATTCGGTGACCGGGGATTACCCGGTGCTGGCCAGGCGCTTGCGTGATGAGACCGGCGCGCTACGCCGTTACGTGAATATATACGTGAACGGAGATGAAGTCCGGCGGTTGAAGGGCCTTGGTACTGAGGTGGCTCCTGGCCAAGAGATCCTGATCATGCAGTCCGTGGCCGGAGGCTGAGCTGGGGCGGGTGTTAGGCGGCGTTGTGGTTGACCCGCCAGACGCTGCATTCATCGGTATTGATGGCCTTCCGCATCCCGGATGCATGGTCCATAATCCAGATGACGCCGATTCCCGGGGCCGTCTCCTGGACCCGTCCGCGGCGGACCACCACGTCATCGTAGGCCGGACCCACCGATAGGCGGGCCTCGATTTCGTCGCCGCGGTGCAGTTGGCTGATAGCGCGTATGCGTGTTTTTTGGGTAGTGACTTCCTTCAGCATGAGGTCCTCCTGGCTGGAGCCGGCGCCCGTACTTGCGGGCAATTCCAGTGTGGCGCGGCATTGTTGCCGCCGTATTTCCGCTGGGTTAGGGTCTAGTTAGCTTTCCGCGATGCCGGGATTACGACGTCGGCAGGCTGGCCCGCGCGCTTACCCGGGGACCGGCAGCAGCGGTTGTACCCTGATCTCGGTTCTTGAGACTCACAGGAACCGCTGACTCCGTCCCAGAGGAGATCCGATGGATCTTTTGCGGCGATCAACCGCGCTCTCCGCAGGCCTGGCGGTCTTTGCCGCAGGCCTTCTCTTTGTCCAGGCCCCGGCAACTGCCGTTCCTTTGCCGGGCCCGACCAATCCCAATGTTAAATTCTTCCCGGGCACCCCCCACTCCGAGCATGTCTTCGAAACCCCGCTCGGGCAGGCCCAACCGCTGCAGCAGCAGACCTCCCCCATGAAGTCTGCTCCGCTCAGCAGCGCTGCCCCCTCGGGACCAAGCGCTGCCCCCTTGGGGCAAGGCGGCGCAGCAGCCGGCCCCAACGGCGTCATCAGCATCCGCCTGGTGACTGCGAAGCTTGCGGACAACACCAACCCGGTCTCCATGCCCGATGCCGAAAAGGTGGTTGCTTCCACCAGCCGCTACTGGCAGGCCATGACGAACAACCGGCTGTCCATGACCGTCACCAGTGAAGTCCCGGAATTCCAATCCAAGGCCAGGTCCACGGACAGCTACGGGACCATCATATCCACGATTTCCAGTGAACTTTCCTGGTCCTCCAGCCCGTATTCGGCCATGGCCATCATCATCCCCACCTCAACGCTTTCGGGTGGTGCGCTCGGCGCCGGCTACAGCAGCGGCAGCTACAGCGGGCGGGTTTTGCTGCCGCAGATCAGCAACTTCAGCAACAACGTGATGTCCCACGAATTCGGCCACGTCATTGGCCTCATGCACGCTGACGCCCTCCAGTGTGGAAGCGGAGCGCCGGACGTCGGCACGGACAGCAACGGACAGTTCACTGATCCTTCGTGCTACATCCGTGAATACGGAGACACCACCGACCTTATGGGCGCAGCACAGTACGCGCAGCCCGTGGTCAGCTCCACTTTTTGGGATTACGCCGGGCTGGGCCGGGGTGATGAAATTCGCGACGTCGGTGTGGCCACAGGCTCGCAGACCTACACCCTGACGCCGTGGGGCGGTACAGCTGCGCAGCGGGCCGTTAAGTTCACGGACCCCGTCAGCAAGGAGGCCTACTACCTGGAGCTCCGGGAGCCCGCCGGGTATGACGACTACCTCCGGTATGGCCCTTCCGGGAACATGGGTGTGAAGGTTGCCCAGCGCGGTGGTGCCACGATCGCGTCGTCGTTGATCCTGATGCCATCCACCAAGCCCTTCCCTGAACAGTGGTACGCCAAGAACCAGACGTGGCAGGCCGGGAGCACGTTCACCACTTATACGGGCACGCAGGTGACCATCAACTCGGTCAGCGCCACCTCCGCCAGCGTCACCATCAACGCCGACCCGAAACTGAAGGCCAGGATGCGGTTCTCCGCAGGCGACTTCAACGGAGACAAGCTCCCTGACGTCATCTCCCGTGAAACCGACGGGTCGCTGCTGCTCTTTGCGGGGCTCCCCGGCAACCGGCTCGCCGATCCCGTCCAAATCGGCTCCGGATGGGGCATCTTCAACACCGTGTTCGGCACGTCCGACTTCGACGGCGACGGATTCCCGGACATCCTTGCCCGCGCCAGCAACGGCGCTCTCTGGCTGTACCCGGGTGATGGCAAGGGCGGCTTCCTGGCAGCCCGCCAAGTGGGATCCGGGTGGCAAGGCTTCACCAATATCGTTGGGGTGGGCGATTTCAACGGCGATGGTCACAGCGATGTGGTCGCGTCCGCCGTCGACGGAACTCTTTGGCTGTATCCGGGCGATGGAACCGGTGGGTTCCTGGCTGCCTCGCAGATCGGTCAGGGCTGGGATGTCTTCAAGAGCCTCGCTGCGGCCGGTTCGTTCGGTGGCGGCACGGCGGGCTTGCTCGCCACGGCAACCGACGGCACCCTCTATGTCTACCCCGGCGACGGTAAGGGTGGCTTCTTGCCGCGTGCCGGCGTCGGCAGTGGTTGGGCCGGAGTGGGCGACCTCGTGAGCGGCCAGGACTTCACCGGCGACCAGGTCACCGACGTGCTGACAGCATCCTCGACCGGAACCATGCGACTGTACCCAGGCAACGGAAGCGGTTTCGCCGACCGGCTGCCCATCGGCAGCGGGTGGAACCAGTTCGCGCAGGTCTGGGAAGCAGGCGACTTCAACGGCGACGGCGTCGCGGACGTCTTGGCCCGTGGCACCGACGGCGCCCTGTGGCTCTATCGGGGCAACGGGTCCGGGAGCTTCCTGCCGCCGCTCAAGATCGGATCGGGTTGGGACATGTTCACGGCGGTGCTGAGCGCGGGTGACTTCGATGGCGACGGGCATCCTGACCTCGCAGCGAGGGACGCGCAGGGAAACCTGTGGCTGTACCCGAGCGACGGTAAGGGTAACTTCCTTGCCCGAAAGCAGATCGGCACTGGTTGGCAGAATTTCACGGCCTTGTTGGCTCCGGGCGACTTTTCCGGTGATGGCAAGGCCGACATCGTGGGCCGTGCCCCGGACGGGAGCCTGTGGCTCTACCCCGGCAACGGCACGGGAGGATTCCAACCCTGGCGTCAGATCGGCACGGGCTGGAACATGTTCAACTCGGTGGTCCAGGGCGGCGACTTCAACGGCGACGGCAAGGAAGACGTCATGGCCCGCGGAACGGACGGCTCGCTCTGGCTGTACCCGGGTGATGGCAATGGCGGTTTCCTGTCCAAGGTTTCCTTGGGCTCCGGATGGAACATGTTCACCTCCTTCACCGCCCTCGGAAACGCGTTCACCGGCACGGGAGCGCCGTCGGTGGTGGGCGTAGCCGGGGACAGTACGTTGCTCCTCTACACGGGGAACGGTTCCGGACGTTTCCAGCCGGTGGTGCTCGCGCCGCGGTAGCTTGGCGTGCCCGTCAAGGTGCAAGCACTCCGTGACGTGAGCATTCCGCCGCCCATCCTGTCGGTGTCACCTGGACTTTCATGCGGCGCCGGCAGGCGGTACAGTAGCGCGGCGGCTCCATTGCCAGGCGTTCGCCGCAGCGGCCGTGAACGTCCGACGTCGGGCCGGAGCCGCCGTCGAACGGCTCGCCGCAGTGCCCGCAAAACCCGTCGGTGCCTGTCGAAACCCCGTTCATAGCGTCTTCTGGAGTTCCTTAATCGGCATGTTCAAATCCACCAGCAGGTTGAGGTCGGCGGTGGCGGGCCGGCCAAGCGTGGTGAGGTAGTTGCCGACGATGACTGCGTTGATGCCCCCGAGGAGTCCCTCGCGAGTGCCAAGATCGCCGAGGGTCAGTTCGCGTCCGCCGGCATAGCGCAACACGGTTCGGGGCATGGCGAGACGGAACGCGGCGATGGCACGGAGTGCATCCTTGCCGTCCATGATGCCCTGGTTTTCGAGCGGGGTTCCGGGGCGCGGGTTGAGGAAGTTCAAGGGAACCTCGTGGGGGTCCAGTGCCGCGAGCTGGGCGGCGAGTTCGGCGCGCTGCTCCAAGCTCTCGCCCATGCCGATGAGGGCTCCGCAGCACAGCTCCATGCCGGCCTCCTTGACCAGGTTGCAGGTTTCGAGGCGCTCCTCGTAGCTGTGGGTGGTGACCACTTCCGGGAAGTAGCTGCGCGCAGTCTCAAGGTTGTGGTTGTAGCGGTGGACGCCCCAGCTGGCCAGCTGGTCCACCTGCCGCTGCGTGAGCATGCCCAGCGAGCAAGCGATATTGATGTCCACTTCCTCGTTGATCCGGTCGATTGCGAACTTGATCTGGTTCATGAGCTTGATATCGGGACCACGGACGGCGGCAACAATGCAAAACTCGGTGGCTCCTGTGGCTGCGGTTTCCTTGGCGGCCTTGACCAGTCCCGGGATATCCAGCCACACGCCGCGGACTGGACTGTCGAAAAGGCCGGACTGGCTGCAAAAATGACAGTCCTCGGGGCAGCCGCCGGTCTTGATGGAGATGATGCCCTCGACTTCGACATCCTCACCGCAGTGCTTTAGACGCACCTCGTGGGCCAATTGCAGGGCGGCGGGAAGGGCAGTGTCAGGCAGACGGAGGACGTCCTCGAGCTGTTCTTGGGTCAGGCCGATACCTTTTTCAAGGACCTGCTGGCGGGCGGCCACCAAGATTTTGTCGCTTGCTTCATCGCTTGTTGCAACTGTTGCCTGAGTCGTCATTTATTGTCCTTCGCGCTTGCCGGCGGCAGAAATGCCTCGTAGCAGACGATAGTTTTTAGACAACGAGAGAATTTTGTTGGATGCCTACAATACTGGGCGCCAGCGCCTTGGTAGGCGTTGCTCAACATGCAGGCCTGGATTCACAGGCACCAATAGCGGTGTACGCCAACCAGGTGAGCCGGGGCGTGCTTCTGATCTGCCTTTCGAACCGTCAACGATCGTCGCGGTCACCCCACACCCCGCACGCGACCTGCGCCTTTTCTTGACGGATGAAAATCTATATCGGCCGCGTCGGGCGCAACCATTCGGGAATTCCTGCCTCGTGTTCCTGGGCGCCACTTGCTATATGGAGTGCGATGACCTCTTGCCGAGAGCCACCAGGATCATCCAGAGAGCCAAGGCGGCAGCGCCGACGAGTATGAGGACACCGCTCACCTCGGCCATGGCAGACGCCGGCTCGTGGCGTCTCCACGCGAACCAGGAGACGCCCATGAAGCCAAGCCAATAAATCAGGAACGAAAAACCCAAGAGCGGCATGGCTGGTGCGGCTTCACTCAATCCCTTGAGGTCGCTGCGCCTGAAGAGATTCAGAATCTTCCCGTAGTCGGGGGCGGGAGCGGTCAGGGAGTTCACCGCGAAGATGAGACCGAGTATGACTGACGCCCCGAGCCCGAAAGCTAGCAGGCCGAGGCGCCCTGACGGGGGAGCCATCGCGGACAGAACCGCGGAGGCGCTGCTGGATAGCACATCTGTGATGATCACACCCAGGAAGGTCAGGTTGGCCGCGGCGCAGACGCCGACGGCGACCCGCCCGATCACCGGAGTTGCCCGACGTCTGACTCTGAGTCCCCCATGGCTGAAAGTGTAGGCCTCTGCACCGGTAGAGGATCCCCTTGCGGGCTACCGATGCGCCAAATAGCGCTGTAAAAAGACCGCCATTTACCGCTGAAAATCCTCGTCATTCCGCGGAATTGGAATTCCCGTAAGACCCGCCCGCAAAACTGCCCGGTGAAGGTACCCTAAACGCTCCACTCGAAGGCATGCTCATTGGATATGCCCGTGTGTCTAGCGTCCCGTCCCCGCGGCCGCACGGGGCAGGACCCAGTGCTCAGGACAACGCCGCGATGGTCAGTTTCCGAACCAAGGCCGTCCCGCCGTCGGCCGCTCGCAGTTGGGCACCCACGCTTCCGGCCACGGGGAACACCAAGTCAGTCAAAACAACCCTGCCGCCTTGGGCGAACACCTCCACCGAGCAGCGGTCGACGACGATCCGTAGCGTCAGCACGCCGTCGTCGAGCTTCACCGGTGCAGACTCAGCGGACGCGAACTTCGTGTGGAAGGAGGAATATCCGGAGCTTTGGCGATCCAGCGTGAGCAGGCTCGTCCCAGCGTCGAAGCTGAGGACCGTTCCGGTGCTCCCATCCGATGCGGCCAAGAGCCTGAACGCCACTGTGCCAGCCGTTCCGGGAACGATCTCCGCCTCGATCAGCTGAGCGGACCCGGGCTCTGCGTCGGGCAGTTGGATCGGGGAGTCCCCGAGCTCCACATTTTCGACGTCGAGGGTCGGCTTCCCGGCGTTGACCGGCAGTACCGGGCGCTGGACCAAGCGCGGTAAGCCGTCCACCGTGGCGAGCTGCACTTCACGGGCAAGCGACATTCCGGACCGCCACGGAGACGTGGGCAGCGAATTGGCATAGTCCCAGTTGTTCATCCATCCGATCATGATGCGGCGGTTCCCCGGGACATTGCTGAACGAAACGGCCGCGTAGTAGTCGCGCCCCCAATCCAGCCACAGGCAGTTTTCCAGGTCCGGAGCTCCGCCTGCACCCGCTGGGACGAGTGAATCAGGATCTGGCGTGAAACGCACTCCATCGAATTCGCCGACGAAGTACTGACCTCCCGATCCGCCGGCCACCGCGCCCGGGTTGATATTGACCACCAGGACCCACTTGACACTGTCCGGGTTTCCATCGAGCGGGAGGGGGAAGAGGTCGGGGCATTCCCATTCACCTCCTGCGGCATTTGAGGGCCCGAAGGTGCTCAGATATTCCCAGTCCTTGAGGTTGGCCGAGCGGTACAGCACAACCTGCTGATGCTGGGCCTCCACCGCCACCATGACCCAGTAAGAGCCTGCCGCCCCCTCGAAGCGGAACACCTTGGGGTCCCTGAAATGGGCCGAGCCCCGGGCAAGAACCGGGTTGCCCTGGTATTTGCTCCACGTCATCCCGCCGTCCGTGGAGAACGCGAGGGACTGGGCTTGTGTCCCTTCATACGCGGACCCTTTCTTGAACGCGCTCGTGTAGATGGCCACCAGCGCGGGGTGTTCCACGGTGCCGAAACCGGACGTGTTGCCATGATCCACCACGATGCTGCCGGAAAAGATGTCCTCTTCCTCATCGCAAGCGATGGCCACGGGTTGTTCGGTCCAGTGCACAAGGTCGGCTGACGTGGCATGGCCCCAGGACATGTTGCCCCAGACGTTGGCAAAGGGGTTGCTTTGGTAAAAGAGGTGGTAGAGGCCTTGGTACCACACGAGTCCGTTTGGGTCGTTCAACCACGTCTTCTCGGCTGTGTAGTGCAGAACTGGCCTAAAATCCTGGGTCGCGGTTTCGGCAGGGCTGGCAGGGCGGGAGGTTGTGTCAGTCATCGGAGTTCTTTCGGGAAACCGCGGCAAGGTCCAGGGATTGGTTGAGTTCCTCCAGGGATTGGTTCAGCTCGGTCCGCGTTGGCGGCTCCGCTCCATGCCGGCCCACCGTGATGGCCGCAGCCAAGGACGCCGCCGTGCCCAAGCGGGAGAGCTTGTCATAACCAAAGTCCCTCTCGGGGTCCACAAGGAGGCCCGCGATGAGCGAGGACATGTAGGCATCGCCGGCGCCGACGGTATCCTTGACCACCACTTGGGCTGCCGGAACGTCGATCTGTGCGGTTCTCGAACGCAGGTGGGATCCGGCCGCACCGTCGGTAATGACGGCCAGTTCCGCCCCGAGCTCGAGGACTCGCCGTCCGACGTCGTGACAAGACTTCTGACGGTAGAGCCACCCGGCATCTTCCGCGCTGAGCTTTACCACCGTGGACAGGGCCACTAGGCGTTCGAAGGTCTTGAGCGTTTCAGCGTGGTCCTGGAGGAGAGTGGGGCGGATGTTGGGGTCGTACGTGATCAGGCAGCGTCCCGCGAACAGTTCAAGCAAGGACCGCACGCTGCTTGCCCCGGGCTCCACGAACGAGGCCAGCGACCCGGTGTGCAGCACCTTTGGGAGGAAAGTAGGAGCGATGTGGGGGAGGCTCCACTCGAGGTCGAATTCGTATTCTGCGGAACCGTCGCTGCCTAGGGACGCTTGTGCAGTTGATGTGCGGCGAAGGTGTTCGGATCCCGGAAGCAACTGCACACCGGCTGCCTTCAGGTGCCGCTGGATGCTCTTACTGTGTTCGTCCCTGCCCAGCGCCGTGAGAAATGCCGTGCCGACACCTAAACGGCCCAGTCCGAAGGCGACGTTCATCCCGGAACCGCCCGGAAAGCCAACCAGACCACCGGCCATGTGGATGATGTCGATGATCGATTCGCCGACGACGACGACGTCTGGTTCGGGGCACGGGAAAACTGAGGTGCTGTGCATGTTGGGGTCCTTGAAAAATTGGGCGCGTTCGTTGCTGAACGGACTCGAGGTCAGGTGTTGGCGCGTGCCGGTGATGCTACAGAATCACGAACAACCATGGGGCAGGGAAGAACGGTGGGATGCGCCGCGAACAATTGGAGGTCGGTCTTTCCTTCGATTGCGTCGATCAGGTTCTCGGTTGCCCACGCGCCCATCTCGTAGTGGGGCAGGGCAACGGTTGTCAGGGCAGGGTAGAGGCTTTCGGCGATGAGCTGCTGGTTGTCGAAACCGACGATTGAAATGTCGTCCGGAATTTTCAGGCCAAGTTCCCCGGCGGCCCTGTACGCGCCCATGGCCATCCGGTCGTTGTAGCAGAACACGGCGGTGGGGCGGTCTTGTCCTTTCAGCAAGCGCAGGGCAGCCTGATACCCGCCAGATACTTCCGAGGGCTCGGACTGGACCAGTTCTTCGTGGAAAGGCAGTCCGGCGTCGGACAGCGTTTCCATGAATGCCTTGAGCCGGGAGTGGGTTGCCGGCACGTCGTCGGTGTTGTTGACCATGCCTATCCGGGTATGACCGGCGTCGATCAGGGTTTGGACGGCCGACCTTGCGCCGCCCAATTCGTCCGGGATAACGGATGAAACAGTCTGGCTGATGTCCTCGGAGTCCACGAGTACGGCCGGGAGTCCGGCCAGGTTCTTGGGAACGGCCAGCTTTCGGTGGTACATGGTGGCATAAAGGATGCCGTCCACTTGCCGGTCCAGCAGGTCCGCCACCTGGCCTTCCTTGGATGCTTGGGAACCGGTGCTGGTGGAGTTGATGATCATGATGCGGTAGCCACGCCTCCGAGCCGTCTCCTCTGCTCCGAGGATGATCCTGCCCGCATGCGGGGTAGTGGCGATCTCCTCGCTGATGAACCCGATCATTCCCGAGCGCTGCGTCCGCAATGCTTGGGCGAGACGGTTGGGTCCGTAACCCAACCGTTGAGCCGCTTCGTGGACGCGCTCCCTTGTTTCTGCGCCAACGCGTGCGTAGGCGACGTCATTAAGGACGTGGGAGACGGTGGTGACAGAGACGCCGGCAGCCGCTGCCACATCCTTGATACCGACTGATCTACTGGTCATTTCTTCTCCCACGTCCTCATGGTGCTGATCTTATGTTCGGCTGCTTCATTTTCTTAGGCCGGAGCCGTTTAGCTGGTTACAGGTGCACGAGTCGCACGGAAAGCGGTCGTTGGCAGGGCCCTGACGGCATTGACGCTTCGGTCCGCGATCACCTGTGCTTCGCTGCCCGAATCAAGGATTGTGTTGTTGGCCGATTCGGGATCGACCAGGACGGCCGTCACGGTCAAACCATCCGAGGCGTTGGTGGTCAGCAATGCGTCAACTTGGGCTTCGAAAGCGGAGCCCCCCGAAGTAGCCCGGATGTCCTTCCCGACCACGTGGTTGCTGGCAACATAGTTGCCGTCCCCCACCTTCAGCCGGATGATGACCGGCGTCGCCCCTTCCGGTCGGATGCCTTGGGAGTCGACGATCTCGGAAAAGTGGTTGCCGATCAGAGAGTTATTACTGCCGCTGATGCACAGAAGCCCGGCGAGGTCGTCCAGGCCGTTGTCTACCCCGAAGAAGGGTGTCCAGGGCTCGTGGTCACGCAGGAAGTGGTTCGTGGCCACCAGGTTTTCAGAGCTGTCCGCTTCGAAAATGACCATGCCGGGGTAGAACGAATGCAAACGGTTATTGGTGATGCTTGAACGCGTAACGCCTGAGAAGTGGATGCTGCTCGCACCACGGGGGAAGAGGTTGTTCGCGGTAATAAGGAGCCCGCCGTGGTTCTCGGCGTAGATCGTGTGACCTTTAAAGCCGGCTCCGAGGAGATTGTCGGTGATCTTTGATGCCTGTCCCCAGCCCCGCAACTCGATGCAGCTCCCGCATTCAGCGATGAAGTTGTCATGTATGGAAAGTGCATCCGCGTTGTAGATGGTGACAGCGTTTTCTAGGTAGACAAACCCCATTCCGGTGACACGGAAAGAGTCGTTGGCACTGGCGATATAGATGCCGGTCTTGCCGTTGACGTAGGTGTTTTCGGGCTCCATTGCCGAGCCGTCAGGGGCGAAATGCAGCCCGTCGATGCAGAAGTTGGAGAATTCGACCGAACTGATCCGCGGGCTACCCGTCCGCTCAACGTAGAAGGCGGCTCCCTTGGATTCCTCGATGTCCCCGGCGAGGGGAAGGTCGACCATGATGCGGCTTCCTCCCGGCCACAACTCGTGCAAGCCGGCCCATTCGTCCTCGGGAACGTTGAAGCGGATGCTGGATGACGTAAAGCCGTGCCCGGAGCCATGAATCTTGAGGAAGCTGACGTCGATGACCACCTGCGTGCGGAGCCGGTAGTCTCCGGGCGGAACGTAGATGACTGCACCAGGTTTTCCACCATCGTCCACATTTGTGGCAGATTGCCGGGCTTTGATGTCGGCGATAATGCTGTTCATTACCTCGCCGATGTCCTCGGATGGGTTGCCGACGGGCCACGTTGTCACGTCGTAATAGTTGTTGCTTGGCATAGCTTCTCCCCTCTGTTTGGTTAGTTTGTCAGCCCTTGACGGCGCCGAGCGTCATACCCGCGACGATCTTGCGCTGCAACAGAAGCGTCAGGAGGATGACCGGGATCGAGTAGATGGCGGCCAGGGCCGTCATGGAACCCCAGTCCAGGCCGAACTGCGTCTGGAAGTTGGCGATGACGACGGGGGTGGTTTGGGATCGGACCGCGGTCATGAGCAATGCGAAGAGGAACTCGTTCCACGAGGCGAGGAAGGCGAAGATCGCCGTGACAGCGATGCCCCCGGAGACTACCGGGATGACCACGCGCCACAGGGCCCCGAGCCTGCTGCAGCCGTCCACAGTGGCTGCCTCCTCAAGATCCTTGGGCACCGACTCGAAGAAGCTGGACATCAGCCAGATGGACAGCGGCAGCGAGATGGTGGTGTGGGCGATCGAGAGCGCAATGGGTGTGTCGGAGAGACCCACCGAGGCCATCATGGACGCGAGCGGAATGCCAATTGCTACCGGTGGCACCATGCGGGTCACCAACGCGGCCATGATGAAGACCCGTCCGCTGGCGGTTTTGTAGCGGGTGATGCCGTATGCGGCCGGCACGGCCAGAACCAAGGACAACAACGTACTGATAACAGCGGTCTGGATGCTGTTGATGAACGACGCCAGTACCCCGCCGCGCCCTAAGGCATTGGCGTAATTATCCAACGTCCATTCCTTGGGAAGAATGGTTGGGGGGACGGCAATCGTATCGATCGGCGTCTTGAATGATGTGAGGAGCAGGTACAGGAACGGGAACCCGTAAAGGATCAGGGATGCAGCGAGGAGAACCCACAAGATGGTCCTTGTGCTGCGCCTCCCGGCTTCGAGTCCTTCCCTGTTGACGCCGCGGCGTCGCCTGGTCCTCGCGGAGGCAGGTTGCTTTGTGTCTTTCAGCGCCGGGACTGCTTGGACTGGTGCGGTGCTCATCAGGTGTCCTTTCCTGGGCGCCAAATCGTGGCTACGGCAACGAGGGCGATGGCAAGCATAGCCAACAGGTAGATCGTGCCCATGGCACTTGCCAGGCCGGGGTCGCCAAAGCGGATCATGGTCCGATAAATCAGCAGGCTCATGGTTTCGGAAGCGGATTGCGGACCACCGTTGGTCTGAATGAGGATCGTGTCAAAAGCCCTCGCGGCGTCGATGCCACGGACCACCAGCGCGACGGCGATAACGGGACGCAGGAGCGGGAGGATGATGCGGAAAAGCAGCGACGGAGCGCGGGCGCCGTCGAGCCTTGCCGCCTCGATCAGGTCTCCGGGTATGTTCTGCAGCCCCGCGAACAGCACCAGGCACATGAATGAGGTGGTTAGCCAGATGTCCGGGATTGCAACGGAAAACAAAACGATGTCGGGGTTGGACAACCATCCGATTTGGTTCGGATTTTGCAGGATCCCCACTTGCGTCAGCATCGTTCCCAGCAAACCGAAGTTGTCGATCATGAGGAACTTCCACAGCAGACCGGCCACGATCGGGGCAATCATCAGCGGATAGAGGAACATGGTCCGCCAGACTTGGGACTTGGTGCCAAGCGTGGTGAACAGGAGGGCCATGCCCAAACCGAGCGCGAACTCGAGGGTCACTACCATCACGGTGTAGGCGAGCGTTCGCCATCCGGCACCCATGAAGGCCTCGGAAGTGAAAGCAGCGACGTAGTTGTCAAAACCGACGAAGCTGCGTGGACCCCCAACGACCGGGGAGATCTTAAAGAAGCTGTCCGTAACCAACCGGAACAGCGGGTAGGCAACGAAGACTGCGAGGAACAGGGCCGCGGGAGTCATCAGGTAGAGGGCGAAGCGGCGATCAGGAATGCGCACGGGATTCTCTTCCGCTGGTTGGGTCCGCGGCCGGCAAAGCTTAGGCCGATGCCGGCCGCGGAGTCTTACTTACTTAAGGAGGGCTTGGACCTTGGACTTCGCGTCCGCGAGCAGGGCGGAGCTGTCTCCGCCAGCCACAGCCTTCTGGAGCATCGGAACCAGCACGGTATCCACGATCTGCTGCCATTTTGCCGTTGCGGGACGAGTGGCCGTAGCGGGGGCGTTAAGTGTTTCGATGAGCGGTTTGAAACTCTCGTAACCGGGCTGGTCTTGATACTTCTGGAAGGCGGAGATACGTGCTGCCAGGCCGAGGCTTGACTGGATGGCCAGATCGTTGTGGTCGAAGGCGCACTTGACGAACTTCTTGGCTGCATCAGCATTCTTGGTTGCCTTGGGCACCGAGAGGTACCAAGGGCCAGGAACGCCGGCCACACCAGCAGAACCACCGATCATCGGTGCTGTGCCAACCTTGCCGTAGACAGGGGAGTCCTTCGGGATCTGCCGGTACGCGTGAGCCCAGAACTGGGTCATGGCTGTCTTGCCCTGGTTGAAGAGATTCTGGGCGGCTGCCCAGTCCACCTGGGCGGCGCCGGCGGGAGCATCTTTGACAAGGCTGGTGTAGAAATCAAGGGCCTGTTTGTGGGCCGCATTATCAATGACAACGTTGTTGTTGCTGTCCAGGACCATGGGGGAGCCGGCCTGTAGGACGTGGGCAAGGAACTCCGTTTCCACGCCACCCTTGACGTCCGTGCCGTACATCCCGTCCTTCGTGAAGAAGGCGGAGATGTCCTGGTACTGCTGCCAAGTCTTGGGTGCTGCCAAGTCATAGCCGTACTTGGCCTTGAAGTCGGCCTTGTTCTTGGGGTCCTCAAAGAGATCCTTGCGGTAGAGGACGATCTCGGCATTGGTCCACGCCGGCATCCCAATGAAGTGCCCATCAACGTTGGCTTCTTTGACCAGGGCCGGGAAGATGTCCTTTTTGGCTTCATCGGTGAAGAGCTCGTCGATGGGTTGAAGCGAATCTTTGAAGCTCGGCAGCCAGACGGAGTCCAGGGCGGCAACGTCGAACGAGACGCTGCCCGAAGAGAATTCGCTGGACAAGCGGTTGAAAAGGCCGTCGTACGGAAGCTCCACGAAGTTCACGTTGACTCCCGTGTCCTTCTTGCACTGATCGGCGATGGGCTGCAGTTCCGCATGCCCGCCTGCCTCGACGAGGACGTTGATGGAGCTGCTGCCGGAAGGCCCCGACGGGGCGGGACCACCTGCGCCGCATGCGGAGGCAGCTAAGACCACAGCAGCGGAAAGGCCGCCAACAGCGGCAAGCCTGGAGATCTTTGTTCGAGAGGACATCGCTGTCGACTCCCTTTCTCTGAGGGAACGGAACGGAAGAAGGGGTGATAGTGAGGGTGATGAAAAACCGGGATGAAAAACCGTTTTGCCAAAACGACTTGTCATCACAGTAGGCTGGGTCCTTGGGCGGTGTCAAGAGTCACACCCGCGATCCGCGCCCGACGTCGTCGTGCAGCTACTGGGCCTGGCCGGGGCAGCGACGGACCTCTTGGCTTGCGAGGCTGCTGGCGGCCCAACGTGCCAAAACGGGACTCGAAAATTTTTTCGTTGACAGGCTACCTGAGCGGCTCCTATCGTCATCCGTGGCTAGCTAAAACGTTTTGTCTTTGCGAAGCTTCCTGCCCGGAACCAAGCCGTTCCGGATGTCTGGGGAGCGCCCCCCAATAAAAAGGAGTACCTGATGGTATTTGGCAAGAGTCTTGAGTCGAGCGCGCCAACCCGCCGCTCGCTGGTTGGTGCCGGCGCTGTGGGGACCTTAGCTGCCGCGCTGTCCCTTGGCGGAGCACAAGCGGCAAACGCTGCCGACAACCCGCAGGGCAAACCCTTCACTTCACCAAATACGTACGATGTGACGGTGTGGAGCGTCAAGGGCCGTCCCGATGTGACCGCCCAGTCCGACATCGGCGCAGTCATCAACGACATCATTGCTGACATCAAAAGGCGCCAGGCCACTCCGGACGCCCGTCCCGGGGCGGCAATCATTATCCCTCCGGGCGACTACGATCTGGTGACCCAGGTGGTGGTAGACGTTAGTTATCTAACCATTGCGGGATTCGGGCATGGATTCTTTTCACGAAGCATCCTCGACAGTTCGAACCCTACGGGATGGCAGAACCTTCAGCCCGGTGGCAGCCACATCCGGGTCCTTACTTCTCCGGGCGCCCCGCAAGCATTCCTCGTGAAGCGGGGAGGTGACCCGCGACTGTCCGGGATTGTGTTCCGGGACTTCTGCCTGGACGGCGTCGCGTTCACCCCCGACAAGAACAGCTATCGCAATAGCAAGACTGGAATCGAGGTTGCGTCCGACAACGATTCGTTCCACATCACGGGGATGGGCTTTGTGTACCTCGAACATGCCCTGATCGTGCGCGGCGCCGACGCGCTCCGCGTCAACGACAATATGATCGCCGAATGTGGAAATTGCGTTGAGCTCACGGGGGCGGGGCAGGCGACAATTGTCAGCGGAAACCACATGGGAGCAGGGCCCGACGGAGTCACGCTGCTGGCCGAAAATCACGAGGGTCTTCTCGTCACGGGAAATAACCTCTTCCCCCGCGGCCGCAGCCTCATCGAATTAACGGGATGCAACCGATGCTCCGTTGCATCGAACAGGCTCCAGGGCTTCTATCCCGGGATGCTCCGGATGCTCAACGGCTGCAAAGAGAACCTCATCACGGCCAACCATCTTCGCCGGACCGCGGAAGGCTACCCACCCTTCATCGGGCGGGGGAACGGATTGGATGATCTTTACGGCGTTATGCACGTGGTGGGAGACAACAACCTGGTCTCGGATAACCTGTTTGCCTACGATGTCCCGCCCGCCAAAATCCTTCCGATTGGTGCCCAGCCCACGCAGATACTCGTCGCCGGCGGGGACGGCAATGTGGTTGCACTGAACCATGTTGTCAGCGATGTGGCATCACAGCATGTTGTCCTTGACGGATCGACCACGCACTCCAAAGTGCTGGACAGCGGCGATGCTTCGCAGGTCACGTCGTACAGCAAGGACGCGGCAATCCGCCCGACTCCCTGACGCCACACTCCTTCCAGTTGCCTTAACCCGCGCACTCAGAACTCGCACCACTAAGGGCAGCGGAAAGCCCGGTCTGCCAGGGGCATGCCGGGCTTTCCGCGTGCTGCGGGTCAGTAATCGGGGAGGGGTGCGGCCTCCGCTGATGGATTGCGGGTGGGCTGGCCGGCAGTGGTGCTAAGCCCGCAAGCCGAGTTCCGAGGTGGGGATCTTTGCCGATTCGCGGGCCGTTAAGGCGGCGACCGCGGCGATGACGCAGACGATGCCCGAGAAGACCGAGACCGCAACCCAGCCCCCAGGTTTGGTGCCGCCGACGGCAGAGACGATAGTGGGCGCGAAGCCCGCGGCCAGGAAGCCCAGTTGAGTCCCGATGGCCAAGCCCGAGAAGCGGACTTTGGTGCTGAACATCTCCCCGTAGAAGGACGGCCAGACGGCGTTTGCAGCAGCGTAGCCGAAGGAGAAGTATGCAACGGCCGCGAGGAACATCAGCGGCGTGGATCCGGAGTCGAAGGACAGGAAGAAGAAGGGCGTCAGGATGGCGCTGGAAAGAGCGCCGTAAATAAACACCGGCTTCCTGCCGATTTTGTCGGCGAGCATACCGAACAGCGGCTGCGTTCCCAGTGCGACGACGTTGGCCACCACCACCAGCCACAGGGTAATAGTGCTGTTCACGTGGGAAACGTCCTGGGCATATTTAATGGCGAGCGTTCCAAAGACCGTACTGATGGCGGCGATGAAAGCACAGCAGACAACACGGAGGACATCCCGCCAGTGGTGCTTGAGCAGGTCGGCGATAGGCAGCTTGGAGATCTGGTTGTTCTTCCGTGCCTCGGCGAATGCCGGCGGCTCGTGCAGTGTCCGGCGAATGAAGTACGCGACCACCACTACTGCGGCACTGAGCCAGAATGGGATCCGCCAGCCGATTCCGTACTTGATGTCGTCAGGAAGTGCGACCACGGGGATGAACACCAAGGCTGCCAGGATCTGGCCCCCTTGAGTTCCGGTCAGTGTCCAGGAGGTGAAGAAGGAACGACGGTTGTCCGGGGCGTGCTCCAGGGTCATCGACGACGCGCCGGCTTGCTCTCCGGCCGCCGAGAAACCTTGGCAAAGGCGGGCCAGCACCAGCAGGATCGGGGCGCCCCAGCCGATGTTCTTGAAGTCCGGCAGGCAACCAATCACGAACGTTGAGGCGCCCATCAGGACCAGGGTGAACATGAGGACCTTTTGGCGCCCGATCCGATCCCCGAAGTGGCCCAGGAAAGCGGCGCCGATAGGCCGGGCAAGGTAGGCGAAGCCAAAGGTGGCGAAGGACATGACCGCGGCATTGGCGTCGGCGGACGGGAAAAACACGTGCGGGAAAATCAGTGCCGCGGCTGAGCCGAAGATGAAGAAGTCGTAATACTCGACGGCGCTGCCCAGGAAGCTGGCGAGGGCTGCTTTCTTGGGCGTTCCGGTGGTTTCTGTAATGCCTGGCGTCGCTGACGGCATTGTTTGGCGCATGGGAGGTTCCTTCTGTGACGACGATGTCGCTGATCTGTCTTCTGCGGAGTCTCACGCCGAGTGCGGCCTGTCGATCCCGAGCAAGTAACCGCATGGTGGAAGTTACTTGTGCAATACAGCAATAGTGACTGTGAGAGCGGTCACCTGTCAAGAGATGTCCCCACTATCTAGAAATAGCTCTCACTATGTGGGAGCATCAATACATGAGTGTGAAAGACGACACAAAAACAGACATGGTTGGAAAGGCGCTGAGCCTGCTCGTACTGCTGGGGGACGAGCCCCGGGGCGCCAGCGCCGCCGACTTGGCCAGGAGTGCGGGCCTTCCCTTCAGCACCACGTACCGCTTGCTGGGCTCCCTGACGCGCGACGGCTTTGTCGATTATGAACCCGATGGCCGCCGCTATCACTTGGGTTTGCGCGTGTTCCAACTGGGGCAGCGGGTGTCGAATCATCACGGCTTTGCCGCAACTGCATTGCCGGTCCTGCAGCGGGTCACGGAGCGCACCCAAGAGGCCACCATCCTCTCCGTGCGCGACGGGAACCATCACCTGACGGTCAACAAGGTGGACGGACCGAAGACGTTCCGGGTAACGAGCGATCCGGGGCACTTGGGCGCGCTGCATACGACGTCGGTGGGTAAGGCAATCGTGGCTTTCGAGGAAGAAATAGAACGGAAACGCTTGCTGGAGGAACTGCCCCTTGAGCCGTTAACGGAGCGCTCCATCACTGACAGGGATGCTTTCCGGGCGGAGATCGACCAGGTTCGGCGCCAAGGCTACGCGGTGATGGACGAGGAAAACGAGATCGGTATGCGGGCTGTCGCCGTCCCGGTGCTCAATGGCCAAGGCCATGCTTTCGCCTCGCTTGCCACCGCCGTCCCCGTCTTCCGCATGACCATGGAGGAGCTCCTTGCCTTCGTGCCCACCTTGCAGGAGGCTGCGGCTGAACTTTCGGCACGCCTGCCCCAGCGCTAACCCCTTGCGAGGCCCGCTCTGCTGGGTAATTGAACCCGGGAGCGTGTAGAGCGGGCCCCGCAACGCTACGTTTGTTCGCAATAAGAACTTGCGTGCGGAGTATGAACATTTGTAGTAATCTAAACAACACCGAAGGCGGGAGCGCCACTATCGCCTCCCATCGGCGGTGGTTAAGTCAAAGGAGCTTGAGGATGAGCAACCGAGCCGAGTCCGTGCTGGTGGGCCTGATTGGTGAAGGCGTCATGCCCTCGCTGACCCCTCCCATGCATGAACGCGAAGCCGACGTGCAGGGCCTTCGCTTGCTGTACCGCCCCATCGACCTGCTGGAACTCGCTTTGCCCGCCACCGCCGTCGGCGATCTCCTCACCGCAGCCCAGCGCATGGGCTATAACGGGCTGAACATCACCCACCCCTGCAAGCAGGTGGTGCTGGAGCACCTTGATGAAATTTCCGACGACGCCCGCCGCTTGGGTGCCGTCAATACGGTCCTGATTCAGGACGGCCGGCTCATCGGCCACAACACGGACTTCTCCGGCTTCGGCGCGGCGCTCGCCAGCGGGCTCCCGGAGGCAAAACTCGACCGCGTGGTCCAGCTCGGCGCGGGTGGCGCCGGATCCGCCGTAGCCTATGCGTTGCTCAAGGCCGGTGCGACCACTTTGGATCTCGTCGACGTGGATCCGGCCCGCGCCGCAGAACGCGCTGAGGAACTCGGCGGCCTCTTTCCTGCCACTACGGTCACGCCGCACATTCCCGGCGAATTGCCGGACCTCATGCCCCTGGCTGATGGGCTGGTGCACTGTACCCCGATCGGCATGGCCGCACACCCGGGCCTGCCCCTGGACGTCACCCTCCTGGAGCCACGGCATTGGGTGGCGGACATCGTTTACCGCCCCATCGAAACTCAGTTGGTCCGCGAGGCTCGCGCCATGGGCTGCGACGTCCTCGACGGCGGCCGCATGGCAGTCGGGCAGGCGGCGGACGCCTTCCGACTCATCACAGGGCGCGAAGCCAACCCTGAACGGATGCGGGCGCACTTCTTGGAACTCATCGCTTTCGAGGATGCAGCGTCTGCTGCCGACCCAACCCTCGCAAAGGCAGGCCGCTGATGCGCACCGGAATCGCCACGGTCTGCCTGTCCGGCACGCTGAAAGAGAAAATGCAGGCCTGCGCCATCGCAGGGTTTGACGGCATTGAGATCTTCGAGCAGGACCTCGTCACCACGGCGCTCAGCCCGGAGGACGTCCGGAAGATGGCCGCGGACCTCGGCTTGGGCCTGGACCTTTACCAGCCGTTCCGCGATTTCGACGGCGTCACCCCGGACCTGTTGAAGGCCAACCTCAAGCGCGCGGAGGCCAAGTTCAACCTGATGGAACGCCTGGGGATGGACACCATCCTGGTCTGTTCGAACGTCGCCACAGCAACCATCGACGACGACGGGCTGCGGGCCGAACAGTTGGACGAACTTGCCCGGCTTGCCGGCGACCATGGGGTCAAGGTGGCCTATGAAGCCTTGGCGTGGGGCAAGTACGTCAACGATTACGAGCACGCCTACCGCCTTGTGGAGATGGTGGACCACCCCAACCTTGGGACCTGCCTGGACTCCTTCCACATCCTGTCCCGCGACTGGGATACTGCCCCGATCGAGGACATGAACGCGGAGAAGATTTTCTTCGTGCAGGTGGCCGACGCCCCCCAACTCACCATGGACGTGCTGTCCTGGAGCCGCCACTACCGGGTTTTCCCGGGAGAGGGCCAGTTCGAGCTCGCCAAGTTCATGGGTCACGTCGTCCGGGCAGGCTACACCGGGCCTGTTTCGCTTGAAGTCTTCAATGACGTTTTCCGGCAGTCCGATACCGAGCGGACCGCCGTCGACGCCATGCGTTCGCTCATTTGGCTGGAGGAACAGAGCGCCAAGTGGTTGTCCGGCAGCCCGGCGGAGACCGGGGCAGGAACCCAAGGGAACAACCGCCGTCGTTATCCCATGGAACTTGCCACGTTGCCCAAGGTGAACGAGCCGGCCGGCTTCAACTTTGCAGAGGTCAAGGCGGACGACACTGCGCAGCTTGAGAAGCTCCTGGGGCAGCTCGGCTTCGAATTCAACGGCCGCCACCGCACCAAGGACGTCCAGCTCTGGACCATGGGGCAGGCCCGCGTCATCATCAACGAGCAAGCCGCATCCCACGCCGAGCCTGCCATCGCCGCGTTGGGGTTCGACGTCGATTCACCGGTGATTGCCTCCGCTCGCGCCCAGCAACTCAAGGCACCTGTGGTGGCCCGCAGGGTCCAAGCCGACGAGGAAGTCTTCCAAGGAATCGCAGCCCCGGACTCCACCGAGATCTTCTTGTGCCAGGGCAGCCCGGACGGAACCGCTGCATGGACGCAGGAGTTTGGTGAAGGGGTAGGACATCCGGAGGCGGGCCGCGCAGCGGTGATCGACCACGTCAATCTGGCCCAGCCGTGGCAGCACTTCGACGAAGCCGTCCTCTTCTACACCAGCGCCCTCGCCTTGGAACCGCAGCCCTTTGCCGAGGTGCCCAGCCCCGGCGGGCTGGTGCGCTCGCAGGTGATGCAAACCGGCAACAAAGCCGTCAGGCTGGTGCTGAACCTCGCGCCGGCGCAGCAGGCCGAAAAAGCACGCAAAACGTATCAGGAACACATCGCTTTCGCAGTAGACGACCTCGTGGCAACAGCCCGGTCCGCACGCGATCGGGGGCTCGAGTTCCTGCAGATTCCCGCCAACTATTACGAGGACCTTGACGCAAGGTTCGATCTCGAACCTGGCTTCCTGGCCACCCTCAAGGAGCTCAACCTCCTGTATGACCGGGACGCCGACGGCGAATTCCTCCACTTCTACACGGCCACAGTTGGCAGCGTGTTCTTTGAAATGGCGGAGCGTCGAGGCAGCTATGACGGCTACGGGGCGCCCAACGCTCCGGTGCGTCACGCCGTGCAGTACGACTCGCTCCACCGGGTGTAAGCCCACCGCCCCTGACCGTCATAAGAAGCCATAGAAAGGAGCCAGCCGTGCCGCAAGACCACACAGCACAAGTTACTGCCACAGAAGCGCTCGAATCCGAGGAACTCGTGCCACCCGCAGAGCCACACGCGGCCCACGAGACCAAGGATGTGGAAACACAGGCGGATCTCAGTGCAGAGATCAAGGCCATCGGAGCCCGCTACGCCGAGGCGATTAAGAATGGTAAAGCACCGGAGACCATGCCGCGGCTGGACTACGCGCCGTACCGGAGCAGCATCCTCCGCCACCCCACCAAGAGCCTGCACCACGCGGACCCGGAAACCATTGAGCTCTACTCGCCGGCGTTCGGCCACCAGGACGTGCACGCCCTGGAATCCGACCTGACCATCCAGCACAACGGCGAACCGCAGGGCGAGCGAATCATCGTTTCGGGCCGGGTGCTCGACGGCGACGGCCGCCCGGTTGCCGGCCAGCTCGTGGAGATCTGGCAGGCCAACGCGTCCGGTCGCTACATCCACAAACGCGATCAGCACCCCGCACCGCTTGACCCGAACTTCACCGGCGTCGGACGCTGCATTACCGGCAGCGACGGCTCTTACAGCTTCACCACCATCAAGCCTGGCGCGTACCCGTGGAAGAACCACCTGAACGCGTGGCGTCCGGCCCACATCCATTTCTCCATGTTCGGCTCGGAATTCACGCAGCGCATCGTCACCCAGATGTACTTCCCCGGCGACCAGCTCTTCCCGTTGGACCCCATCTACCAGTCGATCGTGGACCAAGACGCCCGGGATCGCCTGGTGGCCCAGTACGATCACGAGCTGACCAGCCCCGAGTGGGCCCTCGGGTACAAGTGGGACATCATCCTGACCGGTTCCAAGCGGACCTGGACGGAAAACGAAGCATACGGCGACGCCGGGGACGAGGAGTAAGCGCATGAGCAAGCTGGCACCCACACCGGGTCAGACCGTTGGCCCCTTCTACGGCTACGCCCTTCCTTTTAACAAGGACAACGAACTCCTCGCTCCCGGCAGCCCCGGCAGCATCCGCCTCCAAGGCACGGTGTACGACGGCGCCGGCAACACCATCCCGGACGCCATCCTCGAAATCTGGCAGCCCGACTCCAACGGCAACATCGTCCAGCGCGCCGGCTCTTTGGTCCGCGACGGTTACACCTTCACGGGGTGGGGCCGGGCCGCCGTCGGAAATTCCGGCATGTACACCTTCACTACGGTCAATCCCGGCCCGGTGAAGCCCGGTGCTGCCGCGTTCATTTCCGTGGCTGTGTTCGCCCGCGGTCTCATGAACCGCCTCTTCACCCGGGTGTACCTGCCGGAAAATGAAGAAGCACTGGCCAATGATCCGCTGCTGAGCTCCTTGGACTCCGAGCGCCGCAAAACGCTCATCGCCCGCCGCGATCCCGACGGCGGCCTTACCTGGGACATCCGTTTGCAGGGCGGGGACGAGACCGTGTTCCTGGATTTCCAGCAGGACGGTTCGCTGGACTTGGTGACGGACCAATCATGACCGACGGCGACTTCGGCCTCCTGAGCCCCGTTTCGGCGTCGCCCACTGTGGCGGCGTTGACGGGCGACCGTGCAGTGGTGGCGGCAATCCTCGACGTCGAAGCCGCCTGGGCTGCCGTGCTCGAGGAAGCGGGCCTTGTGGCTGCCGGATCCGCCGTTGTGGTGGCCCAAGCCGCATCTCCCGAACACTACGACGTCGCCTCCGTTGCCGAACGTGCACAAGGCGGCGGGAACCCGGTCATCCCACTGCTCGCGGACCTCCGCGCCTGCGTCAAGTCCCTGGATTCCGCGGCTATCGGCGCGGCGTCCGCCGTTCACTCCTGTCTCACCAGCCAGGACGTCCTCGACTCCGCGCTCATGCTGCTCGCCAGCCGCACCATTTCGGCGTTGCTGCTTGAGGTAAAGGGCACGACGACGGCGCTCGCCGGCTTGGCGGCCGAACACGCGGCGACGCTGTGCGTGGGCAGAAGCCTGACGCAGCATGCACTCCCCTACACGTTCGGGCTCAGGGCTGCACAGTGGTTCCACGGCGTAGCGGCTTCCTCCCAACGCTTGGCATCGCTGGAGTTGCCTGTCCAGTTCGGCGGGGCAGGCGGAACCCTGGCCTCCGGTACGAGGCTGACGGCAGGCTCTCCAGAGTCTCCCTTTACGCTGGCGGATTCATTGGCCGGGAAGCTCGGACTGGCACTCGCCACGGCTCCGTGGCACACCAACCGACTCGCCGTCACTGCCCTCGGCGATGGGCTTGCGGCGCTCGTGGATTCCTTCGGCAAGATCGCCGCGGACGTGCTCTTCCTGAGCCGCCCGGAAGTCGGCGAGCTCGGCGAACCGTTGGCGGCCGGGCGTGGTGTTTCCTCGGCCATGCCGCAAAAGCAGAACCCCGTGCTGTCCGTGCTGATCCGCAGCGCAGCGTTGCAGGCTCCGGGCCTCGCATCGCAGCTGCACCTGGCCGCTGCGACCTTCAACGATGAGCGGCCTGATGGTGCTTGGCACACTGAATGGCCGGCGCTGCGTCAATTGTTGGCGCTGGCTTTGGGGGCCGCAGGACATCTCCGCGAACTGACCGAAGGCCTGCGGGTGTTCCCTGAGGTAATGCGCCGGAACCTGGACATTTCGGGTCCGCTGCTCCTCAGCGAAGGTGTGATGGCCGCCGTCGCGCCCCTGCTGGGTGAAGACGGTAAGCAAAAGCTGCAGGGCGTCGTCGACGAAACGCTCGCAATGCCCGCGGGGGAGCAGGCAGCAACCTACCGGAAACTGCTGCGCGAAGCTGTCCCCGCGGAGAAGCTGTCCGATTCCGATCTTGAAGCATTGCTGGACCCGGCGAACTATCTGGGTGAGGCTGCGGAGATTAGCCAGCGGATCCTCGCCGCGTACCCCGACTTTGCCGGGTCCTCAACGAAGGGAGCCACCCGTGGCTAAGCCAAGTGTCAAGGCCGTGCTGCTTTCCCCGCAGCGCGAACTGGGAAACAAGCCACTCCTGGTGGTGGGCCCATCGCTGGGTACCTCCACCATTCTGTGGTCTGCAACCGCGGCCCTCCTTGGCGACGAGTACGACGTCATCGGCTGGGATCTCCCCGGCCACGGCATCTCGCCCGCCGCTACGGAAGGTTTCGACGTCGCGGAGTTGGCGGACGCCGTAGTCGATCTTGTTGACTCTGTGGTCCCGCCAGGGAAGACGGCGGCGCGGTTCCATTACGCGGGGGTCTCGTTGGGCGGCGCCACCGGCCTGCAACTCGGCATCAAGCACGCGGACCGGCTCCGCAGCCTGTCAGTCCAGTGCAGCGGGCCCAAGCTCGGCACTCCTGAAGGGTGGCTGGAACGGGCAGAAAACGTCCGCAAACTGGGCACAGCGGTGATGATCCAAGGTTCGGCGCAGCGCTGGTTCGGCGCCGGTTTCATGGATCGCCAGCCGGAGATCAGCAGCCGCCTCCTGCACGCGCTCCGGGACGCCGATCGCTTCAGCTACTCGTTCTGCTGCGAAGCCCTCGCCGCGTTCGATGTCCGCGAGCAACTCGGCAGCATCACCGTCCCCACGCAGGTAATTGCCGGCGTCGAGGATGAGGTGGCTCCGCCGTCGTTGGCCGAAGAGACTGTCGCGGCCATTCGGGCGGGGGGCGGTACGGCCGTTACCGAAACGCTCGACGGCGTCGGTCACCTCGCGCCGGCAGAAGCGCCTGCCGTCGTGGCAGGACTGATGCGCACTTTCATGAAGGAGAACGGACTGTGAGTACTGTTTCTGACGGCGCCGAACGGAATGGTGCCGTCCAGCCTGAAGCCACCGCGCAGGACATTTACGACGCCGGCATGGCAGTCCGCCGCGAAGTCCTCGGCAGCGCGCACGTTGACCGGGCGAACGCCGGCAAGGATTCCTTTACCGAGGACTATCAGGACATGATCACGAGGATCGCCTGGGGTGGCATCTGGACGCGTCCAGGCCTCAGCCGCCAGATGCGTTCCGCCATCACCCTCACGGCGCTCGTGGCCCACGGCCACTGGGAGGAGCTCGCCATGCACGTCCGGGCTGCCCTCAACAACGGCCTGAGCAGGGACGACATCAAGGAAATCCTGCTGCAGTCCGCCATCTATTGCGGCGTTCCGTCCGCCAACTCGGCCTTCAAGACCGCCCAAAAAGTATTCGCCGACATCGACGCCTCCGAAACCAACTGACCCCGCTAACCCAACCAGGGGACAGCTCACGTCCCACTGAAGTCTCATAGCGACGCTAACTGTCCCCTAGTTGGGAGATTGAGAGAGAAACCCATGAACCAGGCATTTGTGTACGACGCCGTGCGCACGCCCTTTGGTAAGTTCGGCTCCGGCCTTGCTGGCGTCCGTCCTGACGACCTTGCTGCCCATGTGGTCCGCGAATCGGTAAAGCGGGCACCGGGCCTTGATGTGGAGCGCATCGACGAGGTGGTGTTCGGCAATGCCAACGGCGCCGGAGAGGAAAACCGTAACGTCGCCCGGATGGCATCCTTGCTGGCCGGCTTGCCGACGTCGATCCCCGGCACCACGGTCAACCGGCTCTGCGGTTCGTCATTGGACGCAGCGATGATCGCGTCCCGCCAGATCAACGTTGGCGACGCCGATGTTGTGTTGGCGGGCGGGACCGAGTCGATGTCCCGCGCGCCGTGGGTGCTGCCGAAGACCTCCAAGCCCTACCCGTCCGGAGACATGACGTTGGCATCCACCACGCTGGGGTGGCGGTTGGTGAACCCTGCCTTGAACAAGGACTGGACCATCTCCTTGGGCGAGGCTACCGAACGCCTGCGCGAAAAGTACGGGATCACCCGTGAGCGACAGGATCAGTTCGCTGCGGATTCACACAACCTGGCCGATGCTGCGTGGAACGAAGGGTTCTACGATTCGTTGGTCACACCGGTTCCGGGCACCGACCTGGTCCGGGACGAGGGCATCCGTGCCGGTTCGTCGGCTGAGAAGCTTGCCGGCCTGAAGACGGTGTTCCGTCCCGAGTCTGACGGGCCCGACGGCGGAACGGTCACCGCCGGGAATGCCTCGCCTTTGTCCGACGGTGCATCTGCGGCATGGATCGGTTCGGAGGCAGCTTCCTCGATCCTTGGCTTGGAACCCGTGGCCCGCATCGCTGGCCGGGGTGCGCATGGCAACGACCCCCAGTTCTTCGGTTTCGCCCCGGTGGAGGCCGCGAACAAGGCTCTGGCAAAGGCGGGCATCGGCTGGGAGCAAGTAGGCGCCGTCGAACTTAACGAGGCATTTGCCGCGCAGTCGTTGGCTTGCGTGGATGCATGGGGGATCGATCCGTCGATCGTGAACCAGCACGGTGGCGCGTTGGCGATGGGCCACCCGCTCGGGGCCTCCGGTACGCGCATCCTCGGCACACTGGCCCGTTCCTTGCAGGTCTCTGGTCAACGGTGGGGCGTCGCGGCGATCTGCATCGGGGTGGGGCAGGGGCTGGCCGTGGTGCTGGAAAACGTTACTGCTTCAGTGAGAGGGGCGTAGGGAATTGCTGAATTTTATCGACACTGTTGGCGAGGCTGTCGCTGGCATCCAGGACGGTTCCACCGTGATGATCGGCGGGTTCGGTAACGCCGGGCAGCCGTTCGAGCTGATCGATGCGCTGATGGATTGTGGCGCGAAGGACCTCACCGTGGTCAACAACAATGCCGGGCAGGGCGATCAGGGCTTGGCGTTGCTGATCAAGGAAGGCCGGGTCCGGAAGATGATCTGTTCCTTCCCGCGGCAGTCGGATTCCTGGCATTTCGATGCCAAGTTCCGGGCTGGGGAGATTGAGCTGGAGCTGGTTCCGCAAGGGAACCTGGCCGAGCGCATCCGCGCCGCCGGTGCCGGAATCGGCGGGTTCTTCACACCCACCGGCTACGGCACCACGCTGGCTGAAGGCAAGGAAACACGGCTGCTGGATGGGAAGTGGCAGGTGTTCGAAACCCCTATTCACGCCGACGTCGCCCTCATTAAGGCATTGAAAGCGGACGGCAAGGGCAACCTCGTGTACCGCAAAACCGCGCGGAACTTCGGACCCATCATGGCCGCCGCCGCGAAGCACACCATCGTCCAGGTCTCGGAGATCGTACCCACGGGTGCCTTGGATCCGGAGAACGTGGTGACGCCCGGGATTTACGTCAACAGCGTGGTCCGGGTGGATCCTGCTGGTTCGAACTCGGCGGCCATCGACACAGAACAGGTGGCCTGATCATGAGCACCCAGACAAGTATCCAAACCTCCGAGAAGCCGTTGGGCCGCGATGAGCTTGCCCAGCTCGTGGCCCGGGACATCGTGCGGGGTTCGTTCGTGAACCTGGGCATCGGTCAACCGACACTGGTGTCGAACTACCTCACCGAGGAACAGAACATCACGCTCCACACCGAGAACGGGATGCTCGGCATGGGCCCTGCTGCGGTGGGGGACGACGTCGATGGTGACTTAATCAATGCCGGCAAGATCCCTGTCACTGAGCTACCGGGCGCGTCCTACTTCCACCACGCCGACTCCTTTGCGATCATGCGGGGCGGGCACCTGGACATCTGTGTCCTCGGCGCGTTCCAAGTATCCGCGAGCGGTGACCTCGCCAACTGGCACACCGGCGCGCCCGACGCGATTCCCGCCGTCGGAGGTGCCATGGACCTGGCAACAGGAGCCAAGGACGTGTTCGTGATGATGACGCTCCTGACCCGCGAAGGCGCGTCCAAGCTCGTGGAGCAGTGCACCTACCCGCTGACCGGCGTCGGCTGCGTCACCCGCGTGTACACGGACAAGGCTGTGTTCCTCATCGGCCCGGACGGCGTCACCGTCCGGGAGACGTTCGGTTGCACGTTCGAGGAGATCCAAATACTCGTCCCCTTGTCCCTGAAGCCTGCAGAGTAGGCCCTGCAACTTGGCCCCCGTGCGTTGTGGGGCCCGCTTTGCAGGGAAATTCGGGTGTGGAGCCTGCAGAGTAGGCCCCGCAACTTCCGGTGCGTGTGCAGAGTAGGCCCCGCAAGTCCCGTGCGTGAACGCACTTAGGATTGGTAACCATGAGCGATTCGGCAGTAACCCCACAGGCCAGCGACCAGTACGTCCAGTCGCTGGCCCGGGGGCTCGCCGTGATCCGGGCCTTCGATGCGAACAACCCGGTAATGACCCTCAGTGAAGTCGCGGCCCGAACCGAGCTGACGCGTGCCACCGCCCGGAGGTTCCTGCACACGCTGGTTGAACTCGGCTATGTCCGCACGGACGGCAAAACCTTTGCGTTGACGGCCAAGGTGCTCCAGTTGGGGTACTCGTACCTGTCGGCTTTGTCCCTGCCGCAGTTGGTCCAGCCGCACCTGGAACAGCTCAGCCATAAGTTGGGGGAGTCGACGTCGGCTGCTGTCCTGGACGGCCCGGACATCTTCTACGTTGCCCGCGTTGCCACGAGACGCATCATGAACGTGGGCATCACGGTGGGCACTCGTTTCCCCGCTTATGCCACTTCCATGGGTCGCGTCCTGCTCGCCGGATTGCCGCAGGCCAAGTTCGAGGCGTATCTTTCGACGGCGGAACTCACCCCGATCACGCCCCGGACCGTTGCCAGCGCGCCCGACTTGAGGGCCGCCGTCGAACGTGTCCGCGCACAAGGCTGGTGCCTGCTGGACCAGGAGCTGGAAATCGGGCTCATGTCCATCGCAGCGCCGGTGTGGAACCACAATAATGGCGACAACGTTGCCGCCATCAATGTCTCCTTGCAGGCGCAGGCCGTCGCGGCGCAGCCTGACCCGGCAAAGTATCTCGAGTCGGTGCGGCTCGACGTCGTGGCCACCGCCAAAGCGATCTCCGAGGACGTCTCCGCGAAGCACTAATCTAGCCGCGGATCGCCGCCAGCCGCGTTTCCAGGATCCGGCGGATCAGCGAGTCCGGCACCGGGTTGTCCACGGAAAACCGCAACGTCCCCGGGGACCAGGAATAGCCTCCGAGTTCCTCGGACATGGTGGGCAGGATCTGCCCACTGTAGGGGTATAACGCCAGATGCTTCTTGGTCTCGATCACACTGACGAAGCCCTTGCCGTCAATCAGCAATGCGGGCATTCCGTAGCTGGTGCCTTCGACGGCGTCGGGCGCGAGTTCACGAGCCAGGTCAACAATCCGTTCCAGCGGCCCGCGGTTCGCTGCGCTGACGCTCGACAGGTATTCGGTGACGGTTCCCATAGGGACATCCTCCGCCACAGCTCCGACGAGGACCAGCCTTACTTGCGTTCGGGGATCACCGCGATGCCCTGGATTTCGATCAGGGCCTCTTTCTGCCACAGGCGCGTGACGCCAATGCCGGCCATTGCGGGGTATTGGGAGCCAGCCATTTCGCGCCAGATGCGCCCGATTTCGCGGCCGTTGGCCATGTAATCGTCCACGTCTGTCAGGTAGATGGTCACGTTCACCAGGTCTTCGGGCTGTCCGCCGGCTTCACGCAAGGTAGTGAGCACGTTGGTGAACGCCTGGGTGAACTGCTCCACGATGCCACCGGGGACGATATTCATGTCCTTATCCAAGGCCGTCTGCCCACCGAGGAAAACCGTGTTGCCCGCAAGTATGCCATGCGCGAAGCCAGAGGGCTTGGGCAGCGATTCCGGGTTGATCGTCTGGTGGCTCATGGTGTTCCTCCTGGATGTGGCAACTGCAAAACTTTGAAAAAGCCTCTGTGCAGATCATTTCCGCCGTGCTACCTTGAGCATATGTGACGATCGTAAAAAAGTCGACACATCACAAAACCCTGAAGGAGCACCTGCATCATGAAACTTGCCACTCTGCGTACCGCCAGTGGAGGTACGACGGCGGCACGCGCCACGAGCGACGGCTCTTACCTGGCGCTCCCGGCTGCCGATGTGGGCGCATTCCTCGCCCGGCCCGACTGGCGGAGCATGGTGCTGGAAACCGGATTGCAGGAAACCGGATTGCAGGAAACGGCGCTGCAGGACGCACAGCCCGTGACTTTGATTGCGGAAGCCGACGCTGACTACGCGCCCCTGCTGCCGCATGCCGGCAAGGTGATTTGCTGTGGACTGAACTATGGCGACCACATCCAAGAGATGGGCCGGGAGCTCCCCGAGTTCCCCACGCTGTTTGCCAAGTACGCCGACACCCTGCTCGGGGCCAACGACGCCATCGAGGTCCGCGGTAGCGTCCGCGTCGACTGGGAAGCCGAGCTCGCCGTCGTCGTCGGCTCTGAACTGTTCCACGCGGATGAGGACCAAGCACGTGCTGCGATAGCCGGGTACACGGTTGCCAACGATGTCTCCATGCGCGACTGGCAGAACCGGACGCTGCAGTGGTTCCAAGGTAAAGCGTGGGACCGGACAACTCCCGTGGGCCCGGTGATGGTGACGGCCGACGACGGCGGCGACAGCTTCGACGTCCGCGGCTACGTCAACGGCGAGCTCGTCCAGCAGGGGAACACCAGCACCCTGGTGTTCAGTCCGGCCCGGCTCCTGTCCTACATCTCGCAGTTCACCGTCCTGCGTCCCGGCGACCTCGTCCTCACGGGAACGCCCGGGGGAGTGGGCATGGGAATGACCCCGCCGCGTTTCCTTAACGACGGCGACGTGCTCGCTACTGAAATCGACGGGATCGGCCGCCTGGAAAACCGGGTCCGGATCCACTCCACCGTCACTGCCTAACCCAGCCACAACAAAGGAGAACCTCCATGAGCCAGACCACCACGGATTACCGCCTCGAAGGCGACAACTCCATCTACGCGCAGGCAGACGGATCGGTGGTTCCCGTCGTCACCCGCGCCGGCGAGGAAGACACCAACACTGCCCAATCCGGCGACTGCATCCGTGTCTCCGGTGTCAGCATCCAGCACACGCCGGCAACCAAGATCTGGTTTGGCCAGGTCTCTAACACCCCCGGCTACCGGTCGCTGCCGCACCACCACGGCGAAGCCGAAACCGGCGGCTACGTGCTCCGTGGCCACGGCCGGATCTACTTCGGTGAAAACTACTCCGAGTTCCTCGACATGAAGACCGGCGACTGGGTATTCGTCCCGCCGTTCATGCCGCACGTCGAAGCCAACATGTCCGTCACCGAGGACCTCGTGTGGCTCACTGCGCGCACGCCCGAGAACCTCGTGGTCAACCTCGACGACGTCCCTGACGAGACCCTCGCCGACTACCGCCGGGCCTGAGCCATGATCACCGGAACCCTGACGTCGGAAACATTCCTCAAGGCGGTTGAACTCACCGCGACCGAGCCCCAGGTCTTCGATGAAGCATATGAGGCAACCACCCAGTACGTGCCGTGGCCAAAAGCCTACGGTGGGGACATGGTGGCCCAGGCTGCGGCCGCCATGATGCGGTCCGTGGAATCCGACCGGCAGCTCCACTCCATGCACAGCTATTTCATGCGCCCCGTGGATGTCGGTTCCAGTGTCCGTTACGAAGTGGAACGTCTCCGGGACGGCCGTGGCTATTCCACCCGCACGGTCCGCGGCTTCCAAAACGGAAAACCCGTATATGCCGCGATGGGGTCGTTCCAGGTTCCCGAAGACGGTCCGGACTTCCAGCCCGCAGCTCCTGCCGTCGTCGAGCCTGAATCACTGCGGTCGGCAGCGGAAGCGCTGGCTGGGGTGGACGGCGATGCCGGAGAGTACTGGTCCTCGGGCCGAAGTTTCGACATGAGGCATATACCCGGACCGGTATACATCGAGCTGGAGGGCGGTTCGGTGCCGCAGCAGACCATCTGGGTCAAGGCCTTCGATGAGCTTCCCGACGACGCCGACCTCCACCGCGCGGCCCTCGCGTATGTCTGCGACTACACGATTCTGGAGCCTTTGCTTCGGGTGAACGGCCTGCACTGGTCCAGCCCGGGGCTCGCGACCGCGAGCCTCGACCACTCCATGTGGTTCCACCGGGACGGCCGCGCCGATGAGTGGGTGCTGTACGCGCAGGAAGCAATTTCCGGCCAAAGCAACAGGGGCCTTGCGATGGGGCGTTTCTTTGACCGGCAAGGAAGGCTCCTCGCCACGGTTGCCCAAGAGGGCATGATCCGGGCCGGAGCCTGAGCCTCCCGACCCCCAACCACCAGCTTCAACGATGCACCCCTGAAAGGACGGCCATGAGCATGATGCCATCGGCCCATGTGGACACGTTTACCCGCGACCACTTGCCACCCGCCGATACCTGGCCGGCGCTTGAATTCACCCTCCCTGAACTCCAGTATCCGGAACGGCTCAATGCTGCGGCCGTGCTGATCGACGACGCTGTCGAACAGTACGGCGCAGACCGGCCGGCCCTATGGACGCCGGACGGTGCGGTCTGGACCTATGGTCAGCTCCAGACGCGTTCCAACCAGGTGGCCCAGGTTCTCACAGAGGATCTGGGTGTTGTTCCGGGTAACCGGGTCCTTCTCCGCGGCCCCAACAATCCGTGGATCGTGGCTGCTTGGCTTGGCGTGTTGAAGGCAGGCGCCGTGGTGGTCACCACCATGCCCATGCTGCGCTCCGCCGAGGTATCCACGCTGATCCAGCTCACCAAACCCGTGGTTGCGATCTCGGATCACCGTTTCCGGGACGAGCTCGCGGTAGCTGCCGGGGATGATGTCACCGTCCTGACGTACGGAGCCGGCAAAGGATTCGACGACGACGGCGACCTCGTCTCGCGCTGCGGCCACAAGAGCGGGAAGTTCACAGCAGTGGACACCTCCGCTGACGACGTTGCCCTATTGGGTCCGACCTCGGGCACCACCGGAGTGCCCAAGGTAACCATGCATTTTCACCGGGACATCCTGGCCAACGCCGATACGTTTGCCCGCTACATCCTGCAGCCCACCGCTGACGATGTCTTTGCCGGCTCACCTCCGCTTGCCTTCACGTTCGGGCTGGGCGGCTTGGTGGTGTTCCCGCTGAGGTTTGGTGCGTCGTCGTTGTTGACCGAAAAGGCCGGACCCGTGGAATTGGCCGAGCACGCCTCCAAGGCCGGGGCAACCATCCTTTTCACCGCACCCACGGCATACCGGGCGATCCTCAAGGAGAAGCGCGGGGACCTTCTGCGGGGACTTCGCATCGCCGTCTCTGCGGGAGAACACCTCTCCAAGGAAACGTGGGAGGCCGTGCACGAGGCCACAGGCCTGCGGTTGGTCAACGGGATCGGTGCCACGGAGATGTTGCACGTCTTCATCTCCGCTGCCGGGGACGATATTCGACCGGGAACCACAGGACGGGCGGTTCCGGGCTTCCGGGCCACCATATTGGATAACGATGGCAACGAACTCGGCCCCGGCGCCATGGGACGGTTGGCTGTTATCGGCCCCACCGGCTGCCGCTACCTGGATGACCCCCGTCAGGCGAACTACGTTGTCCGCGGTTGGAACGTCACGGGCGATACGTTCTCCATGGACGCAGACGGGTACTTCACGTACCAGGCGCGCTCGGACAACATGATCGTCTCTTCCGGGTACAACATCGGCGCGCCCGAGGTCGAGGCCGCTATCGACCAGCACCCCGACGTGATGGAAAACGCGGTCATTGGAATCCCTGATGAGGAACGCGGCAGCATCGTGTGCGCCTTCGTCGTCCTGCGCGAAGGCGTCACTGGCGATGCCGCAAAGCGCAAGGAAATCCAGGACTTCGTGAAGCAGACCATCGCCCCGTACAAGTACCCCCGCGACGTCCGCTTCGTGGCCGAGCTGCCGCGGAACCCCAGCGGCAAACTCCAGCACTTCAAGCTCCGCGACAGACTGCTCACAGAAGACGCAGCAGGGAACGCGAGCGGGACCGAACAACTTACCCACGCCGGCCAGAGCCAGGCCTGAGAAGGAGCAGCACCATGAAAATTGCAATCGTTGGAGGTGGGCCGGGCGGCCTGTACTTCGCAGCTTTGATGAAGCAACTGGATGCCTCGCACGACATCACCTTGTGGGAACGGAACGCTGCCAGCGACACTTTTGGCTTCGGCGTCGTATTTTCCGATGAGACGCTGGGAGGCATCGGTAACGCCGATCCCGTGGTGGCTGAGTACATGAGCCGTCGCTTTGCCCGCTGGTCCGACATCGACATCCACTTCCGGGACGAGACGATCACCGTTGGCGGCCAAGGTTTTGCGGCGATGAGCCGGAAGGAACTGCTGGAGTTGCTGCAGCACCGGTGCATCGAACTCGGTGTCGACGTGCGATTCAGCACTCTGGCACCAGCGATCGAAGAGCTCGAAGCGAACTATGATCTGGTGCTCGCCGCCGACGGGGTCAACTCGCAGATCCGTGCGAAGTATGCGGACGCTTTCCGCCCCACCTTGGACCCGCGCACCAACAAGTTCATGTGGCTCGGTACAAATCAGGTGTTCGAGGCGTTCAAGTTCTTCGTGAAGGAAACGGAGTGGGGCGTCATGCAGATCCACGGTTACCCTTACTCGGACGAGGGCTCCACGTTCATCGTGGAAATGCATCAAGACGTGTGGCATGCTGCGGGGTTCGACGAGACGGCCGACGAAGTGTTCCCTCCGGGAGTCTCGGACGAGAAATCGATCGCCAAGATCCGCGGGATCTTCGCTGAAGAACTGGACGGCTACGAAGTCCTGACCAACAACTCCAAGTGGATCAACTTCACCACGGTTCGCAACGATAGCTGGCGCAAGGGCAACGTTGTGCTGTTGGGCGACGCTGCCCACACCGCACACTTCTCCATCGGCTCGGGCACCAAGCTCGCCATGGAGGACTCGTTGGCTTTGGCTGCCTGCCTGCACGAGCACCCCACAGTGCAGGCCGCGCTGGAGGCCTACGAAGCCGAGCGAAGGCCCGTGGTTGCTTCCACCCAACGCGCCGCGCAGGCTTCGCTTGAGTGGTTCGAGCGCATCGGCCAGTACAAGGACCAGGATCCCACGCAGTTCGCGTTCAACCTGCTTACCCGCAGCCGCCGCATCACGCAGGAAAACCTGCGCCTCCGCGACCCCGAGTTCGCGGAGGCTGTGGATCGCGATTTCGCAGAGTCCCAAGGCCTGTCCGACGTCGCGCCGGCCATGTTCCAGCCGTTCCGCATCGGCGAACTGGAGCTGAAGAACCGTATTGTGGTCTCTCCGATGGACATGTACTCCGCTGTTGACGGAATTCCGGGCGACTTCCACAAGGTCCACCTGGGTTCCAAGGCCTTGGGCGGCGCGGGCTTGGTCATGACCGAGATGGTCTGTGTTTCCGAAGCCGGGCGCATCACCCCGGGTTGCAGCGGGCTGTACACGGATGCCCAGCGCGATAGCTGGAAGGAGATCGTGGACTTCGTCCACAGCCGTTCCACCGCAAAGATCGGGGCGCAGCTGGGCCACTCCGGCCGCAAGGGCTCCACCAAGCTCATGTGGGAAGGCATCGACCAGCCCCTCGAGTCCGGCAACTGGACCGCCGTCGGACCCTCTGCCCTGCCGTACGGCCCCGAAAACCAGACACCGGTGGAGCTGGACCGTGCAGGTATGGACGCCATCAGGGCCGAGTTCGTCGCCTCAACCGTTCGCGCCGCGCAGGCGGGATTCGACCTCCTCGAAATTCACGCCGCCCACGGCTACTTGCTGTCCTCATTCCTTTCGCCGGTGTCCAACAAGCGGACCGATGAATACGGTGGCAGCCTGAAGAACCGGCTGCGGTTCCCGCTGGAAGTGTTCGACGCCGTTCGGGCGGCTTGGCCCGCGAGCAAGCCCCTGACGGTGCGCATCTCCGCGACGGACTGGATGGAGGGCGGCAACACCTCCGATGATTCGGTCGCCATCGCGAAGGCTTTTGTGGAACACGGCGCTGCCGGGCTGGATGTTTCCACCGGCCAAGTCGCCAAGGAAGAGAAACCGGCTTACGGACGCAGCTACCAGACGCCGTTCGCCGACCGCATCCGGCAGGAAGTTGCCGCCCCCGCGGGCGTGGCCGTGATCGCCGTCGGTGCCATCTCCAGTTACGACGACGTGAACTCCATCCTCCTCGCCGGCCGTGCTGACTTGATCGCCTTGGGCCGTACGCACCTCTACGATCCGCAGTGGACCTTGCACGCTGCTGCTGAGCAGGAGTACCACGGCCCCGGGGCCCAGTGGATTCCGCAGTTCCGCGCCGGCCGGCGGAAGCCGCCCAGCTCCCGCACCGATGCCGTGCGGCCTCGTTTGTCACTGCTCAAGGAAGCCGACGTCGAAGAGGCCACGGCACATCTTCGCTGGACGCCCGAGCGGGCGACGACGTCGGTCCTGGTCAAGTAGCGCGGGTGAAGTAGCGCGGGCACGGCGCAGGCTCCGCACAGCCCTGGCAGGACCAATTTGCCGGGGCTGTGCGTGTCAACCGCCAGACCCCGGAAGTGCTTGCAGTTTGCCGCGCGCGTGCGTTACCGTCGGCGCAGCGAATGCATGCTGCAAACGGTTCAGGCTGAGCGTGTTTCGCCCGTCATTTTTCGTTTCACCCGTCAAAGTTCACCGCACCATCAAGGAGCCCGATGTCGCTGGTTCGCGTTCACAACTTCTCTGTTTCTCTCGACGGATTCGGCACTGGAGAGGGGCAGGAGTTAGAGACCCCGTTCGGGCATGCCGGGCAGCGCTTGGTTCAGTGGGCCTTTCCGACGCGCACCTTTACGCAAATGGGTCTCAATGGTGGGGTTGGCGGCACCAACGGGGTCGATGAGACCTTTGCCAGCCGCTGGGCTGCCGGAATCGGCGTCGAAATCATGGGCCGCAACAAGTTCGGGCCCCAGCGCGGCCCGTGGACCGACGAGGAATGGCAGGGGTGGTGGGGCGAGAACCCGCCGTTCCACACGCCGGTGATCGTCCTAACGCATCACCCCCGTCCGGCGCTGACAATGGAAGGCGGAACCACCTTCCATTTCGTTGATGCCAAGCCCGCCGAAGCACTTGAACAAGCACGCGCCCTGGCTGGTGGCCTCGATGTGCGGATCGGCGGCGGCGTCGCCACGGTGCGCGAGTTCCTGCAGGCCGACCTCATCGATCAGATGCACATAGCCGTGGTTCCAATCCTCTTGGGCCGGGGTGAGCGGTTGTGGGACAACCTCGAAGGACTTGAGAAACGCTTCGACATCGAAGCCGCGCCGTCACCCAGCGGCGTGGTGCACCTGACGTTCGCGCGCCGCCAGAACGGTTCTTAACGCGCCGTTAGCGCAGGCCCTTGACGATGTTCTTGGGTCGCTGCATCTCGCCGTGCTTGGCGCCGAGAATGATCACCCAGGCCGCGAAGGCAGGAATGGCCCACTGCAACGCTTTCAGCTGCGTTTGGGCTGACTTGAGCTCGTCCGACGCGCCCGCCCGAGGCTCGGTGGCACCCTCCGCTCCTTGGTCAGCGAGGGCGTCCACTTTCTTTCCCACGATCCCTGCGTAGAGGGTGACGGCAGCACCGGCCAAGGTCACCGCCGTCTTGTAAACCGTGTTGGCCGCCACGTTGTCCTGCTTGGCGATCCTGCCCTTGTTTTCCCACGCGATAGCGAGATCTGCCACCAAGTGTCCGGCAAAAGCGGCCGTTTGGATTGGCGCCCATTTGCCCCAGCCCTTGCTGGACAGACGGGTCCGCTCGGCAGGGTCCTTGGCTTCCGCCGCTGCACCATTCAAACCAATGGCGCCCATCAAGGAGCCACCGAACCACGCTGCCGCAGTAAGGTCGTGAACGGAGCGAGCTACGAGATTTCCTGCCATGATGTGCTTCCTATCGTCGATACGGTGAGGACTTTTCGGCCTTATCGGCCTCAAAGCAGTGTCTATCTATAGTAAGCATGCTTATCAACGTACGGCTAGGCTTCGCCCGGGCGACGGCGGTCCGCAGCCCTATGATGAACTGGACTGGCGCCTGAACTGGAGGCGCGGAAAAGAGGACCTTTCAATGTTCCCCGTCCCGGCACCCCCGGTTCGCCACCAGCAGTTGCTCGTCACCATTTTCGGTCTTTATGGCAGGAATGCGGGCGATGCGTTGCCGGTCTCGGCGTTGATCGCGATGCTGGGCTCACTGGGTTATGACGCGCCAGGAGTGAGGTCCTCGGTGTCCCGGTTGAAGTCCAAGGGCGTCTTGAAGAGCGTGCGCGAGGACGGGATCGCCAAGTACAAGATCGCGGAGTCCGTGAGCGATGTATTCCGTGAAGGGGACCGGAGGATTTTCGCACCAGAGCCACCAGCCCCTGTGGACACATGGGTCCTGGCCGTTTTTTCGGTGCCGGAATCGATGCGTAACCGTAGGCATCAGTTGCGTTCAGCTTTGGCCGGACTCGGATTCGGCTCCGTCGCCAACGGTGTATGGATCGCGCCGGCGCACAAGCTGGAGCAGGCCCGGGAACGGCTGATGGCCAACGGGCTCATCGAGTTCGTGGACCTGTTCCGCAGTGATTACGTCTTTGACGGGCCCATGCGGCCCAAAATTTCAGAGTGGTGGGATCTTAAGGAACTCGATGAGCAGTTCACCGAGTTCCTCGCGCTGTACGAGGGCGCGGAGCAACAGTGGGTTGAACGGGTAGGCGAGGATCCGGAGGCTGCCTTGGCGGCCTCCACAGAGGAGCTGCGAAGGGACGCGTTCCGCTACTACATCCCTATGTTGACCATGTGGCGCCGGTTCCCGTATCGCGACCCAAACCTGCCCACCGACTACCTTCCGCCGGACTGGCACGGCCCGGCAGTCCGCAGGATCTTCCTGGGAGTGCATCGCCTGGCAGCTCCCTTGGCCGCCGCCCACGCCCATAACGTCATCACCGAAGCTCTTGATCCGGTGGTTGCCTGAAAAACCGGCTGCTGTGTGGAGCGTCGGTAACACCGAATACTTCGCCCTGGGGAGCTTGGACTATCGCCGTACGTCCGAGCGGCCCCTCCGTGAGGGGTTCCAGCAGCTTGGAACCACGTTCCGTAGCCATGCGGACCGTGGCCTCAACGTCGTCGCTGGCGAACCAAGTAAGCCAGTGCCCATGGGCTGGGTCCACGGGCGACACGCACTGCAAGCCAGCTACCTCCCTGCCGTCATGGGGCCTGCGGATGGTGGCATAGAGGCGGTCCTCCGCAGGGATTTCCTGGTAGCTATGGCCGAACACCTCTGCGTAAAAGGAGCGCGCTGCGGGATAGCTCAGCGTTCGGAGTTCGTTCCAGCACAGTGAACCGTGCTCGTTGACGCGTTCTGCCCCGATATGCGTTCCTGCTTGCCAAACTCCGAACGCCGCCCCGGCGGTGTCTTCGGCCAGAGCCGTCCGGACCGAAGTGGTGACGTCGCATGGGTGTGCCGTTACCCGTCCGCCAGCGGCCTCGATCTTCCTCGCCGTGACACCGGCATCGTCAGTGGCGAGGAATGTTGTCCAGCCCGCTCGGTCCTGCCGGAGGCCGATCCCCGCCACTGCGCGGCCGCCGAGATGTGCCAGGAGATAATCCTCGACCGCAGTGCCGCCCCCGAACTCCCCGAATTGACCGCCGGGCAGGAACTGCCATCCGAAGAGGTCTGCGTAGAAGCCCTTTGCCGCTTCGAGGTCCTGAACTCCCAGATCCACCCACATAGGAGTCCCCGCGGGCCAGTTCGAGATCTTGGTGGACACGGGACTCCTCGAATAGGGCACTTGCCGAATCCGGCGCTTGCCGAACTGGCAGGGGGCGACTGCTTCCCGGGGCGCCCGATGCGCCGAACGCCCAAGGAAGCAGTCACCAATAAAGTGCACAAACGGCCCTATTCATGACACGGTTTTGTCCCGAAATTTAGACGGTTCGCGTCGCCTTGGCGAGGTTCTCACGTAGCTCGTCGGCATTTTGGCGGATCACGTAGGCGGGGCGGTCGCGCTCAACCCGCCAGCTGTCCTCGAGGGGGCCGATGTTGACTGTGTCGAAGCCGAATTCGTCATAAAGCTTGGTGACCATTTCCCCGGCCTCCGGGAAGTCGCTGGCCGTAGCCAAGGCACGACGATTCGGGGTTCCGGCCGGCGCGCCGTCGGTGGTGATGTCCTTGGCATAGATGTGGTTAAAACCCTTGGCCACCTTGGATGCCGGAAGGTGCTTCTGGAGCAGTCCCGAGGTAGTTGCTTCGCCGTTGTCCAACTCCGGGATACGGCCATCGCGCTCCCAGTAGTAGTTGTTGGTATCCACCACGATCTTGCCCTCAAGGGGCCCCACCGGAACGCTTCCATAGTTCTTCAGTGGAACGGTCACGACGGCGAAATCACCGGCCGCTGCGGCCTCCGCGGCCGTTGCGGCTCGGGCGCGAGGCTCTAGTTCTGCCACCAGGTCACTGAGGGTTTCCGGTCCCCGTGAGTTGCTGATGACGACGTCGTAGCCGAGTTCCACGGCCTTGCGTGCCACCTGGCTGCCAATGTGTCCTGCTCCGATAATTCCAATTGTTGTCATGATCCTGCCAACACCGTCAGTCGCGCAGGTATTTCCCGCGGTCTCCCGGAGCCCAACGCAGGCGCTAGGCCGCCGTCGTTCGGGTTATACTAAGTAGTCTTACTATGTAGATTGTCATCAAAGGCGAGGAGGTTTGGGTGGCTGGACATTTGGAATTGGTCGATACCCCTGACGGGGGTTACAGGATTCTCATGGTGGATGCTGAGGACACCTTGATGGGGCTTTCGAAGCGTTATGCGTCGGTGGATGAGGCCGCCAGGGGAGTCGAAGCCATCCGGGAGGTGGCCGGGACGGGACTGCTCAGCAGAGCGTCATCGGAACGGTATGCGGTACTCATGTTGGAGGAGCCTGAGATTGACTCGGCTCTGGCGGGGCAGGCCCCGCGCGCACGCGTGGAGGTGGGCTAGGAATGGCAGAGTCAAAGTCCGGCAAAGCTACCCCAACCGCAGGAAAACGGCGCGGCGTCCTCTTCGATGTGGATGGAACGCTGATCGACTCCAGCTACTTCCACGCAATGGCTTGGTGGCAAGCCTTCCGCCGGGAGGGCCTGGACGTCCAGATGTCCGCCATCCATCGCTGCGTGGGAATGGGCGGGGACAAGTTGATCCAAGCCCTGGTTCCGGGTTGCTCAGAGGACATGCAGGAAGACTTGAAGTCCGCCCATGGCGCTGTGTTCTCGACCTTTTGGCCCGCGCTGCGGACCTTCGATGCTGCCCGGGAGCTGTTGTCCGCGATCTCGGAGTCCGGCTTGGCTGTGGGTCTGGCGTCCTCTGCCCAGGAACGCGACCTTGAGGTGAGCAGGCAGCTTCTCGACGGCGGATCCTCCAGCGGCGAATCCTCCGACGGCGGCGGAGCTGCCATCGATGCTTGGACCAGCTCCAACGATGCCAAGGAAAGCAAACCTGAGCCGGACATCCTCCTGGCGTGCCTGGAAAAGCTGGAGCTCAGCCCCGAAGATGTCGTTTTCATTGGGGACGCGGTGTGGGACGTGAAGGCCGGCGCCGCAATCGGGGTGCCCGTGATCGGCTTGCTGTGCGGTGGAATCAGCGAGGCGGAGCTGCGCGAAGCAGGTGCCGCAGAGGTCTATGACAACCCGCGGCACCTGCTCGAGCAGTTGGAATCCAGCATCATTGGGCGGCTGACCGAGGGGCAGCCCGGCGCTTAGCGGCGGCGATCCGTCAGTCCTTTATCCTTGGGACGCCGGTTCCGCACCGTCCAAATGATGATGCCGATAATGATGATGGCTGCCGCGATAGCCAAAATCCACGGCACCACGTCTGTCCGTTGTTGTTGCTGCTGGCCGGTCTCTCCCGTGCCCGGGTTGTTGGGTCCGGTGCTTCCGCCGGTGGACGGGCTGGGCGCGTCTGAGTCGGATGCGCTGGTCGTCGCTGTAGGGGAGCTGCTGGGTGTTGCGCTGGCGGCGGTGACATGGCCCTGAGTCGAGACGGCGGCGTCGGCCGCAACAGCCGTAGCGGCCATCGACCCGGAGAACAGGGCCAATGCCAGGGTGGTCATGGCTAGTCTACGAAGCATCGTTTCTCCTTGGTGAGGGTGTGTCCGAGCATCACTTATATTAGTAAGCATACTGACTAAACCATGAATTGCGGAGAAAACTAACGGTTCAGCTTGTCACTGTCCGGTTCCGGGTCACCGATATGGCCCGGAGCGTTGGCCGCGAGGACCCGCTGCACGAAAGCGCTGTATTCCTCCATGAAGTGGCGCAGCAGACCTGCGGTGGCCTCGTCCTTTACTGAACCGTCGTCGTCGTAGGCATCCGCGACAAAGCGGATGTAGGCCTCGGGGGCATTCAGCTGCGGTGCGTCAAGGAAGCTTAAAACGCTTCGCATGGACGACTGCATGACCGCCGTGCCAATACCGCCAGGCGATGCGCCGATGATCCCGGTAGGTTTGCGTGCGAACGAATTGGTGCCCCAAGGACGGGAGCCCCAATCGATGGCATTCTTCAGCGCGCCCGGGATGGAACGGTTGTATTCGGGCGAGATGAACAAGATACCGTCGGACGCTGCGATGGCATCCTTCAGGTCCTTCCCCACTTGGGGAAAGTCGCCGTCGTAGTCGGAGCTGTAAAGAGGGAGATCCTTGATGGCGATCTCGTGGAATTCCAACTCGGGCGGGGACACGCTGATGAGGGCCCGCGACAGGACGCGGTTGATGGATGTGCTGGACAAACTTCCGACGAAATAGCCGATCTTGAACGTTTCCACGGGGGCGTTCCTTCCCGACGGCACGGCCGGAACCGGCTCGTCGACGGTGTGGCGGCTGGTTGCCTCCAGCTTCAACTGACCCTAGTTGACTTGTGCACATAGCGCAGCCCCCTACTCCCGTCCCGCTCCGCGCAGTCATAGACTCATGCCAACTGGTTCGGGTTGCGGAAGAGGGGTGGCGGGTGAAGGCAGGCGTAGCACGTGAAGCGCTCGACGGCGAGCGTCGCGTCGCGGCGACGCCCGAGACGGTCAAGCAACTGACGGGGTTGGGATTGGCAGTTGAAATCGAGTCCGGCGCAGGCCTCGCCGCGGGCCACAGCGACAGCGATTACCGGCACGCCGGCGCTTCGGTGGTGCAAGGCTTGGACCTCGGGACGCTCGACCTCTATTGCCACGTACGTCCCATGGAACCTTCGACGGCGGCGGCTCTTCACAGGGGCGCCGTCACCGTGGGCCTGGGATCGCCGTCGTCGGAATTGCCCACTGTCCGCGCCCTCGCCCGCGGCGGGGTGACCGCGTTTGCTCTGGAACTGGTTCCGCGCATCTCGCGTGCGCAGTCAATGGATGCCCTGACCTCCCAAGCCTTGGTTGCGGGCTATCGCTGTGTCCTGGAGGCCGCAACACGCTTACCGAGGTTCTTTCCGCTGTACATGACAGCTGCCGGCACCATTCCACCGGCCCGGGTGCTGGTTTTGGGCGTGGGGGTTGCCGGTCTGCAGGCGATTGGCACGGCCAAGAGGCTCGGGGCCAGGGTATCGGCGAATGACATCCGGCCTTCATCTGCGGACGAGGTAGCTTCCATGGGGGGAACCTTCATCAAGCTGGACCTGGAGACAGCGGAGGCTTCGGGCGGATACGCGCGTGAACTGAGCGCAGATCGTGGAGCCCTCCAGCGGGCACTCTTGGCTCCGCATGTGGCCCAGTCGGACGTCCTGATCACCACCGCCGCGGTCCCGGGAAGGCGGGCCCCGCTCCTGGTGAGCCGCGAGATGGTGCAGGGCATGCGTCCGGGATCAGTGGTGGTGGACCTCGCGGCAGAATCCGGAGGGAACGTTGAAGGGAGCATCCCGGGGGAGGATATTTCCATTACTACCGCGGATGGCTGTGGCGCGGTCACGCTGGTGGGGATGAGGGACGCTGCGTCGGCCATGCCCGCAGACGCGTCGCGGCTCTACGCCAAGAACGTTGCCAACCTGGTCGCGTTGATCACCAAGGATGGAGTTGTCGCGCCGGACTTCGGTGACGAAGTGGTGGCGGGTACCTGCCTAACCTACGACGGCGAGGTGCGGCACGAACCCACCCGGGCGGCGTTGCTTACCCTCGGCGACCCCGACACCAGGGTGGGCTGATGGACGGCATGAGCTTGTTGACCATCACCGTGCTCGCGGTGTTCGTCGGCTTCGAGGTAGTTTCCAAAGTGTCCAGCACGCTGCACACCCCCTTGATGTCCGGCGCCAACGCCATCCACGGCATCATCCTGGTGGGCGCCATCATCGTGGCCGGCCAAGCCATAGAGCCCCCGGTGCTGGTGGTGGCTTTGGTGGCTGTGGTACTGGCAACGGCAAACCTGGTGGGTGGCTTCGTGGTGACCGACCGCATGCTCGAGATGTTCCGCGGAAGGGGCCGGCCGCCGTCGTCTGCCGGATCAAGCGCCGAAACCCGGGGTAAGGAGCCGCGCCCGTGACGCTACTCAGCCCCACCTGGACGGCGCTTCTATACCTTGTCGCTGCGGCTTGCTTCATCGTCGCCCTGAAGGGACTGAACTCGCCCCGAACGGCCCGTCGCGGCAACCTCATCGGCGCCTTGGGTGCGTTCCTGGCCGTGGTGACGGTGTTCGTTTCAGCGAGGGTTGAGAACATCCCGTGGATCATTGCCGCAATGGCCGTGGGAGCCGGTGTTGCGGCCCCGGTGGCCAGGCGGGTTCAGATGACCCAAATGCCGCAGCTCGTCGCCTTGTTCAACGGGGTGGGCGGTGGGGCTGCAGCCCTTGTGGCTTTGCTGGAACTTCCCCATCATGACGATCCTTGGATTCGGCTGGCGGTGGTGTTTACCTTGCTCGTGGGCGCCGTGTCCTTCGCAGGTTCCGGCGTGACCTTTGCCAAACTCCAAGGTTTGATGACTACGCGCCCAGTCACGTTTCCGGGCCTTCCCGTTCTGATGGGCGCGGTATTGCTCGCCGCCGTGGCTGCGGGTGCCTCTGTCGTGTTCAGCGGCTCATCGCTGCTGGCCTTTGCCGTTCTGCTTCTCGGACTGGGGACTGGCGTCCTCCTTGTCCTCCCGGTGGGCGGCGCCGATGTCCCGATCGTCATTTCTTTGCTGAACGCATTTACCGGACTGGCCGTTGCGGCGTCGGGACTGGTGCTGGGAAATGTCCTCCTTGTGGTCGCGGGGACACTGGTCGGAGCATCAGGAACCATCCTTACCCGCGCCATGGCTGCGGCGATGGGCCGCAGCGTGGCGGGAATCCTGTTCGGGGCATTCAAGGGCGGTTCCACGGCAGGTTCCACTGCGTTGAGTGATCGCCCGGTCCGTTCCTCCAGCGCAGAAGACGTTGCTGTACTGCTGGGATATGCGCAACGGGTCATCATTGTTCCGGGGTACGGTCTGGCCGTGGCCCAAGGGCAGCACACGGCGGCAGAGTTGGCGCTTGCATTGGAAAGCCGGGGGATTGAGGTGGACTTTGCTATCCACCCAGTGGCGGGGCGGATGCCTGGCCACATGAATGTCCTGCTGGCTGAAGCCAATGTTCCGTATGAATCGCTCAAGGAAATGGGTGACATCAACCCGGAGTTTAAGACCGCGGACGTCGCCCTGGTCGTCGGGGCCAACGACGTCGTCAACCCGGCGGCAAAAACCGTCTCCGGATCGCCGATCTACGGCATGCCAATCCTTGAGGTCGCCGACGCCCGCCAAGTGGTATTCCTCAAACGGTCCATGCGCCCCGGCTTTGCCGGCATCGAAAACGAATTGCTGTATGAGCCCCAGACCACGTTGCTGTTCGGGGACGCAAAGGAATCGCTCACCAAGGTCCTCGGAGCGGTCAAAGCCCTCTAAGGAAGCAACCCGCCGTAGCCCGCCCGGAGTTCGGGCGGCAAACCGCGTCATGTACGGAACATCCACGGCACTCGTTCCTTGCAGGGGGCGGCCGTTGGAGCCGCGTGCTGTGATCCGCCGCCGGGCCTTCCAGTCTGACTTTGGTTGCGGACAAGACGGATGCCTAGGAGTCGATTTTGTATCACGGGATGAAGGATTTCACGCGGGGTCCTGGCGAAAGTATGCCGGGGAAGATCGTGTCCGATTGGCGGCAACTCCCGGGCCGGGTGGTTCAGGTTTGGCATTACGATCAGCTCGTGGACGAAGGATCGGTTGAGACCGTGTCCGTAGACGGCGGCATCCTTTGGTTAGAGCAAACAGGGCCAATAGAACGGCGCATGGTGGTTAAAGAGCTCGGCATAGGCCAACAGGTTCGCGTCATAGGCTGAATCACCCTGCCTGGGGAGGGTCTTCCCGGGCTGTCCGCGCAAACCTAAGCTTGGGACGGTACGGCGCTCACGCGTCGAATACCAACGTCCAAGCGAGGTTGTGCCATGACAGTGAAACTCAACAAGAAGGCCTTCGAACACGCCAAACAGCTGATCGACGACGGCAAGGTCGTCAAAGATGCCCGTGACGACTGGAGCGAGCACGCCCCGTCCACCAAGGATGAGAATTCGTTCTTGGACAAGCACGGGCATGCCGAATACTCCAAGTGGCACCTGGGAGTGGACGACGACCACCCGGACGATCAAAAAGGGCACTACAAGTTCCCCATCGGGGACTTCAAGAAGATCCACCGCTGCGCAGTGATCTCCGCGGAGAGCCGCGCCGGCCAAAATGATTACGACGATATTCGCGCAGCCCTCGGGAAGCTGCTGGAAACGATCGACGCGGACTGAAGCCACATGGGAAGACTCATCTACTCGGCCATCATGTCCATTGACGGTTACGTCGCGGACCGGGACGGCAAATTCGACTGGAGCGTGCCGGACGAGGAAGTGCACCGTTTCATCAATGAACGCCAACGCCATATCCGGCACCACTTGCTCGGACGCCGCCTCTACGACGTCATGAGTGTCTGGGACACGTGGGATACCTCGTCCGAACCGCCTTTCATCGATGACTTTGCGCACCTTTGGCGCCGGGCGGAGAAGGTGGTCTTCTCGCGAACCCTGCAGGATCCGTCCACTCGCAACACCAAGATTGAGCGGGAGTACAGGGCTGACGATGTCCGGAAACTCAAGGCGTCAGTTGCAACAGACATCTCCATCGGGGGCCCGGAACTCGCAGCCCAAGCGTTCCGTGATGGACTGATCGATGAATGCCAGTTGGTTATGGTGCCGGCCATCGTAGGTGGCGGGAAGAAGGGCTTGCCCGCAGACTTTGGTACCCGGCTGGAACTCGTTCAGGAGCGCACGTTCGGCAACGGAGCAATTTTCCTCAAGTACCGGGTGCTTAGCTGACGGTGGATACTGCCAGTCCTGCCCATCCGGTTGCCGCGGGCCCGCCTAGTGGATGTGGTCGGAGCTTGGGCCTTGGCCGGAAGTGGCAGCGTGGCTGGCTTTACGGGGTTCGGCTGCGTCCTTCAACAGGTCGCGGATCTCGGCCAACAAGGCTGTGTCCGCGGGAAGGGGCTTTTCCTCCGGCTCTGCCGCGCCGAGGCGGCTTTTGACCATGGAGTTGACTTTGTTCATCGGGGCAACGAAGACGAAGTAGACCACCGCAGCGGTAATCAAGAAGGTCACGACGGCGGTGAGGACGGCGCCGATGTTGACGAACGTGGCAGGGTTGTCCTGCCAGATCTTGAAGCCAAGGCCATCAGCCTTCATTCCGCCGGCAGCGGCTATGACGGGGTTGATGATGTTCGTTGTAAACGCGCCAACCAATGCGGTGAATGCACCACCAATGACCACTGCAATCGCAAGTTCGATGACATTGCCGCGAAGTATGAACTCTTTGAAACCCTTAAACATGGAGTGTCCTCAGATCGGGTACAGGTGTCTGGCTCAGCAGAGATCAAACTACCATTCCGGGATGTCAAAGAAGTGCGAAGCAGGGGGCGATGTGGATAAGTAAATCTGGGAGGTGTCCGCGGGTTTTGAGGGAAGAACCGTCTGCGCACCCATGCATGTATGGTTGCGCTTCTTCAAACGAACCCGCTATGGTGTGAAGCGTGTCACTCAGGTGGCGCAACGCTTTTGATCTGCGGCGGGAGAGTCCTGCCGGTACATCCAGTCAGGCGCCGTAGGAGCAAATCCTCCCCGGGAATCTCTCAGGCCCATGTACCGCCGCGGCGAGGCAACTCTGGAAAGTAGCACGGATAACCGGGCTCACCGACGGTGCAAGCAGGCATAACGTGGAAACACAGTCTGCGGAATCTCTCAGGTCCAAGACAGAGCGGGGAGGAACTTTTATTCATTGTGGCGCTCACTGGGCCGTGAATTATGGAGTTCCTCTTGACCGTTCAATCAACCCCTACCGCCTTCGCGGACCGGCATATCGGCGCACGACGCCTGGCCGACGTCGACACTATGCTCAAGGCCATAGGGTACGACTCCGTCGACGTGGATGCTGACCGCCCTGTGAGGCCCGCTCTGCATGAAATGACCCTACCCAAGGGTGCAAATCAGGCCACACAACGCCCGAAACAACTGCGCCCGCCAGTACGCCAGCGAACCAGGACCTGATCCATGCTCCCCACCCGCGTCGAAATCATTCCCACCGACGGCGTTGTTGCCCGGGTCGCTGAAGCCTTGCCCAAGAGCACCACCATCAGTGTCACGTGCCTGCCGCACCATGGAATTGGCCCCACCATGGGGACCGCTATCCAGCTCAGTGAACTGGGCTACGCAGCGGTGCCACACTTAGCTGCGAAGTGCCTCGATAGCCGAGCCCAGCTGCAGCGGATTCTTGGCGACTGCGCCAGTTCAGGCATCTCTGAGGTGTTTGCGATTGGCGGTGATGCGCCCCATCCGGCGGGACCGTATTCAACCGGCATCGAACTCGTGCGGGATATTGCAGACATCACAGGCGGGAAGATGGCGGTGGGGGTGGCAGGGTACCCCGAGGGCCACCCAAACATCAACGGACTGCAGTTATTGGAAGCCTTGGCCGCCAAACAGGAATACGCCACAAGGGTGGTGACCCAGATGTGCTTCTCGGCCAATGCGATCCACAATTATGCGGCGTTGCTCCGGCGGCAGGGCGTGCACCTCCCGGTCTGGGCCGGAGTAGCCGGGGCCGTACCCAAGACAAAGCTCATCTCCCTGGCCAGCAAGATTGGTGTGGGTTCCTCCCTGAAATTCCTCAGCAAGAGGGGACCGCTCGCCAAGAGGCTTCTGATGGGTGAGCGGTATTCACCGGATGCGCTGATACATGACCTGGCTGCGCAGCCCGGAATCGAGGGAATCCAGCTCTACAGCTTCAACTCCTTAGGCGCGGTCATATCGGCCTAGCAGCTGCTCATTCCGCGCTCCTCCCGAGTTCTCCACGCAGCAAGGCAGGGCCTGGGGCGGCCATCCGAGCACTCGAATATACGCGCAGTTTTTGCTCAAGATCGCCACAATCTTGACGCAAGGCCTCTTCCGGCCGTTGGTTGGAAGGCCGATGCGTTTGTCCATTCCTTGGATTCCGTCCGTGTGGAGTTGGGGCGTATTACCCAGCGGTAGCCCGGAATTGGCGGCGCTTGTCCAAGTAGTCAGTTACATAAGACTGAGTAGTTGCATGCCGCGTATGGGTATTTTCCTGCTCTGTTCGGACGAAAAAATGGCGTACACGGAACGCTAGCCACTCGGTGCGCGCTCACTGAACCATGGGGACATCGCTTCATCCGCCACCCTCGGCCGGATGGTTGGGAGTTGCCTGGCGGCTCCCTGGGACCGATCAACCAAGGAGTTACATCATGCGCAAACTTTCCAAGAAGAGCCGGGTCACCGCCGCAGTCGCAGGCGTCGCTTTGGTAGCGGTGGGTGGCGGAGCCGCTTACGCGTACTGGACCACCACGGGCTCCGGAACTGGAGCCGCAACCAACTCGGCCGGTGGCGGCACTGTCACCCTTCATGCGACGTTTGCGGGCGGTCTCGCACCGGGCAATCAGGTCAATGTTGCGTACACGGCGGACAACTCCACCACCTCAAGCACCGTGGTCGGTGCTCTCTCCGCTCACGTGACCACCGACGTCGCCGGTTGCCTTCCTGCCTGGTTCGATGTCACCGCCGTGACAAGCAACAGCCCGGTGGCTGCGAACTCCACCGGAACCTCTGTGGGCTCCGGTGTGCTGAAGTTTATCGACAGCACCACCGTCAACCAGGACGCCTGCAAGTCCGCCGTCGTGACAGTCAACGTCGGTAGTCTCTAGACTCCACCGGCCGGGGACCACCCTACGAGTGGAGGTCCCCGGCACACGCATTTCCCACATGTCCCGAATGCACAAGCTATCGTCCGAAAAGAGCCTTCATGGACCGCCGGCCAGAGCGAACAGCACCCTTTCACCGAGTTGGTATCCCCCTCCGTGCGCTGCTGCTTGCACTCCTGGTCGCCGTTGTGCCGGTGGCCGCCCTCGCCGCTAGCAACGCACAGGGCAACAATGGGCAGGGCGGCAGCACACAGGGCAACAACGCGCAGGGCAGCACCGCGAAGGTAAGCAAAGGGATCACGGTGGCTCTGAGTCCTTCAAGCCGAACCGTCGACCAAGGGCAGTCCGCCAGTTTCACGGTGTCAGCGACGTCGACGGGAGGCTTCACCGGGCCTGTGACCTTCGCAGTCAGCGGACTTCCGGACGGTGCGACAGCGAGCGCGGCGCCGGCGTCGTTGGTGCTTGCCTCCGGCAGCACCGCGCAGGCGACGCTGACTGTTTCCACAGCAACCACGACGCCGGCGACTAAAACAGACTTCACGGTGACTGGTACCAGCGGATCCACCCTGTCCAATGCGGCGCCCGGGCAGTTGCAGGTCCTGGAAGTCAAACGCACGTTCGGCCTTTCCGGCTCGGTAACCGGCCTGCTCGCGCCGGGTGTTTCGAGGTCGCTGAACCTCCAGATTTCCAATCCGCAGAACAAGAGCATCGCTGTGACAAATCTGTCTGTGGCCATCAGCCAAGTGGTCCGGACCCCGGCAGCAGTTGCGGCCAAATTACCCTGCTCTTCTGCCGATTACAGGATCACCCAATACTCGGGTGCCTATCCGCTGACCGTGGAGCCAGGCACTCGCTCACTTTCCGCCTTGGGGGTACTCGAGGCGAACTGGCCGCAGATCAAAATGCTTGACACGCCCCAACTTCAGGACGGCTGCAAGGGCGCGACTGTCCAGTTCACTTTCACGGGCACCGGAGAGGCCAACTAAGATGATGACCCTTCGACTTCCGCGCATCCTGAGCCCAGGAAGGCTCGCACGAACGGCAGCCGCGACCGTGGTTCTTTGCATCCTCGGCGGCGCAGGATCCGCCTACGCATATTGGGCCTCAACCGGCATTGGCGCCGGGTCGGCAACTAACAGCACCATGCAGACCGTTACGGTGGACGCACTCGTCCCGGGCGATACCCTGCAGACCAGCCTGGTTCCGGGCGGAACCGCCGACGTCATTGTTCGGGCTACCAACCCGAACCCACAGGCGGTGACAATCTACGGCATTACATCCAGCGGGGCCGCGACTGCCGACGCCGCACACTCCGGCTGTACAACAACGGGAGTGACATTCACGCCTCCACCTGCACCCATGGCGTCCCTGACAATTCAGGCCAACAGCTCCATCCTCGTGACGCTGCAGGGTGCCGCCAGCATGGGCACCGGTTCGATGTCCGCATGCCAAGGTGCGCAATTCAGCATCCCCGTCACGTTGGAGGTACGCAAGTGACCCGCCGCCATCACCACGCTTCCATCGGCTTTGGCAGGTGGAACCGCGTTGCCCTGATCTTGGTGGGCATCCTTTTCGTCTCGTGGGCCGGACCAGCCGCCAGCGCGTTCTGGAGTTCAGTCGGCTCCGGCTCCGGGGCCGCGAAGGCCGACGCCGTAAGCCAGGGGGCCCAACCGGCCACCGCCGTTTCAGGCACCAGCGTCACAGTTAGTTGGGCGGCCAGTACGACGGCGGCTCAGCGGCCGGTGAGCGGGTACAGCATCGCCCGCTATGGTTCCGCGACCGGCGGGACACGCGTTACGGCGACCGGCGCCTGCGGGACAACCGTCGTTGGCCTGAGTTGCGTGGAGAGCAACGTCCCGGCGGGGACCTGGTACTACACAGTGACGCCATTGCTCTCCCTGTGGCAGGGCGCCGAAAGCTTGCGCAGTGCTGCAACGACTCCTATCACGGATACCACGCCTCCCCTTGCTCCCGTGGTGACAGCGCCGACGTATGTGCACCAAGGCAACGTATCCGGCGTCCCGATCAGCGGCACCGCGGAGGCCAACTCGACGGTCGTCTTGACGGTCACGGGTGGTGGGGCTCCTGCCGTGACACAAAATGTCACCACCAATCCTTCGGGCGGTTGGACTGCCGTGCCGGTGGATATGACTGCTTTCAGCCCGGGGACGATCTCTTACTCCGCTACGGCTACTGACGCCGCTGGCAATACAGGACCTGCAGGTACGGCGACATCCACCAAGGACGTTTCGTCCCCAACTGTCACTGGAGTCCAATTGAGCAACGGCGGCACCCTCAACATAGTGGACAAGGGCGACAAGGTTGTTTTGAAGTTCTCCGAGTCACTCAGCGCTAACAGCATCTGCAGTGCCTGGACCGACAACACAACCACCCAGACGCAAAGGGGCAACAATGCTGACCAAGTGGTGGTCACGATCAGCGCCACGGCCAGTGACAACACCTTGACCGTGTCCGGTTCTGCCTGCCCGAGCTTGAGGGTTGGAAGCGTGTCATTGGGCGCGGTCTACACCGCGACGGCATTGAGCTTTATGGGTAACGGCGCGAACGCGACCTCCCTCGTGTGGGACCCCTCGGCCAACACTCTCACCATTACCTTGGGCGCTGGTACCAGCGGCAGCAAGACTGTCACATCAGCCAACGTCTTCCCCACCTACACCCCCGCCTCCGGACTTACCGACATCGCCAGCAATCCACTGGCCACGAAGCCTGTGGCCGGAGCAGCGTCGCGGTTCTAGCGACGCCCTCCACCACGTACTGCTTCACATTTGGTACCCCTCAGGTGATGAGGGGCACCAAATGCGCCCGATCCCCGGGTAGTGAGGAGTCGGAGCGTAACCTTGAAAGCGGACGTCAGCGCCGCCGTCGTATGTTTGATCTTGCGACGAAAGGCGAGCCTGGTTTTGAAGGCTGTAGCGGAAATGTTCACCATGGGCCCGGCCAACAAGGACCACCACCCGGCTCTCCGCTGTGCAGTTGGTGTGTTTGTGCCGTTGATTGCGTTGACCGTGATGGGGCGACTCGACTTGGCTGTGTTCGCCTCCTTTGGAGCGTTTACCGGTATTTATGGGCGCAACGAGCCGCATAGCGTGCGGTTCCGCAGTCAGCTCCGCGCGGGCGGCTTCATGCTTTTGATCATGTTGTGCGCCACCCTGATGGCCCGCTTCGCGCACGAGGTGGGAGTTAGTGGCACCGCGTACACGTGGGTTTTGACAGCAGCAACCACGGCAGTTGCGGGTGTTTGTTCCGTGGTGGTCGCTGCATGGCGTCTTCGGCCCGGGGGCTCCCTCTTTCACATTTTCGCGTTCGCGGCGATCGCTTCCATTCCGGCGCAGCCGCCGCTTTGGGAAGCGATGCTCGTGGCAGTCTCGACCACACTTTTCTGCCTCCTGGTTGGCATGTCCGCCCGGGTTCGCCGAAGCCACCGGAGCCCCTGGAAGCGGCCACCGCGAATCCGCCAAACGTCTCCCGAACGGCGTGCGATGTGGTTGGAGGGTGCCGGCTATCTTGTGGCAGCGGGGCTGGCCGGAACCATAGCGACGATAGTTGGCGAGCGGCTTGGTTTTGGGCATACATATTGGGCGATGGTGGCGGCCGTGGTGCCGCTGGTGGGCCACTCGACGCGGCACCGTGTTCGTCGGGGCGTTCAAAGAATTGCCGGGACGGTGATGGGATTGGTGATTCTTGCCGGCATCCTATGGCTGAATCCTGCACCGTGGGCGATGGTCTTGGTGATCGCCGCCTGTCAGTTCGGGGCAGAGATGTTCATAGCCCGCCAATACTTGGTCGCCCAGCTTTTCGTTACGCCCCTGGCGTTGATCGCAACGCTGTTGGCTGCTCGCGTGGACCCAGCACTGCTGCTGCGCGACCGTATCATCGAGACCGTCATCGGCGCCGCCGTCGGCGTAGCTGTGGTGGTGGCGCCCGCGGCGTGGCGCCGGGTCCGGGCCGATCGGCCGGCGCGCTCGACGTCGGCAGCTGCGTAGGCTAGCCCCGACCAGGGATGAAACTGGACAGAATTGATCAGTACACATATAACTAGATAGCCAAATTACTTATCCGGTTAATGTGTGGGAGAAGACGATGACGGTCGCGCTGCGTGAACCAAGCCCCACACCGGTGGCTGAAGACCCCCTGCCAACTGTGCATTCCGATGCCAGGGAGAACTTCGGGCCCGTCCATTGCGGGTCCCGGATGCGGATCAGCGAGGGCGCCCTGCGGTCGACGACTCTGGTCCCGCTCAAGTCGATTGAGACTATGGATTCAGTGGAAGCAGCCACGGCAGCCTGGCCGGAATGGGCCTGCGCTTGTGGCTTCCGGATGGACGTAGACATCAGCCACCCGATGAGTGGCCTCTGGATGGCCGCCCTCCGCTGCGAACGCCTCCAGCACGAACTGGCCCTTGCGAAGGACATGTTTGAGTTGGCCTACAATCGGGCGCTCGCCGCCGGCGTCGAACCTTTTGCGCCATCCCAAACCGCACCAGTTACTGTGGGCAAAAACGAAACCCTCGTCCCGTAACGTTTGGCTGAAGCGGCGGCCGTTCGGTTCGGCGTCCGCTGACGATCGGGCCGGTTGGCGCGACCTCCTCAGCTGGCGACAATCAGGGCTTGGGGTGCGGCCTGTTTCATTCGGGTCTGCAACCAGCGAAGTTGAACCTTGGTCTCCTTTTGGCAGCGCTCGACGACGGCGAGCAGGTTCCGATCGCGAAGGGCCTGGCCTGCCTGCTCCAACATCGTCCATGTGACGTCGACGAGGCTGGCCAAGAGGTACAAATCCTGCAGGTCTCGGAGCAAACCCACGGGGCCGCTGCGGGTCTTGGATAAACCCTCGGCGTGAAGACGTTCAGGCTCGTCGGCCGATGAGTCCTGCCCATACTGCTGCACTATGGGCAGCAGCAGCTTCTCGTGGTGGTCGCATTGCTGAGCGAGGCTTTGACAGAGGAAATGCACGTCGGGCTCAGATCCATGGCCCTCTGAAACTTGGCGGAATGACTTAGCTAGCGTTTGTTCGCCCTGGTGAAGCAGGCCGAGGTAGATGTGGAGATTCATGACTGGGGTCCTGCCGGCCGGGAAGCAGTAGTGGTGGGGGCCGGCGCTGGTCCGTTTCCGCTGCCTATCTTTTCCACGCGTACCGCTGCGTTCTTGAAAATGGGTTGCTTGGAGACTGGATCCCATTCGGTAATCGTCAGCTCGTTTGCCGCCGTCGTGTGCTGTTGGCCATCGCTGTTGGTGCGGTCACCCTCCATGCCAACTCCGGCGTTCCCCCCGCCGCTGGCGTCCCAATATCCGTAATGGAACGGGGCGAAGATGGTGCCCGGACGCACTCCGCTCACCCGTGCCGGCGCTTCGATAACTCCGCGCCGTGATGAGACGCGGACGATGTCCCCCTCCGAAATCCCCAGATCCTGGGCGTCTTCCACGGAGATCTCCACCCACATCCTGGGAGCGGCATCGTTCAGCGTCCGGGAGCGGGCAGTTTTTGTCCGGGTGTGGAAGTGGAAGGCGGTCCGTCCGGTGGTGTACCGGAACGGGTAGTCGTCGTCGGGTTCTTCGTGGGGCGGGTGGTACGGGGCAGTCTTAAGCCAGGCTCGGCCGTCCGGCTTCTGGGCGCGGTACGATTCCGGCTCCACTGCTGCCCCCGTCAAGAGGTCGTGCCCATAGCTCTCGCAGTAATCGGGCGCGCTTGGAAAGTTGCCATCCGTGTACAGTCGGGTGACGCCGTCGGGGTTCTCCTCATTGCATGGCCAAGGAATTCCGCTGCCGCCCCGCAACTTGGCATAGCTCAAGCCGGTGTAGTCGCAGGGCCGCCCACGCGAGCAATCCTTCCATGCTTCGAATGCCGACTCGGGACCGTCCCACGTGAGTAATGGACGCCCGTCCAAAGTGCTGAATTCCATGCGGCGCGAGTAATCGAGGAAGATGTCCAGGTCGGCGCGGGCATCACCAGGAGGTTCCACGGTTTTGTCAGAAAGATGGACTACGCGCGAGGCGTTGGTGAACGTGCCCGTCTTTTCTCCCCAAGCCGCGGCCGGCAGCACAACGTCCGCCAGTTGCGCCGTCTCGGTCAGATACAAATCCTGCACCACGAGAAAGAGGTCCGGCTTGGACAGGATCTTCCGGATCCTCGGCAGCTCCGGCATGGACACTGCCGGATTAGTGGCGGAGACCCAGAGAAAGTCGATGGATCCTTGTTCGGCATACCGGAAGATTTGCATCGCGTGCGTCGGCGGGGCCCAGTGGGGAATGACTCCTGGATCCACGTTCCATAGGCTGGCGAGTTCCTCGATGTGCCCTTGATTCCCCCAGTTGCGGAAGCCGGGGAGGTCGCCGTCGGCCCCGCATTCCCTGTTGTTCTGGGCAGTTGGCTGGCCGTTCATCTGCAACAGCCCTGCGCCGGGACGGCCTAGCATGCCCCTGAGCAAGTGCAAGTTGTTGACTTGGCAGGAGGATGCCGTGGCTTGGGAGGACTGATAGAAGCCCTGCAGGACTGTGGACAAAACGGTGCTGGAGGTGCCGAATATCCACGCCGCCTCCCTGATGTCATCGGCCTTGACGCCGCAGATCTCCGCGGCGGCTTCTGGAGTCCACTCCTGCACGGCCTCCTGCAACTCATCGAAGCCGATGGCATGATCCGTGACGTACTGGGGGTCGTGCCAGCCGTTCTTGAGGACCTCGCGGATCAGGGCATGCATAAGAGCCAAGTTGGTCCCCGGACGGACTGCCAGATGAACGGTAGCGTAGCGGGCCGCCTCCGTGTTTCGGGGGTCCACGCAGACCAACTTAGGTGGCGTCGGGCCTGCTAACCGGTCAAGGATGCGGGACCAAAGGACGGTTTGTGTTTCCGGCATGTTGTGGCCGTACAGGAAAATTGCATCGCAAGCGTCGATGTCTTCATAAGCGCCTGGCTGCCCATCAGCTCCGAACGTCTCTTTGAGGGCAGATGCTGCCGTAGCGGTGCAGAGCCGGGTATTGCCGTCCATGTGAGGTGTCCCAATCCCGGCCTTGCCAATGACAGCCAGTGCATAATATTCCTCCAGGAAAAGCTGCCCGCTGGTGTAGAAGCCGTGGCTCAACGGCCCTTTCGACGCCAAAAGTTCCTTGCTGCGCGCAACGACCCTGCTCATGGCCGTATCCCAGTCCGTCTCCACCAGATGGCCACCCTCGCGGATCAAGGGACGGATGAGGCGATCCTTATGGGCGACGCCCTGCCAACTGGCGAACAGGCCCTTGGGTCCTAAGCGACCCTTGTTGATCCGGTCTGCGGAGCGTCCCCGGATGCCCACCATCAGGCCGTCCTTGACGGCGATATCGCACCCACAGCCGTTGCTGCACAACACACAGGCAGACTGGACCCAATGGTCGATGTCGTCCTCCGTAAGTCCTGCTTGCAAGGCGAAATCGACGCGGGTGGGCCATTCGTCTCCTCCCGCGAACGGCGTCCTGGTGCCCCAGATATCGGTAATTCGATCCGCCATCGCCCACCTCAGCTGTTGAACCAGTCCGGTTCTCAACGAATATCAGGATGCTTACAGTTAGTCCATAGGCCCGGATCAGCCGGGTGGGTTGCCTGGGTAGTGGGTTTCTTGAGCTTTTCCTGATCATGTCCTGATCGAACACCTGAGTGGTTCTTGATGGTGGCCCGGCACAGTAGTTCTTGTCAGCCAGAGAGGCTGGAAAAGATCAACTGGCCGGCCCGAAAACGGTGGCCTCCCGAAAGGACACTGATTCCCATGGCCATCAGCCTCAAAACCACCTCCGGGAAAATCCTCGCCTCCGTCGCACTGGTCGGCACCGCAGCCGCCGTCGCCGGCATGGGAACCTACGGCGCGTTCACCTCCTCGACCTCGGCAAGCCAAGCCGTCACCGCCGGAACAATCACCATCGCCCTGGGCGCCCCCGGAGTGAACAACACCCTGAACGTCCCCGTCGCAGGACTGCTCCCCGGAGACAAAGTCGAAAAACTCGTCACCCTCTCCAACACCGGCAACTCAGACCTGAACACCGTGTCACTGACCACCACCGCCGGAGCCACCGCATCCCTGCTGACCACCGACACCGTCAACGGCCTGCAACTGACCATCGAAAACTGCTCCACCGCCTGGACCGGCGCCACAGCCCCCTACACCTGCACCGGCACCAAAACCACCGTCCTGGCCTCCGCACCGGTCATCACCGCCAACCAGACCCTGACCAACCTCACCTCCCTCACCGCAACCAAAACCGACAACCTCAAAGTCACCACCGCATTCCCCACCACCGCCAACGACACCTTCCAAGGCGCCACCAGCACCATCTCCTTCGCCTTCAACGCCACCCAACGCACCGCCACCACCAAATAACCAGCTACCGCCGAGCCTGATCGGGCGCCCCCCTGCCCGATCAGGCTCGAGCGGTTACTAGCAATTACCAAACTGGTGGCACAACCGCGGAAGGAATGCCATGATGAGCATGCCGGAGATGACTGAGGAAACTGTGGTGTCGGAAACTGCGGCGTCGCCAATAGTCCTCTGGGAACTGGACGCGCTAAGGAGCCTTGGGGACGAGTTGGGCGATTCCCGTCCCGTCGCACGCTTCCTTTCGACCTACCTGAGTATGCTTCCGGGCAGGGTCCTCAGGATTTCCAAGGGTTTGTGTCAACACGACACCAACGCCACCCTGGATGCGGTGCTCAGCCTGAAGATCTCCTCGGCCATGGTTGGGGCTATGGAGGCGGAATCGCAATGCCGCGCAATGGAATCGATGATCAGGAACCACTGCTTGGCTTCTGCCGCCGAGGTCCTACCGGCACTTCGGAGTGCTGCCGAACGCTGTCTGGCGGCCGCCCCGCAGGTGCTCGGCAATGCCGCGGCAGGCGCCCCTCACCATCTGCGCAGCTCATAACCTCCGCAGCTCATAACCGATCTGAGTCGGGGCTGGTTGGTGCACCCCTGTAGCCCGGGGGCAGCGCGGCTGCTGCTAACGATCAATTGGTCTTACCATTGAATGGAAGGCGCCACCTCCGGCGCCTCTGGTGGAGGAGCACATCGTGGCAAATTCAGATTCGGGCGACTCCGTTGTCGATCGGGTTGTCAGGGTCTTTGAGGCATTCCCTGAAGGTGTGGCGTCACTCCAGCTGACTGAGCTCGCTGAGCGCGCAGGCCTGCCGCTCTCCTCGGCCCATCGGCTGGTCCGGCAGCTCTCCGGCCATGGGCTACTGGAGCACGACGCCGGCGGCACCGTTCGCTTGGGCATGCGCTTGTGGGAACTCGTGAACCGCAATTCGCCCACCTTGGCCTTGCGACAGGCGGCGATGCCGTTCATGGAGGACATCCAACAAGTACTCAACCAGAACGTTAATTTAGCTGTGCTCGATGGGTGGGAAGCTCTGTTCGTGGAGCGTCTCTCGCGCAGGGGGTCAATAGTCAACCGTGCTCGGGTAGCAGGGCGGATGCCCGTGCATATCTCATCTGCGGGTTTGGTCCTGATGGCGCATCAATCGGCCCAGCTCCAAGCCGAGTACCTCAAGCAGTTCCGAGACCCTTCAGGAAAGATGACTGCCGACGTCGTACGTCGTTTGCTCGCGGAGGGCGCGCAGCAAGGGTATGTGCAGCTCGCCGGCGTCGTGGACCCGGACGCCTGGGGAATTGCGGTGCCGGTGATGGATGGAAAACGCCGGACGCTAGCGGCATTGGGCGTGGTGGTGCCCGTTGCTGAGATGCGCCTTCAAGCCTTGGTCCCCGCACTTCAGACCGCAGCCCGCGGCATAGGACGCCGTCTTGAAGCGTAATTAGCCTTCCGTTCAACGGAATGTACGACCCCTCGAGCAGTCCCTGCCCGCCAGACTGATTGCAGATCCATCCCAGCCAGATCTTGGGCGGGGACCGCAACGAAGCGAGGAGTACCATGGCACGCACGACTATCACTACCCAAGTCGCCATCATGGGGGCTGGTCCGGCAGGGCTGATGCTCTCCCATCTCTTGGCCAAGCAGGGAATCGAATCCGTAGTGGTGGAGATCCGGAGCCGACAACAGATCCACGAGACAGTTCGCGCCGGCATCCTCGAACACGGCACCGTGAACTTGCTGGTCGACTCCGGAGTGTCGGACCGGGTTCTGCGCGAAGGGGACAGGCACGACGGCATTGAGCTTCGCTTTAACGGTGAGAGTCATCGCATCAATTTCAAGGAACTCGTGGGCGAGTCTGTGTGGCTCTATCCCCAGACGGATGTCTTCGCGGACCTTGCCGCCCGCCGCGAGGCCGACGTCGGCGACGTGCGCTACAGCGTCACCGACACGACAGTGCACGATCTCGAAGGCAAACCCAAGGTTTGGTTTACCGATGCGGAAGGCCATGACGTGGAGGTTGAGGCGGACTTCATCGTAGGCGCTGACGGCTCACGTAGCCACTGCCGCTTCCAGATACCTGAAGCCAACCGCAAATGGTATTTCCACGAGTACCCCTTTGCCTGGTTCGGCATCCTGGCTGAAGCGCCGCGAAGTGCCGATGAGCTCATCTACGCTAACTCCGACAACGGCTTTGCCCTGATCAGCCAGCGTACCGAAACCGTTCAGCGGATGTACTTCCAGTGCGATCCCCACGAAAACGTTGCCGAATGGGACGACGAGCGCATTTGGTCAGAGTTCCGCCGGCGGGTCAACGGCAACGGGTTCGAACTAAAGGAAGGGCCGGTGCTTGAAAAGATGGTTCTTCCTTTCCGGAGCTTCGTGCACACGCCGATGCGCCATGGCAACCTTTTCCTGGCCGGGGATGCGGCGCACACCGTTCCGCCTACCGGAGCCAAGGGCTTGAACCTGGCCATCCATGACGTCAAGGTACTTTTTGAGGGTTTGGACTCTTTCTATTCGAGCGGCTCCACGGCCACGTTGGATTCTTATAGCGACCGGGCCCTTGACCGGGTCTGGAAGGCGCAGCATTTCTCATACTGGATGACTTCCATGCTGCACACCGTGCCGGGTGCGGACGATTTTGACAGGGCGCGGCAACTCGGCGAACTGCACTCTGTTGTTGGATCCGAGCACGGGAAAGCGTACCTGGCGGAGTCCTATACGGGTTGGCCGACGTCGCGCTGAAGCCATGATGAGCATTACGTTGCCTCCGATCGACGGCGAACGGGTGGGTGGATGAGGGCCGACAGAACCTAGGGTGCTCCCTCCTACGTTCTGAGGGGTTTGTGGTGGTGGTTCCGCTGCGGCGTTTGACCGGGGTCAACGTGGAGTGGCGGGACGAACCACGGGACACCTCGAATGACGGTGATTTTCCATTGTTCTTTGTGCACGAGGTGATGGTGGTGGCTGCAGAGCAGGGTGCCGTTCTCGGTACTTGTGGTCCCGCCTTGTGACCAGTAGGTGACGTGATGGGCTTCGCACCAAGGGGCGGGCATGGTGCAGTCAGGGAAGGCGCAACCTCCGTCCCGGGCGGTGATGGCTTTCCTGACGTGGGGCGGGAACAGCCGAGTGGTGCGGCCGATGTCCAACACCCGGGACTCGCTGCCGAGCAGGACGGGAATAATGTCGGCGTCGCAGGCGATTTTGCGGATGGTGTTGGGGTGGATTGGGCCGCTGAATGTGGCCCTGCCGCTGGACGGGCCCCGGTACCTGCGTTGGACTTGTTGGAGGAGGTCGCGGTGGTCGATCGTGACGGTGACTTGGGGCCGCAGTCCACCGTTGGAGGGCAGTTGGCCGGTGGCCAGTGCCACGTTGCAGGCACCGACCAGTCCGTCCAGGAGCCTCTGCGCCCTGGATCGTCGGTCTAGAACTGGGCGGGCGGGTTCCTCTTTCAGCGCCGCCGTGCCTGCAGCGGAAGCTTCGACTGTGCCGGTGCCTTCATTGCTGGCCGTGCTGGCTGGTGTGCCGGCGCCGGTAGTGCGAAGACGTGGGTTGGTCGCGGTGTTCATGACGGTGGTGAGGGTCTCGAACTGTTCAGTGGTGGCGAAGATTTCAACGTGGTGGAGCCCGTGGCGGGGCTTGCGAATGAAGGCGCCTTGGAGTTGGCGAAGGGCTTCTTCGGTGGGTTCGGGCCCGTCTTGGTCGATGGCGTCAGTCCAGCGCCTGGCAATCGTGGCGACGAAGTCGGGGTCGGACTGGATTGCCGTCTGGGTCAGGGCACGCTCCATGGCCGCGATCGTGTCGGTGCTGGCGAAGTGCGTGACCTTGTCCAAGGCCATCGTGATGATCGTCGCGGACCGCGAAGGCACAAGCGCGGAGGCGATGGCGTCGGCGAGCTCTTCCCGCTTGGGCGTCACCGATTGACGGGCGATGCCGGCGTGGGGGAGGAGTTCGGAGGCCAGTGCAAGCCTACGCCGGGCTTCACTGATACCGATCCGCAAGCGGGCGCGCAAGAACTCCGCTGCGTTCCGGTACCCGTCGTCCAAGAGGGTCGCAGGTTTCCTGCCGTAGTCTTGCGCTTTGGCGGCTTGTGACCCTGGCCCCGCCGCTCGTGATGGTTTCATCTGTTCAGCCTCGTGCCGGGTCCGGGCTACCGCGTGAGCTGCGACTACCTGCAGGTACTCCAGGGACCGGGAGATCTCCTCAACCGTGCCGGCAAAAGCGGCGGCCTCGGTGAAGTCCATCAGGCGCCCTTCGACGGCAGCAGCTGAACGTGCCGAGTCGAGGCCCGAAATGCAGTTCTCCAGGATCTGCCCGATGCCGGTTAAGTCAGTAGAGGAACCCGGCGAGGGCTCGCGTCCCTGAGGAGGCGAAAGCGGCGGCATGGCAGTGTTCCGGGCCCCCGCTGTGCCGCCCCTGCGTCGCGAGATGCGGGGCTGGGCGCCACTCTGCTGCTTCCGCTGTATTACCACCTGCCCGCGTACCTGCCCGCCGTTTCCCATAGAGAAACCCTGTCACGGGAGCCAAACAAGCATCAGGTGCAATCCGCGCTATGTGGAAAACCTCCCTAAACCGAAGCACCTGAACCTGAGCGGTCGGCGAAACGGAAACGGCGGCCATGGAGGTACTCACGGGCCTGGGGCTACCTAGTACTCGCCTTTGATCACGAAGTAGGAGCCCCTGATGACACCGGCAAGTTTCGATTTCTGGCGGGCGAACTTGAAGCGTGATTCGAGTTCCTCGGGAATCTCCATTCCCTCCGAAAGTTTGAATCCCACAGCCCTCTTGCCGCCCTCCTCGATGCTGTACATGACGTTGATGGACAGGCCGGACTCGTAGAAAACGTAATCCATGCGGAGCCCGTCAACTTCGAAGGAAGTCGCTTCCAGCGGACGGGACCCGATGACAATGTCCCGTTCTTCTTTCAGGATGCGGCTAACGCGCTCGATCACCTCGGGGACCTCGTCCGCGGGGCTGACGGTGAAGGCATGGTTGTACTTGTTCATGTAGTAGCGAGACTCATTGGCGCGCAAGCCGGCGAGCGCATCGACCACAGGAGACGACTCCAAGCCTTCTGTAGAAACGTTTTTGAAGTCAACGATGTGCTGCAATGCGATCTCCTCAACTAGGTGTGTTGGGACCACGATAACCTGACACCGAGCTGCCGCCCGAAGGAGGTCAGGGTTTTTGCGATTCCGCGGCGTGGGGTTCAAGGTCGGCCAGGGTGAGCTGGTGGGCCGGGGCGTCCGGGAAGGGAAAGGTGCTCCGGGCTGCCAGATCCGGGCCAACATGGATCAGCTCACCGGATCTGAGCGGACGCCATCCGGGGTCGTGGTCCATGCGTTCGGTAGCGAAAAGTACGTGTTTGGAACGGGTGAGCTCAGTGCTTCGGGAGTGTATCCGCTTGCTCCGTGCATCCAAGGGCGCAGCGGGGCCCGGAACCGCGGCAGGTTCCCGCTCCAGGATGTATAGCTCGTGCGTTGCCGGGTACCTGAGGCTCCAAATGTCGGTGGCTGTTGTCAGGATGAAGTTCAAACTGAACACCGGCAATTCTGCGGCAATCCAACTGACGGCGCGTCCGATTCCAATTCCCACATCTCGTGCTGCCTTCCGGGTTTCCGCGGTGATGAGGGCGAACAGGCGTTCACTGTCCGTCTGTCCTTTTACGAGATCCAGAACACCCAGGCTGTCCAAGTGAGCGTCGAGCTTTTGCAGTCCTTCGAAGGAACCGTTGTGGGCGAACAACCGGCCGTCCTGCTCGAAGGGGTGCGTGTTCACCAAGGTTAAGGCGCCGGTACTCGCGTAGCGTACGTGGGCCAAGAACGTGGTGCTTTTGAGGTCCCGGGCTTCGCGGGCGAAAGCATGGTCTTCCCAAGCGGCGAGTGGCTGTTTGGCCACTCGCGGCTTCCCGGCGGCGTCGTAGGTTCCGATGCCGGCGCCGTCGGGTTCCCGACGACTCTGGACGGAGAGGCTATCCGGGGCGTCCAACAACCAAAACGTGGCCCGGACAGGGTGCGCGCCGGCATGCAGCCCGAAGAGTCGGCACATGTCATTGCTCCTTCACGACGAGGACAGCACAGCCGGGGCGATCAGCTGACACAGGACACGGTACAGCCCGCTAGTGGTGGAAGGCAGGTGTTTGTCCGACGGTGGGCATCGGGGCGTCGAGGGAATCGAGGTATTGGACTTCCCTCTTCAGGTCGGTGAGGAAGCTCGATGCCAGGTCTCGCGTAAAGCCGTTCCGGACCACGATTCGCTGGACGGTAATTTCACTGAGCCCATCAGGCAAGGGGTAAGAGGGAACCAGCCATCCGTTCAGGCGGAGGCGCTCTGAAAGATGGTGGAGGTTCCATGTGTCGGTATGGCCGTCTGCGAGCTGCCATGCAAAGACAGGGATGTCGGATCCGTCGCTCCACAGCTTGAACGCGTCCATGGCTCCGATCTCGCTCGAGAGGTAGTGGGCGACGTCGCGCGAGGTGGCTTGGACGGACTTGTATCCGGCAAAGCCCAAACGAAGGAAAAGGTAGTACTGCAGTAGCACCTGGGCGCCGGGGCGGGAAAAATTGAGGGCGAACGTGGGCATGTCCCCGCCCAGGTAGCTCACGTGGAATATCAGGTCGTCAGGCAGAGCTTCTTGGTCCCGCCATACAACCCAGCCCAATCCGGGGTAGACCAGTCCGTATTTGTGGCCCGAGGTGTTAATGGAGGCTACCCGGGGCAACCTGAAGTCCCACACAATTTCCGGCTGCAGGAACGGAGCCACCATAGCGCCGGACGCGCCGTCCACGTGGATGGGGATGTCGAGGCCTCTGCGTTCCTGAATGTCGTCCAGCGCGGCGGAGATGGCATGGACCGGTTCGTACTTGCCGGTGTACGTTACGCCCATGATGGCGACGACGCCGATGGTGTTCTCGTCCACGTACTGATCGAGGCCTTCGCCGTCGAGGACCGGGTGTTCCGCTGATACCGGAACGTAGCGCGCCTCGACGTCCCAGTAGTTGCAGAATTTTTCCCAGCATACTTGGACTGCGGAGCTGAGGATGAGGTTCGGCTTGTCCGTTGGCAGGCCGTCTGCCCGCCGTTTGTGTTGCCAACGGCGCTTGAGGGCCAATCCGCCGAGCATGCAGGCTTCCGAGGATCCGATGGTGGACGTTCCCACGCTTTTGGCTGCGTCCGGTGCGTTCCAGAGGTCGGCGAGCATCCGCCAGCAGCGCGTTTCAATCAGCGCAGTTTGCGGGTATTCGTCCTTGTCGATCATGTTCTTGTCGAAGGCCTGGGCATAAAGTTCCGATGCTTCGGGCTCCATCCAGGTCCCGACGAACGTTGCGAGGTTCAGCCTGGAGTTGCCATCCAACATCGCTTCGTCGTGCACGATCTGGTAAGCGGTGGCGGGCAGTGACTCGCCCTCGGGCATGGTAAAGCGCGGGAAGATTGTGGCCTCACCGGCCCTGCTGAACAAGGGGTTGAGTTCGACGGCGGTGTCCGGCTCATGTTTGGACGTCCGGTGTGATCTGCTCATGGCTGCTCCTTGGGATTCTGTCCTACACAGCATTGAAGCGTCCGACGGCGGGAGGCCGCCGTCGGACGCTTTGTGCCCTTGCGTGTTTGGTAGTTTATGCGGGTTTGCTAGTCGACGACGTCGGTGCGACGCTCGACGGCGGCCCGGTCGACTTTGCGGTGGAAGTGCATTCCCGCCTTGCCGCCCAGGATGGCCCCGAGGAGGGGAACGATCAGGGCAATGACGAGGCCGATGATGCCACTGACTGTCAGGAGGCTGCCGTCGACGGGGATCTGCGGTGCTCCGTTGAGGTTGCCGAGGATGTTGAACTGGCTGCCGGCTACCGTGGCGAGGATGGCCACGATCACGGCGACGATGATGCCCCAGAGCCAAACGGCGAGTCCTTGCCGGGCTCCGTCAAAGCGGGCCATCCTGCCCGCCACGTATCCGCCGCAGTAGTACGCAAGAAATAGAATGATGGCGAGAATTATGCCGCTGGCAACCCCGAGTGTTTGGGCGTTCTTGCTGGCCTGGTCTGCGGCCTGGTTAACGTTGGTGGAATTTGCAGCGCCGACGCCGACGCCGATGGCGGTCGCCAAGGCGCTCAGCAGGACGGTCATCCCGATGGCGGTGAGCCAGCCGAAGAACGCTGAGCCCCATTTGATGCCGCCGAACCGTTCCTTTTCAGTGGCGACGATGTCATTGGTACGCCCTTGGGGAGTGCTTGCTCCCCTGGAATCTCTTTGTGCCATGTCATGTCCTTGTGGAGTGGGGTGATCATGCGCCGGGGCCTCGGCTCGACCCTGGTACCTCAATCGAAACACCACAGGACACTAGAAAGCAAGGCTACTTACCATTGAAATGTCGACGTGCTTGTCCCGCCTAGTCCGGAATCTCCATCTGGAACCCGCACTCGTCGCAATGGAGTACGCGGGTGGTCAGGTAGGCCTCAAGGTCAGGATCCACCCTGCGGTCGTCGAGGCCGGTCATGAGCATGCTTCGCTTCCCGGTCCCCGTGTGCATGGCTACCCCGCAATGGAGGTAGCGCTTGCTGAGGCGCGGAATGCTTTGGTTTTTTGTGGAGCCTCGGAAGTGGGCGTCCTCGTCGTCGACTCGGACTGCGGTCATCGCAGGGGCCGGAGCGGAGGAGGGAAAATGATGCGCTGGCTGAGCAGGCATTGGTTGGTCCTGAAAGTAAATGGAGAGTGGACGCCTATGGCATAAGTGTTGTTCTCCTCTCTTGAGGGTAAGCGCGGCAGGCCCGGCATCGCAAGCTTGGTGAATCTTTGTCCAAGGGGTTGCCAAGGCAACACTAAGCATGCTTATGGTATTGGTGTTCCTCGTTGACGGGTCGACATTTATTCTCAGGAATTCCCCGTAACAGCGTCTCGAACGGCCCGGTGAAGCATCTCGCCAGGCATTTTCAGCACCAGAACCGCATTCCAAGGAGACATCATGCTCGCTAGGGAAAACATTGACCGTTTGATGGGCCTCAACGGAAACGTCCGTACGGCAGACGGTGACAAAGTTGGTTCCATTGGCACCTTCTACACCGATGACGACACGGGAGAGCCCACATGGGTCACAGTGAAGACCGGGTTGTTCGGCAGCTCCGAGTCTTTCATTCCGCTTGAAGGAGCATCCGTGGACGGCGACGACGTCGTTGTCCCCTACGGCAAGGACCACATCAAGGACGCACCCCGCGTAGCCGACGACGGACACTTGGATCCGGGCGAGGAGGACCGCCTGTACAACCACTACGCAATCCAGGGGCGGGACAACGGAAACGGCCAGGCCGCAGGCACGTATGGGACTGCCGACACGTACCAAGACACGGCTACCACCGGCACGTCCGGCACGAACGCGACCGGCACCGCTGACGTGAACGCCTCCGGCGGCGGCGATTCCATGACCCGTTCCGAGGAGCGCCTGAACGTGGGAACGGAAAAGCAGGCTACAGGCCGTGCCCGCCTCCGGAAGTACATCACCACGGAAAACGTCACCACCACGGTGCCCGTCCAGCGCGAGGAAGTTCGCTTGGAGCGGGAGCCCATCACAGACGCCAACGCGAGCGACGCCATGTCCGGGCCGGACCTCACCGAAAGCGAACACGAGGTAACCCTTCATGAGGAGCGCCCCGTGGTCGAGAAGGAAACCGTCCCGGTGGAGCGGGTTCGCCTCGAAAAGGAGACCGTCACGGACAACGTCCAGGTCGACGAGGAAGTCCGCAAGGAAAACATCGAAACTGACGGCACGGGCGAGACCCGCCGCTAGCTTGACCTAGGCGCAAGCCTGACCTAGGCGCAAGTCGGCTTAATGCAACGCGTCCGACGGCGGGAGGCCGCCGTCGGACGCGTTGTTGCGTCTTGCAGCTACCGCTCGAGCACCGGGAATGGGACGATGGATGGATGGGCGAACATGAGCAAGGCCAGCCCGCCGTGCCGAGGGGCGCAGCGTCAGAAGACCGGGGAGACCCGACCACCCAGCAAATTCGGACCATAGGCCAGCGCCGAAGGGAAGCCGAACGAAAACTGGACCAGCATCTGGAAGAAGCCAGCCACAAGGGCGAACCGCGGGCTAACGAAGACGAGGATCATTCCGAAGGGTAGCCGCACCCTCCTGTTGCGTTCTCTTATGCCGGTGCATAGGAGTGTCGCTGTGGTGTGCCTCGCCATGATGAAGTTGCAGGGCGCTGTGGATCAGCGGGAAGTGGCTGAACGCTTGCGGGGTGTTCCCGAGTTGCCGCTGGGACCGGGGATCCCACTCCTCGCTCAGCAGGCCCACATCGTTGCGCAGGGTGAGCAGCCGCTCAAAAAACGACGTGGCCTCGGCTGTGCGGCCAACACCAAGAAGTGCATCAACCATCCAGAACGAACACGCAAGGAATACACCTTCGTCGCCAGGGAGTCCGTCGTGCCCGGAGGCAGTGTTGTAGCGGAGTACTAAACCGTCATCGGTCAGGCCCTTTTGGATGGCATCAACGGTCCCCACCACATGGGGGTCGCGGTGGGGCAGGAAGCCCACCCGCGGAATGAGCAGCAGGCTGGCGTCCAGCTCTGTGCTCCCGTAGGACTGTACAAAGGAATTGAGCTTCTGGTTGAAGCCCTTTGACATCACGTCCGCATGGATCTCGCCACGAAGTGCTGCCCAACGTTGCACGGGTCCCGGCAGGCCGGAAGTCTTGACACCCTTGACCATGCGGTCGGCGGCCACCCACGCCATGACCTTGGAGTGGGTGAAGTGGCGCCTCGGGCCCCGAACCTCCCAGAGTCCGTTGTCCGGCTGGTCCCACGCCCCTTCCAGGTACTCCATGAGGGCCACCTGGATATCCCAAGAGTTATCGACTGTGCCCGGCGGTGAGTACGCCCGGGTCAGCGAGAGCCCATCCAGGACTTCGCCCCACACATCGAGTTGGAGTTGGGGGGCCGCGGCGTTTCCCAGCCGGACCGGCGTGGAACCCTCGTAACCGGAGAGCCAGGGGATCTCTGCCTCCGGAAGTCGGCGGGCGCCGTCGAGCCCGTACACGATTTGCAGCTTGGCCGGGTCTCCGGCGATTGCCCGGAGGAGCCATTCACGCCATGCCGCGGCTTCTTCTGTGTAGCCGGCAGCAAGCAGGGACTGCAGCGTCAGCGTTGCGTCCCTGAGCCAGCAGTACCGGTAATCCCAGTTCCGCGGGCCGCCTATTTGTTCTGGCAGGGACGTGGTGGCGGCTGCCACAATTCCACCAGTGGGTGCGTAGGTGAGGGCCTTGAGGGTGATCAGGGAGCGTTCGATGGGCTCCTTGTACTTCCCCTGCATTTCGGAACGCGCCACCCAGTCGATCCAAAACGATTGAGTCGTTTCGAAGGCCCGGCGTGCGTCGATCTGCCGGGGTTCCCGTTCGTGGCTAGGAGCCCAGCGCAGGACGAAGGGAATCCTCTCGCCTGCCCGCACCGTGAATTCGCTAAAGGTGCGCTTGTCCCGGCCCTGAAGGGGGACAGGAGTGGTGAGGTAGGCCGAATCCGGCCCGGCCACTGCACTGATGCCATGCTTGCTGCGGCGAACCCAAGGAACCACGGTGCCGTAATCGAAGCGCAGGACCAGTTCCATCTCCATGGTGACCTCACCGGCGAGGCCCTCCACGATCCTGACCAGATCCACGGCATCGTCCCGTACCGGCATGAAGTCCGTGACGCGGACCGCTCCGCCGTCGACTTCCCATTCGGATTCCAGGATCAGGGTGTCTTCGCGGTACCGGCGCCGGGTGCAGTTGCCCTGGGCGCCCTTTGGCGCAAGGAGCCAGCGGCCGGCCTCAGGTGAATCCAGAAGAGCCGCGAAGCAGGCCGGGGAGTCAAAACGGGGGAGGCACATCCAGTCAATGGATCCGTTGCGTCCCACGAGGGCTGCCGTGTGAAGATCGCCAATGAGGGCGTAATCCTCAATCCTGGCCATGGATCAGTTCCTTACTTCGGTGCAATCGATTACGCCTGACCGTACCCTGTCCGTTTGGCTGCCTCAACGCTGACGCGGCTCTTTCCAGGTGATGACCATGCTGGCGGGACCAAATGATCATAAGTATCCTGATGTTACGGACGCGTCCGCTATGGCCGCGTGCCGAACGAACTTGAGGAGCTCGTTATGAGAATTGGTTCTTCCATTGCCCTGATTGCCATCGGAGCTATTCTGGCTTTCGCGCTCGCCCCCGGACTCATTCCCTTCTTGGACCAAGTCCTGGTGGGATACATCCTGATGGTGGTCGGCGTCTTGGGGCTGATCATCTCCATCGCCATGTCGAGCCGCACCCGGCGCACCGTCGTCGAGCGGCGCGTTGCACCGGAAACGATTGTTGAGCGTCGTCCCGAAATCTAGCCGGCTCGCCCGAAGCGTGAAGCGCTCGACGGCGGAGGGTCGCCGTCGAGCGCCAACGCAGCGGGACGTCACAACGTAGGCTTTTGACATGGAAAACTCATTCGTCGTTGAACCTGTAAATGTGAACGAGTATCTGCTCCGCTGGGCAGCAGAGGGGCAGGCAGGCGAGTCCCTGTTCCATACCAACCCGGAGTTCCTCGCGGAGGTAGGCCTGGATGGCTTCGACGAGCAGCTGGTCGTCGAAGAAACCGCGGATTACCTGGCAGAACGCCAGCCGGTGATCGACTTTCCGCAGACCGTCGATCTCGAAGAAATCGCCGCCGCGTACGGGGATTATGCCGAAGAGCTAAAGGCTCGGCTCGAGTCGCGGTAACAGTCCGCGGGTGTTTCCTCCGCGAGTGATTCCCGGGGTCACCACAGTAGGTCGACGTCGAACTCTTCCGGGCGACGTCCGGTGGCGAGGGCCGCAGCCTCACGAACCGCCTGGGCGGCTTCTCCGAGACTGGGGGACTGGACCACGAGGTCGGGAATTTGCGTGACGTGCAACTCAAACCAACTATCGGCGGCCCTTGTCACCATCGCTGTCAGGGCAATCGCGGTCATAACGCAGGTTCCTGCCCTTCCAGGACAGTGATGACCGGGAGGTTAAGGTCGAGGCCCTCCCGGGGCGCAGACTAGCGTAAGCCACCTTCTCGACTTAATTGAGCATACAGAAATTCGTATGCTTAATGTCGGTATTCGGGGAGGAAATTCCGGCTAAATCAGGCGTCGACGTCGGCGCTCACGCGCTCGCCGTTGAAGTACTCCAGCTGCCAGTCGCCGGAGGCATCGTAGGTGGCGAGATTGAGCGCAGCATTGTGTACGTTGCCCAAGGTCCGGCCGATCGCTCGGCTGAGAGCCAAACGAATCAATGTCCCGTGCGCCACCACCAATACCCGCTGGCCTTCAAATTCGTGCGCCAACGCTTCGAGCGCCGCCAGTCCACGGCTTGCTGCATGGTGATCGCTTTCGCCCCCTTGGAAGCCGTCGGCAATTCGGAGGGCTTCCAACTCGGGACCGGCCTGCAACCCTTCGGCGCGGCCGAAGCTGCGTTCAATAAGTTCGGGAATGTGTTTGGCCACTGTGAGCCCCAGTTCGCCCGCGATGATCCGCGCTGTCTCCGCGGCGCGGTCCAGCGGGGAGGAAACCACCACATCCCAGGCGTGGCCTTTCAAGGCACTTGCGGCATCACGGGCCTGGCCACGGCCGACGTCGTTGAGCGGGATATCCGTGGCACCCTGCAGCCGGCGCTCGGCGTTCCAGTCGGTCTGGCCATGGCGGACGAGGGCGAAGGTGGTGAGGGTCATGCCTTCCATTCTGCACTGCCATCGCTGGGGGTGCACTTTGTAAGTCTCCTTATAGACTGCTGATGTAACTGTTCTCGACGCTTAGGGGAAGTACATGAGCTACAACGGAAGTCCATCCGAAAAGGCAGTTCCTGCCGGAGAGTTGGACCGGCGTCACGTGGGCCAGTCGGTGAGTTTTCAAGCCAACGACTTCACGGTGGTTTTCGGTACCATCGCCGGGATTGCCCGCACGGAGGCGCAGGTCTACTTGTCCCTTGCCGGAGTCGGCGGCGGCACGCACCTGAAGGACGAATATGATCTGCCTATCTCCCAGGAGGTCTACCTTCAACTGGATCCACTGAGCAGTGCGGAAAAGGGCTTTTCTGAAGCCGCGAGCCGCATCAAGGACAAGCTTGACGAGCTTGGCAAGAACCTTCGCGACCGGGACCAAGCCAAGGATTCCGAGTAGTCGCCCAGCGAATATATGGCCACCACGGCCGATGACGCCCCGCCGAAGCACTGGCGGGGCGTCAGCCATTTGGTACCAAAAAGACCCGTGACATTGCCCTACCCCCTTAGTACTAAGTATCCTGATGACTTATCCAGCGAAACTGGATGACGCTGTTTGGGCTGGGGGTTGCTCGGGCCGTGCGGGCTGAAGCAGGCGGCCACGCGGCCATCGCTGAAAAAATATGATCGACGGCATTGCCTGGCATTGGCGGACAAGTAACTGTCCGAAGCATCCAGGTGAGCCTGAAGGGCGTGACAATTCGTGGGCAACAATGAAGAGGCCGGGAACATCCCCGGCCCCGATCTCGATCGCGGTGTCCTTGACGGGCGCTATCAACTTGGTCCGATCCTGGGCCGTGGCGCCATGTCCACCGTTTACCGGGCTACAGACCTGCTTCTGGGCCGTGACGTGGCCATCAAGCTCTTCCTGCCAGGCTCGGGGGATGAGTCCTTCCGGGCGCGCCAGGAAACCGAGATGCGCCTTCTTGCGAGCTTCGACCACCCCGCACTCGTGGCTGCTTTCGACACGGGCGTCGACACGCGTAATGACGAGGAGCGGGCGTATTTCGTCATGGAGCTTGCCGAGGGCCGGGACCTCCGCGCCGTGCTCGCCGATGGGCCGCTGCCAGTGTGGGAAGCCGCGAATATCGGTTTTAGGATCGCTGAAGCCTTGTCCGAAGTCCACGCCCGCGGGGTCATCCACCGTGACATCAAACCCGCGAACATCCTCGTCTCGGGCGGGGATGTTCATACCCAATCCGTGAAGCTCGCGGATTTCGGCGTCGCGCTTGTCATGGACGACAACCGCCTGACAGCCACCGGATTCACGGTGGGCACTGCCCAATACCTGAGCCCCGAACAAGCCCAAGGACTCCACCTGACTCCAGCGAGCGACATCTATTCCTTGGGTTTGGTCATTTTGGAGGCCCTTACCGGCAAAGCCGAATACCCTGGCACGCCGGTGGAGACGGCGACGGCGAGGCTGCACCGGTCTCCGCACATTCCCCCGGGGCTGCCGCGATCGTTGCGTTCCTTGCTCGCGGCGATGACAGACATGGACCCCCTAAAGCGGCCCGGCGCCCACGAGGTCGAACAGACATTGGCGGTGGAGCGGACGCGCCCTGGCCGCCCGGCCGCCGTCGTGGCGCCTCTGCCGCCGATGCCGTCCAGGCCGCCGCTGGCGGTCCGGACCAGGCGCCAGTCCGCCGTCGCCGGTGCAGTGAGCCTGGGCAGGCGGCGCCCGAAGACGGTTCGCGGTTTGGCCGCTGCAGCGGTGACCGTTCCACTGGCGTTGTTGATGTTCGCGCACGGGCTGGTCCCCTCTGCGAATATCCCGCCCGCCCAGCGCGCAGACGTCAACGTGTCCCAAGCCGATCCGCAGACATCGGCACCGGCGGAGCCCGCTGGTCAGGGCTCGACCCAGCCAGTGGAAGCCGTGCCGACGGCCGCCCCGGTAGCCGTGCCAACACCCCAGGGTGTCCCGGCAGCAGTAGTTGATCTTCCAGCTGCGGTGCAACTTCCCGCGCCGGCTCCCGTGACGCCTGCCGCGCCTGCAGTCGTTGAGCCGGCGAACCACCCCGCGGGGAACGCCAAGGATTCCGGCGGCGGGAAGCAAACCAAACCTGAGAAGGCAAAAGACAAATCGCAGAAAAACGGCCCCGGCAAGTAGGCCGGCGCCTTATGCGGGCGATTTTATTGCTGCGCTATTACCGACGCCGGTAACGGCGGCTACGCGCCGGCCGGAAAGCTGATCGCCACTGTGGTTCCGCCACCCGGAGTTTCCGTGAGGCTAAGCTCCCCGCCGTGGGACTTCGCGATGCTGCTGCAGGTGGCCAGGCCTAAACCGGAACCGGGTCCATCGCCCTCGCGTCGCAACCGCACCAGAGGTTCCAGGACCTTGGCGCGGTCCTCAGGATTTATGCCTTTACCGTTGTCGGCTACGAAGAGGGTTGCACCCTGGTAGTTGGATACGCCGCTGATCCGGATGCGGAGCTCCCGCTCTTGACTCCGGTAGTTCATGGCGTTGGACAAGAGGTTTTGAAGCAGGACCCGGAGTTGGGCTTCATCGGCGGAAAGTCTGAGGTCCTGGACTTCAACGATGCCGTCATTCTCAATGCCGAGGTCGCGGATGACGTCTACAGCCACGTCCTGTAAGGACAACTGGGCCGGTTGGATTCCGCCCCCAACCCGGGAGTAGTTCAGGACGTCTTCCAGCATCCCCAGCATCCGCCGTCCGCTGGCACCGATCCGGTTCAGGTACTCGGCCGCCACGCTGTGGCCGCCGATGTCGGGGTCGTCTTCCACCAATTCCACATATCCAAGAATGGTGGTGAGCGGGATGCGGAGATCATGGCTGACACGGCCCGCGAACCCCGCCAGCTTGGCGTTGCTCTCTTTGAGCTCGGCGTAGGTCCTGTCCAACTGGACCGTGCGGTGCTGGAGTTCGAGTAGCTCCACCACTTGTTTGGCGAGTACTTCCAGCATGCCCACCTGCTGGGGGCTGAGTTCATTGGTCTTGTTCGAAAAAACGCACAAGGTCCCGGGAACGAAACCCGACTCCGTTTGAAGGGGCACAGACGCATAGAAGCGTACCTTCCCAATGTCCCCGGTCACAAAGGGATTGTCCGCGAACCGGGGATCCTTTGACGCGTCTGACACTATGGTCCGCTCGCGGGACAGGAACACCTTGGCGCACATGGAATCCTCGCGGGAGCAGACGCCGGGGTCCACGCCCCACGCCCCGATCTGGTGCTGGTACTCCGCGCTAATGATGTTAACGACGCCGAAGGGGGCCGAACATAGCTCGGCGGCGAGCCGTACGAGGTTCTGTAAAGCGCTCATGACGGCGGTGTTGGGCAGCAAGGTGGAGTCCGTTGCCGGGTCCAGTCCGTACTCCCTCAATTCGAGGTCACGGCTCGAATCGTCGGTAAAGGACAACCGGCCCAGCACTTCCGTCATATATAACTCCCCCAAGCGTCTTTAGGATTCCTCGCCGATACTATCGGGAAATCCGATGATCCCGGATCAGGCAGCGGCGAGGTGGAATGTGCTGGCGAAGCGATTCAAAAGATCGCCTGGTCCGTGCAACACCCTGACCACGCCTGCGGCCACGGCCTCATCAGGGGTTAGCTCCCCGGAGATGATCCGGTGAATGTCCGGACCGGCTGCAAAGGCAAGGTCTGCCGCTCCTTCCCATCCGGGGTCCTCACGACGCGTCACTTGGAGGGTCCCACCGGAGACCCTCACCAGCAATCCAGCGGAACCGACGTCGGCCTCATAGGAAGTGGCCGGGAACCTAGCTGCCACGTCGGGCTGGAACGCCGTTCGGAGGGACATCGTCATGGAATCCGGGGTGATGATCTGCTCCTCCCGGGGATCACCCAGGGCTTTGAAACCCCAGGCGCCCAGCGCAAGCACGATCGGTTCGAGCTCCCGGCCATACGGCGTCAACTCATAAACGATAACCCGGGAGTGCGGGATCCGGCGGATGATGCCGGCGGACTGTAAATCTTTGAGCCGGGTGGCGAGGATATTGCTCGGAATGCGGGGAAGGCCCCCTGCGAGCTCCCCGTATCGGCGTGGCCCCACCAGTAGATCGCGGACTATGAGCAGGGCCCAACGTTCACCCACGAGCTCCAACGCGCGGGTGATCGCGCAGTACTGCCCATAGTCCCGTGCAGCCATGCGGGATCAGGCCTGCTGGGTCATGTAAGCCTCAGGCCCCTGCTCGGCCGCCATCGGTTCCATGTAGCCGAACTCGAGCACATTTCCGTCAGGGTCAGTGAGTTGCCGTTGGTACATGAAGCCGAGATCCGTGGCGGGGCGATCTTCCGAGCCGCCTGCAGCGAGGCCGTTGGCCACCGTTGTGTCCACGTCTTCCTTGCTGTCGAGGAAGATCGCGGTGGCCACTGACACCGCTGCCGTAGGATCCCCGATGGGACGGTCCGTGAATGTCTGGAAGAACTCACGCACCAGGATCATGAAGTAGCTGTGGTTTTCTTCGACCACAACACAGGCCGCGTTGTGGTCAGTGAACATCGGATTGATGCTGAACCCGATCGCCGTATAGAACGACTTTGCCCGCTCGAGGTCTGTCACGGGCAGGTTGACGAACATTGCAGTCATGGTGGTCTCCGTCTGGTTGGTCCGGTACTGGACACAACCACACTTGCAAAAAACAAGTAGTGCGTCAAGAAGTTTCGTAAACAGACTTCGGGCGGACGCTGTGGCGTGGCCCGACGGGACGTTGCAGGCGTCGGAGAGTCTGGCAATCTTGAGCGAATCTTGAGATGACCCGGCGTCGTTCTTGAGGGGCCGGTCTGATGGTTGAAACATCAGCCAATACAGCTGATGGGAACTTCCAGGAAGGACCACCGGGAATGCCTGACCAGATCACGACCCCCTCAATGAGCGCCGGCGCTGCCTCGTCTGTGAAGTCCGGTCCGCTTGCCTGTGCCGAAGATGACTCGCGCCCCGCAATGGACGTCCTCGGACAAACGCGTTCCGTGTCAGCTGTCCGGGAGCAGTTCAACCCGTTTGGTGTTGGCCTAAGAAGCATCTGGCCGCAATCGGTGTGCGGTTTCTAGGACCTTCTGCTCGGCCTTCTTCCCATGCACATAGCCCTCGGGGGATTCCGGTGGCACCATGGTGTGCAACTAGAAGATAAGGAGGCTTGTCATCAAAGAGGAGATGAAGAAGGCCGCTGACGTGGCCGAGGAGGCTTCCAAATCCCGGACCTTCGAACGCGTAGCCCGCGCAGGGTATGCCGTGAGCGGCATCCTGCACGTCCTGATCGGCGTCATCGCCCTCCAGTTGGCGGTAGGGCGGGGTGGTGAAGCCGACGTCACAGGCGCGATATCCCAGATGGCCAGTCAGCCGGCAGGACCATTCCTCTTATGGGCTTGCTTTGCTGCGTGCGCGGCACTGGCTCTATGGCAACTAGGAAACGCCATTCTCGGTTACCGGAGGGGAGTCGATAACAAAGTATCCAAAAGGCTTTCAGCCGCTGGACAGGCCGTTGTGTATGCCGCTTTGGCGGCCACACTCATCTCCTTCGTGGTGGGCAAGGACAAGAACAGCCGGGAATCTACTACGGACGTCACCGCCAGCCTGATGAAGGCGCCGTTCGGCACGGCCATCCTGATTGCTGTAGGCGTGGGCATCATGATCACCGGCATAGTTTTCGGGCTGCGCGGCTTCACTAGGTCGTTCAAGAAAGATCTCGCTCTTTCTTCCAAGAAAGAAGACCGCGATTTCCAACTCAGTGTTGGCGTGATCGGTTACGTTGCCAAAGGTATTGCGCTGTTGCTCGTTGGATTGTTGGTGGTCATCGCAGCGGTCACTGCACGGCCCGAGCAATCCACCGGCCTCGACGGAAGCCTGAAGGCCCTGAGGGAACAGCCATATGGGCCATACCTCTTGGGGGCTGTGGCCCTGGGGCTTATTGCGTACGGGCTGTTCCTGATGGTCAAAGCCAAAACCCTGCGCACCTAGCTGCGACATCCGCTTAACTGCAAGAGCCCCGGAAGATGCGCAATGCATCTTCCGGGGCTCTTGGCGTTACAGGCTAGTTTTGCGTCTGCCCGGAACCGGAGGCTTCCTCATCCGGTTCGGATGAGAAGGGGCGGTCCTTCGCCGTATCTTCGGTGTTGCGTTCGTCCAACTCGGCATCAGCCGAGGGCACGGTCTTCTCGGCGTAGTCGCCGGCCGTGTAATCGCCCCCGGCGTCGTCGCGCAGAGTCTCGGGGGATACTCCCGCATCACCGTAGTCACCCTCGACGTACTGGCCGTCGAGTTCCTCGCCGTTGGCGTCTGGGTTCTGGTGCTTAGCCACGGTGAGTCCGGCGTCCTGCGAGGAGGCCATAGATCAGCAGAACAATGATGGATCCGCCAATAGCCAAGAGCCAAGTGGTAAGCGAGAAGAAGTCCTGGAGGCCGGTGTGGAAGAGAACGCCTCCGATCCAGCCACCCAAGAGGGCGCCGACGACGCCCAACAGAAGGGTGATGAGCCAGCCGCCACCCTGACGGCCCGGAAGGATAAGTTTTGCAATAGCGCCAGCCAAGAGGCCGAGCAGGAGAAAACCAAAGAAACCCATTTTTGGTCCCACTTTCTTGTTGATGTAAATTCCATGAACTTCCATGAACATTGTCAAGAGGTCCAGTTCATCGGGTGCCTGTTCCAATGTGGAGGCACCGTAAAGGGGCCCCTGGAGGCCCTATGGAACGCGGGGATTGGAACTGTTATGCCATCCCGATGAATGTCTTAAATAAAGCCAATAAAACACTCCTGCCGATGGGGTCGGTCCGTAGCACTGCACAAGCAACGCTAGCGGGTCCCCGGTCGAGTAGCAAGTAACCTGACTATTTTGCGTTACGGCCAAAAGCGTGCTTCCTTCGTCTAGATGCCGCGGATTCGGGGCGACGTCGGCTTGGAAATCCCGATGCCAGCGGTGCGCTGTCAGGTCTGTAGGGGGCGGCGTGATTGGCGCGGCTCGGTGTGGTTGACCCGCGGGATCTTCATCATCGAAGACCCTGAACATATGTGATTTCGTGCACGGCGTGGATGCTTTTCCTGAGTCGGAAGCAGCTCTTTGTCCATGATGATTCTGCAATTACAAAGGACTACAAAGGACTCGGGAGAATGAATGAATGTTCACGTGACAGTGGATGGGTGGCAGACTAGGGTCGAAAGATAGTCACCTCGGAAGGAGTGGTTCCCATGAAAGGGAAAGTAATGTTCGCCGTCGGCGTGGCTGTCGGTTACGTATGGGGTTCGAAATCCTGGTCGGAGGTCTACGGCCGGGTTCGCGGAGGGACAGAAAAGGTCCTAAAGAACCCGGACGTCCAGGACGGTGTGCATCAAGCCGCGGAGGCGGTGCAGGAATCGGTACCCGACATTTTGGACTCGTTGTATCAGGCGGGGAAGAAGCTGATCGATAAGGCTGAAGCCATGCTTCCGGGCTCCAAGGGGTCCGAGTCGGCAGGGGACTCGATCGCCACCTTGAAAACAGTTGCGGCCGCACCTGCCACGCCAACCGTGGCATCCGATGTTGTGTCAGAGCCTGGTGTGGAGGATGCTGCGGGTACGGGCCGGGCGGACCAGGGCAACTCAGCTCCCTAAACGCCATGCCTGACTGCTAGTCCCTTTGCTAGTCCCTTTGCAGAAAGGGGTTGACGGCGGAGACCTTCGCGGACATAGTTATCGTATACGATTTCGTACTCGATAAATCTTGCCCCAAGGAGGTGCCGTGACAGTGGAGTTTCGGACCCAAGACTTAAGCCAGTCCATGCTGGCCCGGACGCGCAAAGTCATAGCCGTCCACATCAACTACCCCAGCCGCGCAGCGCAACGTGGACGCACTCCCGCGCAGCCTTCGTATTTCCTGAAGCCTCCGACATCCTTGGCGCTGGGTTTCACAGACAATCCGGGGATTGTTGAGCGTCCAGCTGGATGTGAGCTGCTCGGTTATGAGGGTGAGATCGCGCTGGTGATCGGCAAGTCAGCCCGACGGGTCGGCTTGGATGATGCGTGGAGCCACGTCGAATGGGTCACCGCATCCAATGATCTGGGCGTTTACGATCTCCGCTATGCGGACAAGGGCTCCAACGTTCGGTCGAAGGGCGGTGACGGTTTCACTCCGGTGGGTCCGGCGCTCATTCCGGCCGATGCCGTTGACCCTGCCGGGCTGCGGATCCGCACGTGGCATAACGGCGAACTGGTCCAGGACGACACCACCGAGGACCTGCTGTTCCCGTTCGCGCAGCTCGTGGCGGACCTCTCCCAGTTGCTCACCCTCGAGGAGGGCGACATCATCCTCACAGGCACCCCTGCCGGTGCCTCCGTGGCCAAGCCGGGCGACGTCGTCGTCGTCGAAGTCACAGGCGGTGACTTCAGCACCGGCCGCCTGACCACCAAGGTCACAGAAGGTACGACGCCGTTCGCGGACTTTGGTGCCCAGCCCAAGGCAGATGACACGCAGCGCGAAGAAGCATACGGTTCCCGGGAGGCTGCCGGTTTGCCTGCTGCTGGTCCTGCCACGAGTGTGCTGACCCCTGCGTTGAAGGCCAAGCTGGAAAGCGTTGCGACTGCCACTTTGTCGTCCCAGTTGCGTAAGCGCGGGTTGAATAACGTGAGCATCGATGGACTGCAGGCAACCCGTCCAGACCGAAAAGTGGTGGGCTTGGCCCGGACACTCCGGTACGTCCCCAACCGCGAGGACCTCTTCAAGACCCGTGGCGGCGGGTTCAATGCCCAAAAGCGTGCTATTGACTCGGTCAATGCGGGCGAGATCCTCGTCATGGAAGCCCGCGGCGAGAAGGGCACGGGAACTGTGGGGGACATCCTCGCCCTCCGCGCCCAGGTCCGTGGTGCTGCTGCCATCATTACCGACGGCGGTGTCCGCGACTACTCTGCCGTGGCTGACCTGCAGATGCCCACGTACTTCGCGAACCCACACCCGGCAGTGTTGGGCCGGCGCCACATCCCCTGGGATACGGACATCACCATTGCCTGCGGCGGCGCCACCGTGCAGCCCGGGGACATCATCGTGGCTGACTCGGACGGCATTCTGGTGATCCCGCCGGCGATCGCCGAAGAGCTGGTGGATGACTGCATTCAGCAGGAAAAAGAAGAGACCTTTATCTTCCAAATGGTCAAAGAGGGCAACAGTGTTGATGGGCTCTACCCCATGAACAAGGAATGGCAGGACCGCTTTGCCGAGTGGTCCGCGGGGCAGGAAAGCCCCAGCCCGGAAGGAGCCCCAGGTGACTGAAACCGCCGTCGGAAGCGCCGCCGTCGGGAGTAAGTCCCAGCAGGCCTATGAAGCCGTCAAGGCCAGGATCGTGGAGGGGACCTACACGCCCGGTTACCGGCTGGTCCTGGCCAAAATTGCCGAGGACTTGGGTTTCAGCGTGGTGCCGGTGCGCGAAGCGATCCGCCGCTTGGAAGCTGAGGGGTTGGTGACGTTCGAACGGAACGTCGGCGCCACAGTGTCCGGCATCGACCCCACTGAGTACCTCTACACGATGCAGACGTTGAGCATCGTCGAAGGCGCCGCCACCGCACTGTCCGCGCCCCTCATCGACTCCGTGGCAATCGCCCGGGCCCGTGCAGTGAACGAAGAGATGCGTGAGTGCCTCAAGCACTTCGACCCCGTTCGTTTCACTGCGCTGAACCAAGACTTCCACAGCGTCTTGTTCGAATACTGCCCCAACCCGCACATCCTCGACCTCGTCCACCGTGGCTGGAACCGGCTCGCGTCACTCCGCTCGTCAACCTTCAGGTTCGTCCCCAACCGCGCCCATGAGTCCGTGCGCGAACACGAGGCGTTGCTGGAACTGATCGAGTCCGGAGCCGACGCCGAGACCATCGAAAAAGCGGCCCGCCACCACCGCGCCGCCACCCTGGACGCGTACCTCGCCAAAGCCACCTAACGCACTGCGTTGCTGAAAAGGAAAGACAATGATGACTGCTCCTGTAGAGACCACCGCCAAGCATTACATCCCCGAGAACCTGCCCACGCACATCCAGCACTTCATCAACGGCGAATTCGTTGACTCTGCGTCTGGTAAGACTTTCGATGTCCTCGATCCGGTGTCGAACGGCAACTACGCCACCGCCGCCGCCGGCCAGAAAGAAGACATCGACCTCGCGGTGGCCGCCGCACGGGAAGCGTTCGTCAACGGCCCGTGGCCGAAGATGAAACCACGTGAACGAGCCCGGGTGCTGAACAAAATCGCCGACGCCGTCGAAGCCCAGGAAGCGCGACTCGCCGAGCTCGAAACGTTCGACACCGGCCTGCCGATCACTCAAGCGAAGGGTCAGGCCCTGCGTGCCGCCGAGAATTTCCGGTTCTTCGCGGACTTGATCGTGGCACAGTTCGACGACGCCATGAAGGTCCCCGGTTCGCAGATCAACTACGTGAACCGCAAGCCGATCGGCGTCGCGGGGCTCATCACGCCGTGGAACACCCCGTTCATGCTGGAGTCCTGGAAGCTCGCCCCGGCCTTGGCCACCGGCAACACCGTGGTGCTGAAGCCGGCCGAGTTCACGCCTTTATCCGCGTCCCTCTGGGCACAGATCTTCAAGGACGCAGGCCTGCCCGACGGCGTGTTCAACCTGGTCAACGGACTGGGCGAAGAAGCCGGTGATGCCTTGGTGAAGCACCCGGACGTTCCGCTGATTTCCTTCACTGGCGAGACCACCACGGGCCAGACGATCTTCCGCAACGCTGCCGCCAACCTCAAGGGATTGTCCATGGAGCTGGGCGGCAAGTCCCCGTGCGTCGTGTTCGCCGATGCCGACCTGGACGCCGCGATCGATTCCGCCCTCTTCGGTGTGTTCTCGCTCAACGGCGAACGCTGCACCGCGGGCTCACGCATCTTGGTAGAGCAAGCCATCTATGACGAATTCTGCGAGAAGTACGCCGCCCGCGCCAAGAACATCGTGGTGGGAGACCCCCACGATCCCAAGACCCAGGTGGGCGCACTCGTCCACCCGGAGCACTACGCGAAAGTGGCATCGTACGTGGAGATCGGCAAGTCCGAAGGCCGGCTCCTTGCCGGCGGCGGACGACCCGACCACCTGCCCGAAGGCAACTACATCGCACCCACGGTGTTTGCCGACGTCGCACCTGACGCGCGGATCTTCCAAGAGGAAATCTTCGGTCCCGTCGTGGCCATCACGCCGTTCGAAGACGACGACGAAGCCCTCGCCTTGGCGAACAACACCAAGTACGGCCTGGCGGCCTACATCTGGACCCAGAACCTGACCCGGGCCCACAACTTCTCCCAGAACGTCGAAGCCGGCATGGTGTGGCTCAACAGCCACAATGTCCGTGATCTCCGGACCCCGTTCGGCGGCGTCAAAGCCTCCGGCCTGGGCCACGAGGGCGGCTACCGCTCCATCGACTTCTACACCGACCAGCAGGCCGTGCACATCACGCTCGGCGCTGTGCATACTCCAAAATTCGGCGCCTAGGCTGCCCCCTTTCAACGAAGAGAGACCATCATGAGCAACCCTTTCACCGACCCCATCCCAACTCCCACGGTCCCGGCCCCGGATATCGTCCGTTGCGCGTACATGGACATCGTGGTGACGGACCTGGCCAAGTCCCGGGAGTTTTACGTCGACGTCCTCGGCCTGCATGTCACCGAGGAAGACGGGAACACCATCTATTTGCGCTCGTTCGAGGAGTTCATCCACCACAACCTTGTGCTGCGCCAGGGGCCCGTGGCCGCCGTCGCCGCTTTTGCGTACCGGGTGAAGTCCCCGGCCGAGGTGGACGCCGCCGAGGCCTACTACCGCGAGCTGGGCTGCCGTGTGGAGCGCCGCAAGGAAGGCTTCACCAAGGGCGTCGGCGACTCCCTCCGTGTGGAAGATCCGCTGGGCTTCCCGTACGAATTCTTCTACGACGTTGAGCACGTGGAGCGCCTCACCCAGCGTTACGACCTCTACTCCGCCGGTGAACTTGTCCGCCTGGATCACTTCAACCAGGTCACCCCGGACGTTCCGCGAGGCCGCAAGTACCTGGAGGACTTGGGCTTCCGGGTCTCCGAGGACATCAAGGATTCCGACGGCGTCACGTACGCCGCGTGGATGCACCGCAAGCAGACCGTACACGACACCGCCCTGACCGGTGGTAACGGTCCCCGCATGCACCACGTTGCGTTCGCCACGCACGAGAAGCACAACATCATCCAGATCTGCGACAAGATGGGCGCCCTGCGCATCTCCGACAGGATCGAACGCGGCCCGGGCCGCCACGGCGTATCCAATGCTTTCTACCTCTACATCCTGGACCCGGACGGCCACCGCATCGAGATCTACACGCAGGACTACTACACCGGTGATCCCGACAACCCCACCGTCACGTGGGACGTCCACGACAACCAGCGCCGCGACTGGTGGGGCAACCCCGTCGTCTCGTCCTGGTACACCGAAGCCTCTTTGGTCCTGGACCTTGACGGCAACCCACAGCCCATCATCGAACGCAAAGACAAATCGGAGATGGCTGTCACCATTGGCGCTGATGGATTCTCCTACACCCGCCCCGCCGGAGGCGAGACCGCGGAGGGTTTCAAACTGGGAGCGCAGGTCTAAACCATGTTGGACGCGAAGACGATCGAAGCGATAGCCGACGAACTCCTCGAAGCCGGCCGGAACCGTCAGCCCATTTCCCGGTTGACGGCCCGTTACCCCGACATGACGGTTGAGGACTCGTACGCCGTGCAGCAGTTGTGGATGCGGCGGAACGAGGAAGCGGGACGCACGTTGGTGGGGCGAAAGATCGGCCTCACGTCCAAGGCCATGCAGGCTGCAACCGGGATCACCGAACCGGACTACGGTGCCATTTTTGATGACATGGTCCTGGAAACCGGTTGCTCCGTGGAGTGGGACAAGTACACCCACCCGCGGGTTGAAGTGGAGCTCGCGTTCGTGCTGAAGTCAGGTCTCAAGGGGCCGGGCTGCACCATCTTCGACGTCCTCAATGCCACCGACTACGTGGTTCCGGCCCTTGAAATCCTTGACTCCAGGATCGAAATGGAGGGCCGGACCATCGTGGACACCATCTCGGACAACGCCGCGATGGGTGCCATGGTGATCGGTGGCAGGCCCGTGAAACCTGACGCCGTGGACCTCCGATGGGTATCGGCGATCCTGTACAAAAACCAGACCGTGGAGGAGACCGGCGTGGCCGCCGGCGTCCTGGACCACCCGGCGAACGGCGTCCACTGGCTGGCAAACAAGATCGCCGCGCACGGAGACTCCATGAAGGCCGGAGATATCATCCTGGCGGGCTCGTTTACCCGGCCGATGTGGGTGTACAAAGGTGATACCGTGCACGCGGACTACGGACCGTTGGGAGTGGTGACATGCAACTTCGACTGAACCCCACGTTCTACTCGGCCCTGAGTGAAGCGGGCCGTCCACTCGCTGGCATGTGGGTTTGTTCCGGCAGCCCCTTGGTGGCCGAAATTTGCGCCGGCTCCGGATTGGATTGGGTGCTGATCGATGCTGAGCACAGTCCCAATGGCCTTGAATCGATCCTCGCGCAGCTTTACGCCGTCAGCGGTTATCCCGTGCAGGCCATGGTCCGTCCGCCGGTCAACGATGCCGTGGTCATCAAGCAGTACCTCGATCTTGGCGTGCAAAACCTCATGGTCCCCATGGTGAATTCGGCGTTCGAGGCCGCCTCAGCGGTCGCGGCCATTCGCTACCCGCCCCACGGGGTTCGGGGCGTCGGATCCGCGCTGGCCCGGTCCTCACGATGGAACCGTGTGCCGGAGTACCTTGGCACGGCCTCTGACACCATCAGCCTCACCGTCCAAATCGAATCCGAAGCTTCAGCCTCAGCCGTGGAAGAGATCCTGGGCGTAGACGGCGTGGACGGCATCTTCCTCGGCCCGTCGGACCTCGCGGCCTCCATGGGCTTGCTGGGACAGCAGGAAAATCCTTTGGTGAGGGCCGTCGTCGAGCACTGCCTTGAAGCCGCTAAAGCGGCCGGCAAGCCTGCCGGCGTTAACGCCTTCAACCAGGCCACAGCCCGCGCCTACCTCGACGCCGGTGCCTCCTTCGTGCTCGTCGGCGCCGACGTTTCGGTGCTGGCCAGGGCGTCGGAGAGTTTTGCTTCCACCTTCATTCCCGTGTCCGAGGCGACGAAGCGCGAGAGCTACTGACGCCTGGTCCCACCCCTCCTATCGCGGTCACAACGCTGTGCCCGCGGGAAATGAGTTCCCTCATGAGCGCATCAACCTCTGCCCAAGGCGGAGCAGCACACAGTCATTCGGCGCGGAGCAACCGCCGAGTAGCCTTTGCCACGATTGTCGGCACCACGGTGGAGTGGTACGACTTCTTCATCTATGCCAATGCTGCCGGCCTCATCTTCGCCAAACTCTTTTTCGAACCCGCAGGCGCCGATATTGCGCTGCTGATTTCCTTTGCATCAGTTGGTCTGAGTTTCCTGTTCAGGCCGCTGGGTGCTTTCCTGGCAGGGCACTTCGGGGACAAATTAGGTCGGCGCGCCATGCTGGTCCTGACACTGGTCCTGATGGGCGCAGCCACCACCTTGATCGGTGTCTTGCCCACATACCAAACGGCAGGGTTGGCCGCACCGATCCTGCTGCTGCTCCTTCGAATCCTGCAGGGTATCTCAGCCGGTGGCGAATGGGGCGGGGCCGTCCTGATGGCAGTAGAGCACGCGCCCACCAACAAACGGGGACTCTTCGGATCCTTCCCGCAACTGGGAGTACCGCTTGGCATGCTCCTGGCGTCCGGTGTCCTTACCCTGATGTCGGGAGTGATTGCGCCGGGTGCCGCTTTCGAACAATGGGGCTGGCGCGTCCCGTTCCTGCTCAGCTTCGTGTTGATCATCGTCGGGTTCGTTGTCCGCAGGGGGGTGGACGAAAGCCCCGTTTTCTCCGAGATCGGTGCCCGGAAGCAGCAGACCAGGGTTCCCATCGTTGAGCTGTTCAAGAAGCACTGGCTGCTCGTGATACTCGCTGCTCTGATCTTCGCAGGAAACAACGCCGCCGGGTACATGACAACTGGCGGCTACATCCTGAGTTATGCCACGGCACCCAAGGGCCTGGCCATGGACCGCACCCAGGTTTTGCTGGCCATCACCGCCTCTGCCGCCCTGTGGTTCGTTTTCACGCTCATCGCGGGTTACCTTGCCGACAGCATCGGGCGCAAGAAGACGTACATCATTGGCTATGCCTGCTTGATCGTCACCTTCTTCCCGTTGTTCTGGCTGATCAACACCGGCAACATCTGGGCCATGGCGGCCGCGTTGGCACTCTTCAGTGTGGGCCTTGGACTCACCTATGGGCCGCAGGCCGCTCTTTACAGCGAGCTCTTCCCGGCCTCGATCCGTTTCTCGGGAGTAGCTATCTCCTACGCCCTGGGCTCCATCATCGGCGGAGCTTTCGCGCCGACCATTGCCACGGCCCTTGTCCAGGCGACAGGCACAACGATGAGCGTCTCCGCCTACTTGCTGATCGTCGCGTTGATCTCCGCGGGAGCTGTTCTGTTGACCCGCGAGCGCAAGGGAATCGATTTGGGAATCGACAACCAAGCCGAACAAGAGGTAGGCGCAACGGTCTTCGATCGCCGTCGTTCTTCCACCCACAAGGTCAGCCAGGGCGTTTGACGCCAGCACCCAACTGACTTTCAGGAGGGGTTGCTCCCGAGGGGAGTAGCCCCTCCTGCCAGTTAATTGGGCTGGGTACGCGTGCCGTTTAATCCTCGTCGAGCGGCTTGGTGAGGTGGTGCGTGGGGATGCGGTCACGGTCATAGGTGATCTCCGTGTAACCATGCGGCTCCGGGCGTCCGTCACTTCCCAGGTTCACGAAGACGATCTCCTCAATGGTCAGGATGGATTGCCGGGTGATCATGTTGCGGACCTCGGCACGCATGGTCAGTGACGTGCGGCCAAACCGCTTGGCCGTCAGGCCCATCTCGATCAGGTCGCCCTGCACCGCCGAACTCACAAAGTTGATCTCTGAGATGTACTTGGTGACAGCCCGGCCATTGCCAAGCTGGAGGATGGCGTAGATCGCGGCCTCTTCATCGATCCACTTCAGCAGGCTACCGCCGAAGAGCGTGCCATTGGCGTTCAGGTCCTCGGGCCGCACCCATTTACGCGTGCGGAAGGTGATATCTGCTTTTTCCATAATTTGAGATTATCGAACTGTACCGAGGTGTGCTTGATGTTGCCGTCTCAACCTGCGCCCGCTTAGGCCATGGCTGTGTGCGAGGCACTATGTGAATCGATGTGCTTGGAATAGCAATGCGAATCCGTTACGCCGATATATGGCTCGAAGTTTGGCACTGGGGCAAACCCTGCGCTCTCGTAAAAGCTGCGGCCATCCGACTGGGCAGACCCCGCCTCCGCTGTGATCACGCTGAAGCCATGCGAGTGGGCTTGAGCTTCCAAGGCGGCGAGTATTGAGCTGGCAACCCCGGACCCGCGGGCATACGGAACCACGTAGAGCCTTTTGATCTCTGCGGTGTTTTCGTCGAGCATCCTCAAGCCTCCGCAGCCCAAGGGTTGTCCCGAGCACCTCTCATAGGCCACCACGAAAACGGCCGTATCAGCCTCCGAAGGGGCCGGACCAGGCTCGTGGTCTGTGGTTCCAAAGCGCGAATCCAATTCGGCCTGTTGTGCGGCTCGGAGGTCTGCACCCACCGGGTTTGCCCATGTGACCTGCCGGATGTTGAGCCGTGGATTGGTCTGCATGTATGCCTCTTTCGCCGCGTGGTGAGGTTCCTATGCGACTCAAGCCTAGGTAGGGCGAGTTACCACTGTGTTTCCTGCTCGTAAGCGTCCGGAGAATTGCGCGCCGCCACCCGAAAGGTATGGCGCGGTAAAGCGATGGTGCCGTTATCCGATGCGCCATTAAGCGATGGTGCCATTAAGAGGCGACGGCGGACCGGGGCACACAGCCCCGTCCCGCCGTCGACGTGCGTCCGTCACCTGTGATGGCAACACCGCAGGAGATGGTCTACCGCAGGTGGTCCACCAGCTTGTCGGCGATGCCTGTGTACTTACCCGGGGTAAGTTCCAAGAGCCGAGCTTCAGCGTCCTTGGAAAGACCCAGGCCCTGCACGAATTCCTGCATTCTGGCACCGTCGACGCGCTGGCCGCGCGTGAGGTCCTTCAACCGCTCGTACGGGTTTTCCATGCCCTCGACACCGGCGATTGCCTCCGCGCGCATCACCATCTGGATCGCCTCGCCAAGGACTTCCCAGTTGGTGTTGAGGTCGGCTGCGAGGACTTCTTCGGCCACATCAAGTGCCTTGAGGCCCTTGGCAACATTTGAGATAGCGAGCAGGGAGTGACCGAAGGCAACACCGATGTTGCGCTGGGAGGAGGAATCCGTGAGGTCGCGCTGCCAACGCGAGGTAACCAGCGTGGCGGCCAGTGTATCGAGAAGGCCGTTGGAGATTTCCAGGTTCGCTTCGGCGTTCTCGAATCGGATCGGGTTGACCTTGTGCGGCATGGTGGAAGAACCCGTGGCACCGGCAACCGGTATCTGCCGGAAGTAACCGATGGAAATGTAGCTCCAGATGTCGGTGCAGACATTGTGCAGGATGCGGTTGAAACGCGCGATGTCAGCGTAAAGCTCGGCCTGCCAGTCGTGGCTCTCGATCTGCGTGGTGAGCGGGTTCCACGCCAGGCCGAGCCCTTCCACGAACGTCTTGGCAACGGCCTCCCAGTCAGCGCTGGGGACAGACGCTACGTGCGCGGCGTAGGTGCCGGTTGCGCCATTGATTTTGCCAAGGTATTCGGTCTTGGCGATGCGGGTGAGTTGCCGGTTCAGGCGGTGGGCTATCACCGCAAGTTCCTTGCCGAGCGTAGTAGGAGTCGCGGGCTGGCCGTGCGTGCGGGACAGCATCGGCACGGAGCGGTTGGCCTCTGCCATGGCCTCGATCTGCTGGACCAGGGCTTTTGCGTTGGGGAGCCAAACGTCCTCCACGGCACCTTTGATGCCCACAGCGTAGGAGAGGTTATTGATGTCCTCAGACGTGCAGCCGAAGTGGACCATGGCGGTCAGGTTCTCGATGCCGATGGCGGCCAGGCGACGCCCGATGTAGTACTCCACGGCCTTGACGTCGTGAACAGTGACCGCTTCGATTTCCGCCAGTTCATTGACCGACTCCGCATTGAACTCCGTCACGATGGACCGCAACTGAGAGACCTGCTGGTCCGTGAGGGGACCGGCGCCCGGCAGCACCGACTGGCTGGTGAGGTGAATCAGCCACTCGACTTCCACATGAACACGGTCGCGGTTCAGGGCCGCCTCGGACAAGTAGTCAACGAGCGGCGCGACGGCGGCGCGATAGCGGCCGTCGAGGGCGCCAAGGGCGAGAGGTTCGGAAGCGAGGGACACGCGAGGGGATTCAGCCATGGTGCCTATTCTTTCATGCTCTACGGCTGTCCCGGGCGTTGGTGACAGGCGCTCTGTGGACAGTCATTTGCGTTTTCCACATAGGGGAGGTCAGCAGTTCCTTAGGCTCCCAGGGCTCCGTAATCTCGTAGCCACAGAACCGCATAACAAATCAAATGGAGCAAAGGACATGAGCGTCGGCTTGATCCCTGCAGCCACCCCGCCCACATTCGACCCCCTGGAGTGTGCATCGCGTAGCCATGACGTGCAGAGGCTCGCCTGGCGCATCAAGGCATGTGTGGACCTCGCCGATACCGCGTTGGCGTCGCTGCGGAGAGCGCAGATGGAAGACTGGCAATCACCGGCCGGGCAGGCTTATCGAACAACGGTTGCCTTGCAGGCCGCAGCCCTGATGCGTGCAAGGGGGACCATGGAGCACGCAGTGGCAATGGTGCTCCGTTATTCCAGAAGTGTTTCCGTCTCCGGCGGGACCGGTCCCTGATGGCCGATGCGGTTTCTTTCGGTGACGGATCCGCTCTCCAGCCCTTGCCGCCGGTCGGGGATGGCAGCCTTTCCATCAGGGGCGGGGTGGGTGGCATCTCTTTTCAACTGGAGGAGCTTTCCCGCGGTGCAGACCAGTTGGACGAGGTTGCCCAACAACTCCTGGAGATCGAAGCGGAGGCCCGCAAGGTTCACGATGAGCTGGAGATGTTCGCCCAGAACGCCGTGGTGTCCGGCTACCCGGCAGTCAACGCTGTGGGAGAAGCTCGCAGTGACGTCGGCAAGGTGCGCGAACAACTTGTCGGCATCAGCGCGCAGGTTCGGTCGAGCCGCCGCGCTTACGAGGATGTTGAAGCCCGGAACGCGCTGCCACACGTACTGCGTCCCGATCAGATCAGATGGTCCGGGGCGCCGGGGGTTTTGGCTGCCGGTCGGGATGTGACCCAAGAAACCTATAACAGACTCATTGCCACCGGGTACCGGGTGGGCGACGTATTGCATGAGCTGCTGAAGTCGCCACTCTTGGAGGGGATGCAGCCGCGACCCGTCACGATCGAGAAGATGGACGAGTCCGTGGAGGAATTCCGGCCAACAATGGCTGGTAGCCTGCGTCGGCTTGAAAAGCTGCACGCCCTCAACGACGGCGAAATCGAGGTCATTCAGCTCGGAAACAGGGGATCTGCTTCGTGGATGGTCCTCATCCCGGGAACCCAACTGGAACCCTCCTCATCCAATCCTTTCGACGCTGCCGGTGTCGGTGAGGCGCTCGGGTATGGCTCCCAAGAAGTCATACCGGCAATCGGTCAGGCACTAAAGGCAGCCGGCGCAGCGGCCGGGGACCCAGTGGTCGCTGTCGGCCACAGCCAAGGGGGAATCCACGCCATGAATTTGGCTCAAGACAAGGCGTTCCTTAGCGAGTTCAACCTCAAGTTTGTACTGACCGCGGGATCGCCGGTCGGCGGTATCACGTCGGAACCGGGCATCAGTGCGCTGCATTTGGAACACATCCAGGACTGGGTACCAGGAACAGATGGGGCCGATAATCCAGACACCAAGGACAGAGTTACCGTCACGCTGACAAACCCCGTCGCAACCCCAAAGGGACAAGATCCTGGGCTGGGCCCCGGGCACGACCAAGAGAACTACGCGGCCGGGGCGGAGCTGGTCAGTGCGAGCCACGACCCCTCATTGTTAGCCTCAAGTGCTGCCTTCGCGGGGGCTGTCGGGGGTGGAGGTGCGGTAAAAGTAACTCACTTCAAACTCAAGCGGCAGCCGATGCCGCAACGGAAGGACATCCTGCCTCCCAAGGATCTGCCCGAGACCCGATCAGTGGCAGGGGCACGATAAGTGTTGGATACTCAGCGTCGACGGGCGCCGGGGATTAAGCCGGCAACCATGGAAATAATGCTGATGATGATTGCAGCCAAGACAGCCGTCCAGAAAAAGGAATCGATGGTGAGGTGGACCGGCGTGAAACTACTTAGCCACGCAGTCAGGTACAGCATGGCCGCATTGATAATGATGGTGAACAGTCCCAGCGTCAGGATGGTCACGGGAAGCGAAAGTACCCTGACCAACGGGCGAACGAACGCATTGACCACGCCGAAGATGAGGCCGATGAAGAGGTACGCAAGGACTATGCCCACGGTGTCCGCTCCTTGCACGAGCCCGGCATTTGCTGCCGCCCGCTCTGTGGCACTCGTTGAGATATCCATACCGTCCAGCAGCCATGTGGCAACCCACAGGGCAAGCCCGTTGATGAGGACGCGGATGATGAATGAACCCATAGACCCATGGTTCCACACAGGCCGGCCGATCAGCCCAACAACAGCCACGGATCGGCAAGTAGGCTTGAATCCATGACTACTACTGACAACGCACCGGAGGGCGTACTCCCTCGCCCGGTCGTGGACAGGCTCCCCAAGTACGCAGCCGGCAAACCTCCCGCTGCGATTGAGGGCCTCACTAGCTACAAATTGTCGTCAAACGAGAATCCCTTACCCCCGGTTCCTGCAGTGCTGCAGGCGATCGCGGACCAGACCGACATTAACCGCTACCCTGACCCCTTGGCCACCAAGCTGCGAAATGCCTTGGCCGATTTCCTCGATATCCCGGCCGACGACGTCGTCACTGGCGCCGGCAGCTTGGGGGCATTGAACCAGATCCTCGCCACTTTCGCCGGACAGAACGACGACGGGAAACAGGACGAGGTTATCTACGCTTGGCGTTCTTTCGAGGCATACCCGATTTGTGTCGGGTTGGCGGGTGCGGGAAGCGTCCGGATCCCGCTTCTCCCGGACGGTCGCCATGACCTGGAAACCATGGCCGCTGCGGTGACCGTTCGTACCAAAGTCATTCTGCTCTGCACACCGAATAACCCGACGGGTCCCATCCTCACCGCAGAAGAAACTGAGCGATTCATCCAATCGGTTCCGCCCGGCGTCGTGGTGGTCATCGACGAGGCCTATCAGGAATTTGTGCGGGATGAACGGGCCGTCGACGGGATCCAGCTCTATCGGAAGTATCCCAACGTGGTGGTGCTGAGGACTTTCTCCAAGGCTCATGGCCTTGCAGGTCTGCGGGTTGGGTACAGCGTTTCCGGCCCCTTGATTACCCAGCACCTCCGTGTCACCGCCACACCCTTCGCAGTATCGCAAATCGCGGAGCGGGCAGCGGTGGCTTCCATCGAGAACTACGACCAGGTTGTGGAGAGGGTACAAAGCCTGGTGGACGAGCGGAACAGGGTCACCGCTGGCCTGCGGGAGCTCGGCTGGTTCATTCCGGAGCCCCAAGGCAACTTTGTCTGGCTCAATTTGGGTAAGCACAGCGGTGAATTCTCGGCACTCGCAGCCGAGAAAGCCCTGTCAGTCCGTGCCTTCGGTGATGAAGGCGTCCGCGTCACCATCGGGGAGGTCGAGGCCAACACCCGCTTTCTGGAACTCTGTGCAGGTTATACAAACCCGCCGCAGCGTTCCTAGCGGTTAACATGTGCACCAAGATTCCTTACTCCCGATAAAGTAAGGACGAAAGCCAAAATATATGCCAGTTCCGGAATGCATTCCAGAACTGGCATATATCCCAGCGAAAGACATCGCCGCGGCGCCGCCGTGGAAGCAAGGAGACGGGTATGGGCCAGGGACAACTACCCCACGGTACGGAAGAAACTCTCGCGGCGACCACCGCGGCAGCGGCCGCGCCGGCCGAACCGGTGGACATGGTTCAGTTGCTCGGGCCCGACGGAAAACTCGGAACTGATCCCGTGTTCTCGGATTACGCCAAGCGCATCGATCCGGAAAAACTGAAGGTCTTCTATACCGACATGGCCCGAATCCGTCGCTTCGACCAGGAAGCCACGGCGTTGCAGCGCCAAGGAGAGTTGGCTCTCTGGGTGCCGCTGACTGGCCAGGAAGCCGCGCAGATCGGTTCCGGACACGCCAGCGAACCACAGGATTACATCTTCCCCACGTACCGGGAACATGGCGTTGCCCTGGTCCGCAACGTGGACCTGGCCGAATTGCTCAAGCAATTCCGTGGAGTTTCCAACGGTGGCTGGGACCCGCGCGAGAACAACTTCCACCTCTACACCCTGGTGCTTGCCGCGCAGACTCTGCATGCGGTCGGTTACGCCATGGGCATCCAGCGGGACCAGAAACTTGCTGCTGCGGACTCCGCTGATCCGAAGGCCGCCGTCATCGCTTACTTCGGCGATGGCGCCAGCTCCGAAGGCGACGTCCACGAGTCCATGGTCTTTGCCGCTTCGTACGATGCGCCCGTGGTCTTCTTCTGCCAAAACAACCATTGGGCCATTTCGGTCCCCACGGAAGTCCAGACCAAGGTCCCTCTGGCCAATCGGGCGAAGGGCTACGGTTTCCCAGGGATTCGCGTAGATGGCAATGATGTCATCGCAGTTCACGCCGTCACGGAGTGGGCTCTCGAACATGCCAGGGAGGGCCGGGGGCCGGTTCTGATTGAGGCCTACACCTACCGCGTCGGTGCCCACACCACTGCCGACGATCCCACTAAGTACCGGGAATCTGCGGAAGAAGCTGCCTGGCGCGAAAAGGATCCCTTGGATCGGCTGGAGAAGTACTTGCGGGCGGAAGGCTTGGCCGATGAAGCCTTCTTCGACCAGGTCGCGGCCGACGGCGATGAACTGGCCAAATACGTCCGGAGCACCACTCATGGCATTGAAGTGCCTGACATTCGCGAAGCCTTCGCCAGCGTCTACGCCGAAAAGCATCCGTTGATTGCCGAGGAATTGGCTTGGTTTGAGGAATACTCGGCAGGGTTCGAAAGTGACCAGGAGGCAACCAACTAATGGCGACCATGACCATTGCCAAGGCCATTAACGAGGGCCTGCGAGCATCACTGACCGCCTATCCCAAGTCGTTGTTGATGGGCGAGGACATCGGGCACCTCGGCGGCGTCTACCGCGTCACGGACGGCTTGATCAAGGAATTCGGCGATGATCGCGTTCTGGACACGCCATTGGCTGAATCGGGGATCATAGGTACCGCGATCGGCTTGGCGTTGCGGGGATATTCGCCCGTGTGCGAGATTCAGTTCGACGGCTTTGTTTATCCTGCCTTCAACCAGATCACAACGCAGTTGGCCAAGATCCACTCGCGGAGCCTGGGGAAGCTGAGCGTTCCGGTGGTCATTCGCATCCCTTACGGTGGCGGCATCGGATCCATTGAACACCACTCCGAGTCCCCCGAGGCGCTGTTCGCGCACACGGCAGGGTTGCGCATCATTTCACCCTCGAACCCGCACGACGCCTATTGGATGATCCAGAAAGCAATTGAGTGCCAGGATCCGGTGATCTTTTTCGAGCCTAAGCGCCGTTATTGGCTCAAAGGTGAAGTCGACGTTGAGAATCCCGGTTTGTCGGAGGATCCTTTCAAGGCTCACGTGGTCCGTGCGGGAACCGATGCGACCATCGTGGCTTACGGGCCGTTGGTGCCTGTCGCACTGGCAGCGGCAAATGCAGCTGAGGAGGATGGTCGAAGTGTTGAAGTTATCGACCTCCGCTCCATTTCGCCGGTGGATTTCGACACCGTGGAAGCCTCGGTAAAGAAGACCGGCCGTCTCATCGTTGCCCATGAGGCTCCTACCTTTGGTGGCATCGGCGGGGAGATCGCGGCGCGAATCAGCGAACGGGCGTTCCTCCACCTTGAGGCCCCCGTGATCAGGGTGGGCGGTTTCCACATGCCCTACCCTGTTGCCAAAGTTGAAGAGGATTACTTGCCGGATATCGACAAGATCCTCGAAGCGCTCGATCGATCCCTGGCCTACTAGCCCGCCCTGATTCGCCCTGCTTCGTGCGTGGCAAACGACAATCGAGGACCCAGTGACTGTAAAGAAATTCAACTTGCCGGACGTCGGCGAAGGCTTGACAGAGGCCGAGGTAGTGGCATGGAAGGTCAAGCCGGGGGACACCGTGGCCATAAACGATGTACTTTGCGAGATTGAGACTGCAAAGTCGCTCGTAGAGTTGCCCTCGCCATTTGCCGGTACGGTCACCGAACTGCTGGTGGAGGAGGGCATCACGGTGGAGGTCGGCACTGCCATCATTGCCGTTTCCGAGGGGCACGAGGGTGATTCAGCGCCCGCCACTCCCCAAGCTCCCCCCGTGTCGCCAGAGGTGGACGAAGTATTCACACCCGTCTACGGAAAGCTTTCCGCAGAGGACAACGAGCAGCCCGCCACCAGTCCCTTGGTTGGATCCGGTCCAAAGGCCGACGCCGTCAAGCGCCGTGCCCGCAAGCGGCCACTCGAAAGCGTGGTCGCCGCGGCTCCGGTAGCCGAGGACGCTGAAGGTACAGTGCAGGACGTGACCTCTGTGTTGCAAGCCAACGCTGCCGAGGTGCCGGCCCCGAAGCGCGTCACGTCGGTAGCCCAAGAGTCGCCCGCAACCCGCGGGAACAGTGTGGGTGTGGCCCTTACAGGTCTCGTGAACAAAGTCCTGGCAAAGCCGCCGGTGCGAAAGTTTGCCCGTGACCTCGGGATTGACCTCGCGGACGTGGTGCCCACAGGACATCGTGGTGAAGTGACGCGCGAAGACTTGGTCAGTTACCAGGCGCAACGAGACGCGGAACTGGACCAAGCGGAAAGCTTCTGGAGCGCGTCCAAGAAGCCACAGGATCAGAGGATCGAACGCATCCCGGTCAAGGGGGTACGCAAGGCGACGGCTCGGGCAATGGTTGACTCTGCGTTCTCAGCTCCCCACGTCAGTATCTTCGTGGACGTTGATGCGAGCCGCACCATGGAATTCGTCAAGCGGCTGAAGGTTTCCCGCGACTTCGAAGGCATCAAGGTTTCCCCCCTCCTCATCCTCGCCAAAGCAGTGATCTGGGCCGCCGCGCGTAACCCCAGCGTCAATGCGACGTGGGTGGACGACTCCGACGGGAAGGGAGCCGCCGAAATCCACGTGAAGCACTACATGAATCTTGGCATTGCGGCCGCAACCCCGCGGGGACTCATGGTGCCCAACATCAAGGATGCGCAGGACCTCTCCTTGAAGGAGTTGGCGCTGGCACTTAACGAACTCGCCACCAAAGCCCGGGCCGGCAAAACGCAACCTGCCGAGATGCAGGGCGGTACCCTAACCGTCACCAACATCGGTGCGCTCGGAATTGACACCGGAACCCCCATCATCAATCCGGGCGAGGTAGCAATCGTTGCCTTCGGAACAATCAAGCAAAAGCCCTGGGTCCTTGATGGGGAAGTCATCCCACGCTGGATCACCACTCTTGGCGGTTCTTTCGACCACCGAGTGGTCGATGGCGACCTGTCCGCCCGGTTTATGGCGGATGTGGCGGCGATCCTTGAAGAACCGGCATTGCTGCTTGACTGAAGGTACGACGTCGGTCGCGCAGCTTTCCGGCAAGTGGCGCGCTGTTGCCCGTGTGCTGACGGAGGTATTCCAACCGCCTGTAGTGGTGACGGTCCTGCTCCTGATCAGTCCTGTCATCGAGCCGGGGTTTCCCGGAACGATATGGTTCGGAGTCTTGGCCGCGGTCTTCGTTTGCTTGCTGCCGCTGGCCTACGTGCTGGTGATGGTGAGGCTGGGCAGGATCACGGACCACCACGTCAGTGACAGACGGCAGAGGCCCGCTTTGCTGATGACGACGCTGGTGTCGGTGCTCGCCGGGCTTCTTCTTCTGCAGGTCCTTCACGCCCCTGTGAGCGTGTCGGTGATGATACTTGCCCTCATTGGCGGCATCGCCGTGTTGGCGGTTGTCAGCGCGTTCTGGAAGATGAGCGGGCATGCCTCGGCGCTTGCCGGCACCACCGTCATAGCCATTCTCATGTTCGGGCCTGCCTGGCTGCCGTTGCTGTTGCTCGTGCCCGCTGTGGGCTGGTCGCGCCTCGTTCTGCGGGCGCACACCGTTGCCCAAGTTGTTATCGGCTCGCTGTCCGGCGGTGTCATCATAGCCGGACTGTGGTGGCTGCTTCGCGAATACATGCTCTGACGAGCAACCCGGAACCCGGAACACGAGCAACCCGAAACACGGGCCACCCCGTGCGGCGCTTAGTACGCCGGGTAGTTGACCAGGAGCGCCTGGAGTTCCGTTGTTGACATGTGCTGGGCCATTTCCACGCTGACTCCCAAGGCCACTGCGGCGACGGTCAGCACGGCGACGGAGACCACCGACAGGAAGCGCCAGTCTTTGCGAAGGATGCTCCGGATCGTCTCCGGCATTTGAATGCTGGGGGAGATCAGGTTCGGTGCGCTGTCCCAGGAGCCGTCGTCGAGCATTGCAATGACCCGGTCATTGGCGCGGTCCAAGCGCATGGTGCTGATGCTGTTGCCGTGACGGGCAAGCAGGATGTCGTGTCCAACGCGTTGGCGCGGCTGCATAGTAAGCATTGAGGATCCCCTGAGATCGAAAAATGGAGGCGGCTCGCACCTTTGGGGGCATCTCAATTTTATGACGGTTGCCTTGGGCGCCCGGCTCAAGGGGACGCGAATGCCGGGTGAGAATCCCCACCCGGCACCGTGATCCTGCTCGCTTTAGGCTTCGTCGGTTTTCACGATGTACACGTCGCAGGGGGCAGTGTGAGCCACTGTGTTGGCCACGCTTCCCAGTACGCGCCCAAGTCCTTGCATGCGCCGATTTCCCACCACGATCAGTTGGGCGTGCAGGATTTCGGCCTCCTTGACGAGGGCGTCGCCCGGCTTGCCGTAGGCCGGACCGTAGGTCACCTCAAGCCTCTCATCTTTGAGTTGTTCGGCTACCGTTCGGGCCACGGCCTCAGCTTCGGCGGCGTCGGACACCACCCACTTGTCGGTTCCGATCTCAACCACTTCTGTCTTGTTGCTGTCGAAAGCACTCACGACGTGGAGCTTGGCGCCCAGCGCTATGGCTAGCTGCTGGGCAGAATGCGCGGCTCTGAGGGCAGTCTCGCTGCCGTCTACTCCGACGATCACAACTCCGGTCATTGTGCTGCTCCTTCATTGGTAGCTTCAATGGCTTCAGCCAGGATGGGCGCCAGTCGACGCACCCCTTCGGCAATGGTATCCGGCGGAACGGCGCTGAACGCCAGACGGAGCTTGTTTGATATTCCATCGGCCGGCGAGAAAGCGGCCCCGGGGATGAACACGACGCCGGCATCGATGGCCTTACCCAAAAGGGGATAGGTATCCAGACCCTCGGGCAAGGTGACCCACACGAAGAATCCGCCTGCGGGCCTGGTCCACGTCACTCCGGCGGGCATGTAGGTTTCCAATGCTGAGAGCAGGGCCTTGCAACGCTCCGCGTAGAGGGAGCGATACGTCTCGATTTGGCCTTCCCAGTCGTACTCGCGGAGATATGCCGAGACAAGCATTTGGTTCAATGGCGGAGGACAGAGGGTGACTGCCTCGGAGGCCAGATAGAACCGTCGTTGCAGGTGTGCAGGGACCAGGGCCCAACCTATGCGGAGTCCGGGCGCGAAGATTTTGGAGAAGGAGCCCAGATAGATGACGTCGTCCGGGTTGGCTGCCCGCATGGGCGCAAGCGGTTGTCCGTCAAATCGAAGAAGCCCATAGGGGTTGTCTTCGAGGACGATGATATTCGACCTCCGGCATATGTCGACGATCTGCTGCCTGCGTTCCTCAGCCAACGTGATCCCGGAGGGATTGTTGAAGTTGGGAATCGTGTAGAGGAACTTGATGGTTTTGCCCTCTGCTTGCAACGCAGAGATCCGGGCCTCCAGTTGCTCCGGGACCAAGCCGTCGTCGTCCATTTCGACAGGTTCAACCTGCACCTGGTAGGCCTCAAAGGTGTTGAGAGCACCAACGTAGGTTGGGTTCTCTACCAGAACGACGTCGCCCGGGTTGCAGAAAACCTTCGTGGCTACATCTTGGGCTGACTGGGAGCCTGCGGTGATGACGATGTTCTCCGGGCTGGCATTCGTGATGCCTTCCGCGGCCATGATGGTGCAGATCTGGCTCCGTAACTCGTCCGTTCCCTGCCCTCCGCCGTACTGGAGTGCGGTCATGCCTTCCTCGGCGATGATCTTGGCTGCTGTCTGGCCCAGCTTTTCCAGCGGCAAGGATTGGAGATAGGGGTTACCGCCGGCGAGGGAGACAAGGCCGGGTTGCATCGAAATATCGAAAACGTCCCGAACAGCGGACTGCTTGATGTTGGCGGCCCGCGCGGAAAAGAGCTCCTCATGCGGGTGAGCGGCCGTTGCGGCCCGCTCGATGGCGTCGATGGCTTCAGCGGGCAGTGTGGTGCCGGCATCCAATGTTTCGTGGGTCACACGGAAAGAATACTCCTCAATGTTGCTAAAGAGGCAACACTTGTTGCTCAAAATCACCCGGAGGGTCGCAAGCGCTTTACGACACGATGCCGAGCGGCTGGAATGTAGCTATGACAACGCACTCGGGATCCGTGACTAAGGCCGAACACTTCCGAAAGCTCCACGATCCTGGTCCTCAGCCCTTGGTGCTTGTGAATGTTTGGGACGCGGCTTCTGCCCGCGTCGTGCAAGAGGCGGGTGCGTCGGCCATTGCTACATCGAGCTCCGCGGTGTCGTGGAGCTTGGGATACCGGGATGGTGATCACGTGCCGTGGGGATTGGCCATGGCCGCGCTGGGCCGCATCACGCATGCGACCCGGCTGCCCGTCACCGCCGATATCGAAACCGGTTATGGCCGCACCGACGATGAACTTCGAGCCACCATTCACGCCGTGCTGGACGCTGGGGCCGTGGGAATCAATATAGAGGACTCAGCGGAGGACCCCCTCACGGATGTCAGCGAGCAATCACGGCGAATCGCAGTGATCCGTGCAACCGCTGACGAACGCGGGGTCCCGCTTTTCGTGAATGCACGGACGGACACCTATCTGTCAGGACGCTTCCCGGATGCGGCCTACGAGGAGACGTTACGGCGGGCCGAGTCGTACCTCACTGCCGGCGCGGACGGCATCTTTGTGCCCGGAGTGGTGGATTTGCACGTCCTGCACCAGATCTCCAGCCGCATCGCGGCACCCCTGAATGCATTGGCTGGTGTCGGCTCGCCGTCGCCAGCGGAATTGCACGACGCCGGTGTTCGGCGGGTGAGTATCGGAGGCAATACTGCCAAGGCCGCCTACGCCAAAGTAGCCAAGGTGGCCAGCGAAATCCTGGCTGACGGCAATTGGGCGGGCCTGGCAGGCACCCGGAGCCATGCGGAGATGGATGGCCTGTTTCAGCAAGGACCCAAATACAGCCTTTAAGGGATGCAGCCGGACGAAGCCGGGTTAAAAGCGAAGCCCCCGCCCGAGCCTGTGTAATCGGCAGGCTCGGGACAGGGGCGTCGACAGGAGCCGGGTTACGCGGCTACTTCTTCTTCTTCATCCTGAACTGCGGTCAGCGGCTCAAAGATGCCCTTGATCTGCTCGACAACCTCAGCGTCGTCCTTCGGGTGCAGTTCAGCGAAACGGATCATGGAACCCGGGATGGCAAGCTTGACGTCCTCAAGCACCTTGGCGCCGGCGATCCCGACTGCCTTGCGGGCCTCGTCCTGGGCCCAGACTCCACCGAACTGGCCAAATGCGGTACCGACGACGGCGGTCGGCTTGCCGGCGAGGGCCCCGGCACCGTACGGGCGCGACAGCCAGTCGATGGCGTTCTTGAGGGAGGCAGGCATGGTGCCGTTGTGCTCGGGCGTGACCAGGAGGAGAGTGTCGGCGTCGGCGGCTGCGGCGCGAAGAGCGGCAGCCGCGGCTGGGACTTGGCCCTCCACGTCGATGTCTTCGTTGTAGAAGGGGATGTTACCCAACGAGTCGTGGATCTGGACTTCAACGTTCTCGGGGGCGTTGAGCTGGATGGCTTCGGCGAGCTTCCTGTTGTGCGACTCGGCGCGGAGGCTGCCGACGAGGGCGAGGATGGTGTGCTTTGACATGATGTCTCCTTTTGTTGGCCTGACAGGCGGGCTGTAGGCCTACGGTTCGGGGGCTTTGGTGCCTTCACTGAGTATAAACGGACCTTGGTCCGCTTAATATTCCCCGGGGCTAGAATGAGTTTGTGAGCTCGATTCCATTCCAGCCGGAGGCATCCCCGGGTGCGCCACAGGAGCGTAGCGACGCTGCCCGGAACCGTGAGCGGCTTCTTTGTGCCGCCCGCGAGTTGGTAGAGGAATTCGGAGCCGAGGCTTTGACCATGGACGCCCTCGCATGCAAGGCCAAGGTGGGCAAAGGGACTGTTTTCCGTCGTTTCGGCAGCCGGGCGGGACTGATGATCACGCTGCTCAGCGATTCGGAGGCAGACTTCCAGCGCGGCTTCATGTTTGGGCCGCCGCCACTGGGCCCGGGCGCTACGCCTGCGGAGAGGCTCATCGCCTTCGGGGAGGGGCGCGTCTACTTCGTCCTGGAGAACGGGGAACTGTTGCGCGCTGCAGGAACCTCTGCCCACCACCGCTTTGAAGTCCCCGCGACAGTTCTTGCGCACCGGCATGTGGAGCTACTGCTGCGGGAGGCCGGCGCGCCAGACCCGTGGGTCATGGCGATGTCACTGATGTCCGCGTTGGATCCGGAACGGATTATCAATGACGTGCGGACCCACGGAATCTCGCCCACTCGCATCACCGATTCCTGGCGCGAACTCGTGACGCGCCTCCTGAACCCGCGGTAGCCCGAAGCTGCCCTGCATAACAATCTGGCCGCAGGCGCGGCTCAAGCCGCCGTGAAGCAAAACGTGAAGCAGTTATTGTGGTAGTTTCCTCTTGAATGTGACCCATGCCATATCAAGGCTGGTGGTCGCTGAAGAGGTGCGGGGGACGCCCACATACCCGTGTGCCCCTGCAACTGAAGCCGGCCACAGCCGGGTACCGCGGAAGGACGAGCTTTTGAATTTTGCCCTGATTCGAGGCAGCCGACCGACATGCTGAAGTACTTGATGAAGCGATCAGGAATCTACCTGGTCATGATCTTCTTAACCACCAGCGCCGGGTACCTCCTGGCGGTGTCCTCCCTGAAACCGGCAGTCCTCGAGCAGGAGAAAATTCCGCGGCCAACCCCTGAGCAGGTGGCGGCATCGTTCCGGGGGCTAGGCTTGGATCCGGCCAAGAATGCGTGGGAACGCTACGTGGAATGGCTCGGAAACATCGTGACCCACTGGGACTGGGGCCGTAGCCCGAACGGCGCATCAGTTAATGCTGAATTCGGAGACCGCGTCCTGGTCTCTACCCGGCTGTTCATTGCTTCGATCATCCTGACCCTGATCATCGGCGTGGCGCTGGGCGTGTACTCCGCGGCACGGCAATACAAGTTCCAAGACCGGGTCATCACCTCCTACAGCTATCTGGTGCACATCCTGCCCGCCCCCATCGCCTACTTCCTGGTCCAGTTGGGCGCCATCAGCGTCAATGAGGCAGTCGGCCAGCGGATTTTCTTCGTGACAGGAATTTCGACGCCGGGAATCGGACCCGGGTGGCCCGCTTTCGTTGACCTCGTGGCCCACTACACCGTGCCCACCTTCGCGATGACGATTTTCGGTTGGGCCGGTTACCAGATCGCCCAGCGCCAGTATCTTTTGGACAATGTCAACGCAGACTTCGTCCGAACGGCGCGGGCGAAGGGCCTGACCCGCAACCAAGCCATCCGTCGTCATGCGCTGCGAGTGTCCTTTATCCCGGTGGCGCAGAGCATCGCGTTCACCATCCCCGCGATCTTTACCGGTGGGTTCTTCGCTGAGGCGATCTTCGCATGGCCGGGCATTGGCCTTTGGAGCATCCAGTCCATCGGGTTGCAGGACGTCAATGTCGCTACCGCAACGCTGGCCTACGGCTCGGTGATCTTTGCCATCGGTGCAATCCTGGCGGACTTCGCCACAACGCTGGTCGATCCACGAGTGAGGGTCCAGTAATGACCAACATCATTGATCCGATTGCAGAGATCGACGAATCCCGCGTCTCCGATGGCCAGGACGTGGTCATCGCCAAGTCCCGCATTATCTTCCGCCGGTTCATGCGTAACCGAACCGCCGTCGCCGGACTGTTCGTTTTCCTTGCTTTGTTCCTCTTTTCATTGGTGGGCGGGTTCCTGACTCCGTGGAACAAGGACACGATCGATCCCTACAACATCGGCATGGGTCCTTCCCCGGACCACTTCCTCGGTACCTCCCAGGCCGGAATCGACCTCTTGGCGCTGATCGTGGAAGGCACCAGGATTTCCATCTTCATCGGCTTGATCGTTGGCGGCGTGTCCGTCTTGGTCTCCGCGGTGTACGGCTGCACCATGGCGTTCTTCGGGGGGAAAGTGGACGCGATCATGCTGTTCATTCTCGAAGCACTCATCATGATGCCGGCCATCCTGGTAGTCGCGGTTGCAACCAGCGGCAGCGGCGGGCTGAAGAACCTCCCCAGTTGGCTGTTACTGATTGTTGTACTGCTCTTTTTCAGCTGGATGGGCACTGCCCGGTTGGTGCGTTCCCTGTCTATGTCCCTCATGCAACGTGACTACGTCAAGGCAGCCAAGTACATGGGCGTTCCATCCCGGCGCATTGTCTGGCGGCACCTGGTTCCCAACATCGGCTCCCTCCTGGTCCTGGACTTCACCCGCGGCATCACCGGTGCGGTCCTTGCCGAAGTGGCGTTTTCCTTCATCGGTATCGGCATCAAACTTCCTGACGTCAGCCTCGGCGTCCTCATCGGCCAGGCCACCGGGCAGGTGTCCTCGTTCCCGTGGATGTTCTGGGTTCCGCTGACGGTTATGTTCCTGCTGACAGGATCATTGGCCATGATGAACGATGGCCTCCGTGACGCGTTCGACCCCAGCTCCAGTTCCATCGGCCGGGCCAAGCGGACCGCAGCACGAACAGTAAAGAAGACCAGCAAATGAGCACCAATATCTCCCAAACACCTGCAGAACGGCTCCGTGACGTGGGTCTTTACGCTCCTGGCGATGCCGTCCTCAGCGTCCGCGACCTCAACGTGCGCTTCAACACGGAAAACGGCGTGGTCCACGCAGTCCGCGGAGTCGATTTCGACCTCCTCCCCGGTAAAACCCTGGGCATCGTGGGCGAATCCGGTTCCGGGAAGTCAGTGACGTCCATGGCCATCATGGGGCTGCTTCCGGAGACGGCGGACATCACTGGATCGGTCCGGTACAGGGGAAAGGAACTCCTGGGCCTCAGCGACAAGGCCATGTGCAAACACCGGGGCAGCGACATCGCCATGGTGTTCCAGGACCCGTTGTCCTCCCTGACCCCGGTCTACACGGTGGGCACCCAGATCATCGAAGCCCTCACGGTTCACAACCCCACCATGAGCAAACAGGCTAAAGAAGCCCGCGCCGTCGACCTTTTGCGCATGGTGGGCATCCCCAGCCCCAAGGACCGGCTGAAGGCCTTCCCCCACGAATTCTCCGGCGGCATGCGCCAGCGCGTGATGATCGCCATTGCGATCGCCAACGATCCGCGGATACTCATCGCAGATGAACCCACGACGGCGCTGGACGTCACCATTCAGGCCCAGGTGCTGGAAGTCCTGCACACCGCACAAGAGGAGACCGGCGCCGCCGTCGTCATGATCACGCACGACCTGGGCGTCGTCGCGGGCATGGCCGATGACATCATGGTCATGTATGCCGGTAAGCCCGTGGAAACCGGCACTGTGGAGGACATCTACTACAACCCCCGGATGCCATACACCTTGGGCCTGCTCGGAGCGGTTCCCCGAGTAGATACCGCCAACAAACAGTCGTTGGTTCCCATCGAAGGCACACCGCCCAACCTGGCGCTTCCGGTGACCGGCTGCTCCTTCGCGGCGCGCTGCCCGCTGGTCAGCGACGCTTGTTTGGACGGCGAGCCGGAGCTCCTGTCCGTGCGTGTCCTCGCAAACGGCACCAACGCAAACGACACCGATGCAAACGGCGCCGATGCGAAGAGAGCAGCCAGCCACAGGGCCGCCTGCATCAAAGCGGAGGAACTGGGCGGCGAAACGGACGCTCACCACATTTTCAGGGCGCCCGCCAAGCCAGTATCAAAGTTCGACGGCGTGGAACGCACAGAGCGCGAAAAGGTCCTGGAGCTCAAAGACGTGAAGAAGCACTTCCCGCTGCTCAAGGGTGCCCTGATCAAGCGGCGGATCGGCACGGTAAAAGCCGTGGACGGGCTGAGCTTCGATATCCGCGAAGGGGAGTGCCTCTCGATCGTTGGCGAGTCCGGCTGCGGCAAAACCACCACCCTGCTGGAGATCATGGAGTTCCACCCGGACCAGCAAGGCGAGGTGGTCATCAGCGGCGTCAGCAACAAGGTGGCCACGGACTCCAAGACCAAGATGGCCATGCGCAAGGAAATGCAGATGGTCTTCCAAGACCCCACCGGCGCCTTGGACCCTCGCTTCACCGTGTACGAGGTCCTTGCCGAACCTTTGGAAAACCTTGGCATGCCCAAGGCTGCCATCAAGAAACGGATCATGGAGTTAATGCGCCTGGTTGGCCTGCAGCCGGACCACGTTAACCGCTTCCCCAACCAGTTCTCGGGCGGACAGCGCCAACGAATCGGGATCGCCCGCGCCCTCGCCGTCAACCCGAAGCTCGTTGTCCTGGATGAACCTGTGTCCGCGCTGGACGTATCGGTGCAGGCCGGCGTCATCAACCTGCTGGACCAACTCCGCGCCGAACTGGGTCTGAGCTACCTGATGGTTGCCCACGATCTGTCCGTGGTGCGGCATATTTCTGACCGGGTGGCAGTGATGTATTTGGGCAAAATCGTGGAGACCGGTGACGTGGACGAGGTCTTCGACAACCCGCGGCACCCTTACACCCGTGCTTTGTTGTCGGCCATCCCGGTACCGGACCCGAACGTTGAACGCACCCGTGAACGGATCATCCTCCAGGGGGACCTCCCCAGCCCCCTGGATGCCCCGCGAGGTTGTAACTTTGCGACTCGTTGTCCGGTGTTCGCTGCGCTTCCTGCCGCGAAACAGGAGAAGTGCCTTACTCTGGAGCCGCCACTGGCTTCAGAAGAGGCACACGGACAAGAATTCGCCTGCTTCTTCCCGGACGGAGAAATAGATGCCGACATGCTGGTGGTGCATGCCTGACGACAGATGACGCAGAGATGACACCCTGAACTCAACTCGCAAAGATTTCCAGTCGTAAAAAATGAAGGGCAAACCATGAAGAAGTACACGACGATCGGCGGCGTGGCGCTCGCAGCTGCGCTGACGCTGACCGCCTGCGGTGGGGGAACGCCGTCGGGCCCGGCCTCCCAGCAGGCCCAACAGGCAGGCGGTGACATCAACAAACTGATCAGCGTCAACGCCAAGGACCCCAAGGACTTGGAGCAGGGCGGCACGGTGACGCTTCCCGTAGGCAACATCGGTCCGGATTTCAACATCAACTCCAACGTTGGCAACAGTGCTGACACCTCCGCGCTGTTGACGCCGGTGAACACGGCGTCCATCAGCAGCGGTGGCATTGGCGGTTGCTGGAAGCTCGACTTCGACGGCAAGGCTGTGCCGAACAAGGACTTCTGCGAGGACGTCAAGAGTGAGGTCAAAGACGGCAAGCAGACCATCACCATCAAGATCAATGACAAGGCCACCTGGAACGATGGCACGCCGATCGACGTCAAGACCTTCATCAACACGTGGAAGATGCTCCGTGGCGATGACAAGTCCATTGACATCGTCACCGCCGGAAACTACCCCTTCGTGGACTCGGTAAAGGCAGGGGCCAATGACAAGGAAGTCATTGTCACCACAACCCAGCCGGTCTACCCACTGACTTCCCTGTTCTTCGGCCTGATCCACCCGGCCATCAACACCGCCGAAATCTTCAACAAGGGCTTTGCGGGCAACATGCACCCCGAGTGGATGGCTGGTCCGTTCAAAGTAGAGAACTACGACACCACTGCCAAGACGGTCACCATGGTTCCGAATGAGAAGTGGTGGGGCCAGAAGCCTGTCCTGGACAAGGTCATCTGGCGCCAGATGGAACCCAGCGCCAGCATCGCCGCCTTCAAAAACGGCGAAATCGACGCTGTGGACGGACGCACCCTGGGCCGTTACAAGCAGCTGGAAGGCACTAAGAACACCGACATCCGCCGCGGGCAGCGCTTGTTCGCCGGTGGCCTGAACCTCAACGCCAAGCGCCCTGCACTTGCGGACGTGGCCGTGCGCAAGGCGATCTTCACCGCCGTCGACCGTAAAGCCATCCGCGATGTGCGCTTCAACGGCCTGAACTGGTCAGAAGAGAGCTCCGGCTCCATGATGTTGATGCCGTTCTCGCCTTATTACCAGGACAACTACCCCGTGAAGGACACCGGGGCGGACGCAGCCAAGAAGGTCCTGACGGACGCAGGCTACGCACCGAACGACAAGGGCGTCATGGCCAAGAACGGCGTGCCGGTCTCCTTCAAGATCACCAACTTCGGTGATGATCCCACCATCGGAGCAACGTCCCAGACTCTCCAAAAGCAGCTCCAGGCTGCCGGCATGGACGTTGGAATCGATCAGCGCGGGGATGCCGATTTCGGCAAGGTCTTGGGTACCCGCGACTTTGACCTCACTATCTCCGGCTACACCGTGGGTCCGGACGCCACCGACGCGGTGAAGCAGTACTACGATTCCAGCACCAACGAAAATGGCCTCGGCGATCCCCAGCTTGATGCGCAGATCAAGAGCGTCGCCGGTATGGCCGATGACGCGCAGCGCAACAAGGCCGCCATGGACATCGAGAAGGCGCACATGGCGAAGTACTACTCCATGGGTACCGTCCTGAACGGCCCCGAGATCCAGTTCGTGCACACGGGCTTGGCCAACTATGGCCCGTCGTTGTTCAAGAGCCTCTCGGACGTACCTGACTGGACAACCCTGGGTTGGGAAAAGGGCGCCAAGAAGTAGCCTTTAACTGACCGGCCCGGCTTTCTGGAGGCCGGGAACTCCGCGCTCCGCTCACGGTGTCGCAGGGTTCCCGGCCTTTGCCGTGTCGAAGCCACCCGACGGCGCGGCCCCCGTGGCGGGGTGTCCTGAACTAGCCTTGGCACATGACTTCCAGGCCTATCCGCACAGCGATCGCAGGTTTCGGGTTATCGGGCAGCGTTTTCCACGCGCCCTACATCGCCGGCAACCCTTCCTATGAGCTCACGGCCATCGCGACGTCGGACCCCGAAAGGCAAGCGCAAGCTGCCAAACGGTACCCGAACGCCAAGATCGTGGACGCCCCACAGGACCTCGTGGCGCTCGGGGACGAACTGGACCTGATCGTTCTTGGCACACCGCCCGCAACCCATCATCGGCTGGCGAAGGCGGCGCTGGAAGCCGGCCTGGACGTCGTCGTCGATAAGCCGTTCGTGGTCCACAGCGCCGACGGCGAGGAACTCATCCGACTTGCCGCCAGCCTGGGACGCCTCCTCACGGTCTACCAAAACCGCCGTTGGGACGGCGACGCCCTCACAGTGGAGAAACTGCTCGACGCCGGAACCCTGGGTGAAGTGACCAGGTTCGAGGCAGGCATGGAGCGGTGGGCGCCGGAGATCGCCAAGGCGTGGAAGGCCAGTGCCACAGCCGAGGACGGTGGGGGAGCGTTGTTCGATCTCGGTACGCACGTGCTGGATCTCGCGCTCCGATTCTTCGGGCCCGCAACCGTTACCTACGCGGAAATCGCGGCACGCCGCCCGCAGGAAAATGCTGACGACGACGTCTTCCTCGCCCTCCGGCACGAGTCCGGCGTCATCAGCCACGTCACCATCAACCTCAACAGCCATCTGCACGGACCGCGCTTCCGGGTGCTCGGTAGCCGCGGTGCATTCGTGAAATTCGGCAGCGACTCGCAGGAGCCGTTTGTCCGCAACGGCGGGTTGCCGAGCCACCCGGCCTACGGCGTCGAACCTCCCGAAAACCATGGCACGCTCGAGGTGGACGGGCAGCAGCGGACCATACCCACGGAGCGCGGCGCGTACCCGGAGTTTTACCGGCTACTCGCCGAGAAGATCAACGACGGCGGCATCACCTCGGCGCGTCAGGTACCCGTGGATCCGGCCGACTCGGTTGCGGTGCTCCGGCTCATTGAGCAGGCCCGGAGGCTGGCGTGAGATCAGGGCGAAAAAGAATTTTCGACACCGCGTAACCTCACGGCACCCAAGAACGATGTAAGGGGTGTGCGGGCCACGTCCGCACCTGATCATCCGGTAGCGGATCCATCGCTGCCGGAGCAATCCACACCGTATGTCGGAGGGTTTCATGTCCTTGTTCACTGTTATCGCCACCAGCAAAGTCGCCGCGGGCGTCCTGGCCGCCGGAGCCGTAGCTGCCGGTGGAACCGGCGTCGCCGCTTTCAACGGTGCTCTTCCCACTGAGATCCAGCAGGGCGCGCACAACCTCGTCGGCGCTCCCGCACCGGTTGCTGCCAAGTCCGCCGTAGACGCGAAGACCGCAGAAGCAGCCGACGCCGCGGCTGACGCCAAGACCCGCGTGGCAGGCGCCGTCGAAAGTGCAGAGGCGCGCGCAACCGCTGCCGCCGACGCCGCGAAGGCCAAGGCGACTGACACCGTCGCAGGCGTCCAGGCGAAGGCGACTGACGTCGTCAAAGATGCCACGTCCCCCGAGTCATTCGGTCTTTGCACCGCGTTCCTGAACGGCGGCCTGAAGGCCGACACCAAGGTCCCTGGCTACCAGTCCTTGGTTGTTGCCGCGGGCGGCGAGACCAAGGTTGACGCACACTGCAAGGCCGTCGTTACTGCAGGCAAGGCAGCTGGCCTTAAGGCCGACGCCAGCGTGCAGGGTGACGCCGCCGCCGGTACCACGGTGAAGTCCGCTGTACCTGCGGTGCCGGCAACCCGGGCCGTGCCGGCTGTACCCGCCGTCCCAGCGACCCCCGCTGTTCCGGCCGTACCCACCCAGGTACCTTCCGCTGTACCGACCGTTCCGGGCGCAGCCCTGGATTCTGTCCGCTAAGCAAGTAGCGGTTACGGTTTAACGGCAGGGCTCCTTGGCTAGGACAGGGAGCCCTGCTTCGTGGGAGACCGCAGCGATGGTGCCGGGCGTAGGCCGCGGCGAGGCTTCGCTGTGCGGACGGAGGCAGCCTAGGGTGCTTGACCCTTTAGTTGATGAATATGTGCAGGCGGACCACCATGATCTCGCCCTGCTGTTCACTGCTGCCTACAATGAGTTCGCCGCGCCCGTCTGCGGTTATCTCCGGGCGCGCGGAGTGGACGATCCCGAAGCCGTCACCCAAGATGTTTTCCTCGCGCTGTATCCGAGGCTCGACACCCTGCACGGCGGGCTGCAAGGGGCAAAAACCCTGCTGTTTTCGATCGCGCATGCCCGGATGGTGGATCACTACCGTCGTCGGGAGCGCAGGCCGGAACCTGCACCATACGAGGTCGAGACGGACACCCGGAGGGCCCCGTCCGCCGAAGACCAAGCCTTCGGCGCTGGTTCCTTGGGGGTTACCGAGCTCTTGGACGGCCTTGCCGACGACTACCGCGAGGTCCTTGCACTGCGGGTGGTCGCAGACCTCTCCGTGGAAGAAACCGCAGCGATCATGGGTAAGTCCCAAGGCGCCGTGAAACAACTGCAACGCAGGGCACTGGGCGCGTTGAAGAAGCGCGCACTACTAAGGAACGGCTCAGAATGAGTGAAGAAACCGCACGGCTCAGGATGAACGACGAGCAGGCCATCGACCGCCTCCTCGCCGATGCCGACGCGTGCTCGGACGACCTCGGCGGCATCCGGTCCGAATTGCTTGAACTGCGCTCTTGGGCAAGCACGCCGCCGTCGCCCTCGGCTGCCGTCCGCGCGTTGATGGTCAGTGGCCCCGCAGCGGCCACCAGCAAACTTACGACGGCGGACGGTCCTGCAGCCTTGTCGGAGGTGCCGACGTCGGTGCTCGCCACGGTGGCAGCCACGGGTTCCTGCGCCAAAGAGGACGAACTCGCGGCCCGGCGTCGTCGGAAGCGGCGAACCGCGCTGGCAGGCTTCGCTGTCGCCGCAACCCTGGCCGGCGGAGCCACGGCCGCAGCTGCCTCGGAGGGCGGCATCCCTGCCGTTGTCCAACACGTTGGCGCAGCGATCGGCTCCGTGGTCAGCCAGTTGGCCCCAACATCCGGCAAGGCTCCCCGGAAGGGCGAGCCCGCTGTCAGCACCCCGGATCCGCTTCCCGTTAATGAAGCGACGCATCCGGCCCCGGCCCGAGGGACAGCGCCGGCTAACCCCGGCGGCCCGTCCGGCGCCGCGCACCCAGACCCGCGTTCCACGCCCGGAGAAGGCGCTTCACGCCCGAGCCCCAAGGCTTCACCACGCGTTGATCCTGGCAATCTCAGCATTCCCAGCCCGCCAGTGACGGCACCCGTCACCCCGCCAGGTGTTGAGCTTCCCCCTGTGGAACGCCCCGCCATCCCCGTGCCGGCCAGCCCGGCCGTGCCCGGTGTCCTTGGCGTCCCCACACTTCCCACGAGATAACACGTAAGGGCAATGTTCCTGTGGAACATTGCCCTTACGTGTCAATCTGGGGAGTTGAAAGGTCCTTATGCAGAGACCAGGCTGTGCCAATCGGTGACGAGGGGCAGGTTGTGTGCCTCGGATACGGAGTGATGGGCCACGTGGCCTCCGGCGATGTTGAGGCCGGCAGCGAGGGCAGGATCGCGATCGAACGCAGCCCGGACTCCCAGGTTGGCAAGAGCCACCGCGTAGCGCAGGGTGACATTGGTCAGTGCGTACGTGGAGGTGTTCGGAACGGCGCCGGGCATATTGCCAACGCAGTAGAAGATCGAGTTGTGGACCTTGTACGTGGGTTCCTGGTGCGTGGTGGGGTGTGAATCCTCGAAGCAGCCGCCCTGGTCAACTGCGATGTCCACCAGTACCGAACCGGGCTTCATCCGGGCTACGAGCTGGTTGGTGACGAGCTTGGGGGCCTTGGCGCCCGGGATCAGGACTGAACCGATGACGAGGTCTGCGTCGACTACTGACTTCTCGATCTCGTAGGCGTTGGAGGCAACCGTCTTCAGGCGGCCCTGGTAAAGGGCATCCAGCTCGCGCAGCCGGTTGATGTTGATGTCCATGATGGTGACGTCGGCACCGAGCCCCAGGGCCATGGCGGCGGCGTTGGTTCCGGCCACACCTGCGCCCAGGACCACGACCTTTGCCGGGCGGACGCCCGGTACGCCGCCCAAGAGGACGCCTTTACCGCCGGCCGGGGCCATCAGCGAGGAAGCACCGACAACCACGGAAAGCCGGCCTGCGACCTCGGACATGGGAGCGAGCAGCGGAAGTGCCCGGCCGTCCTGGACGGTTTCGTAGGCAATCGCGGTGACGCCGGAGTTGATGAGCTCGGCGGTGAGCTCCGGTTCCGCAGCGAGGTGCAGGTAGGTGAAGAGGATCAAGCCCTTCCGGAAGCGGTGGTACTCGGCCGCGATGGGTTCCTTGACCTTCATGACCATGTCGGCGCGGGCCCAGACGTCATCAGCTTCGTTGACGATCTCGGCGCCGGCGATCGAGTACTCCTCGTCGGTGATCCCCGAGCCGAGGCCTGCGCCGCGCTCCACCAGAACCGTGTGTCCGTGGGTGCGGAACTCGTGAACACCTGAGGCCGTGATGGCTACGCGGAATTCGTTGTTCTTGATTTCTTTGGGGACGCCGATGATCATGTGAGGGCTCCATTGTTAGCGGCCATTTTCGGCCGAATCCTTGCTGCGGGCTGTGATTCCAGAATAAATCCGGCTGTGAGGCAGGCGACATGGTTTCCTCAATGCCGTGGCAGCAAAACCGCGGAAAATCAGGGTTTTCCGCGCGCAGTGTTCGACATTTGTCGATTGCTGGGCCGTCAGGTGTCGTCTGGTGTTGGTACGCTTTCGGGATGCAGCAGGACGTGGAGCAGATCGTTGAACAGGTAGCGGCCAAACTGGGCCGGGGACTGTCCTTGGAAGACCTCGACGGGCTGCTTCTTGCGTACAGCTCCAACCAATCCCACGCCGATCGCGTCCGCGTGAACTTCCTCCTCAGTAAACGGGTTCCCTCCGACGTCAGCGTGTGGCAGCTATCGCACGGAATCTCGACGGCGGTCCGCCCCGTCGTCGTCCCCGCCAACGAGGAACTTGGCATGTTGGGCCGCGTCTGCGTGCCCCTGCTGGTGCGGGGCTTCCGCGTTGGCTACCTCTGGGTGCAACAGGACGCCGACGAACAAAGTGCGACGGCGATACTCGCCCAGTTGCCGGGCGTACGTGACGAGTTGGACCTGTTGGCCGGTTTGCTCCTCGATTCAAACACCGCAGAGTCCGAATTCCGGCGACGCCGGGAACAGGAGTTCATGGCGGCCTGCAGTGGGGAATCAAACGCGATCGCAGCTGTTGCGGGGTGGAAGGAAATCCAAGGCCGGGGTCCGTGGCAACTGGTGACCATCCTCGATGCGGACGGCGCGAGGTCCGACGTCGACCCCCTCGCCGCGACCCTGACGCACCGTTCGGCAGCGCTCCAGTCCACTATCGGGGTCAACCCGGCCCTCTTCAGTGCCGGCACAGAGACCCACTCCGTGGTTTTGTTCCGCGAATCCGGCGGCAGGGCCGATCACGCCCAGGTCCTGGTGCACTACCAGCTGGAGCTTGCCAAGCGCGCCGGGCGAACCGTGGACCGTGTCATTTTGGGGATCAGCGAGCCGTTCAACGTGATCCGGCAACTTGGTGCTGCGTACCGGCAGTCAAAAGTCGCTGCACAAGCTGCCGCTGTGGATCCGCCGTTGGGCGAGCTCGTGGACGTCAGGGCCGTAGGCGTTTACCAACTTTTCGACCGACTTCAGGCTCCAGGCGGCTGGGATGACACAAGCAGCGTGCATTTCCGCGCTTTGGAGGATCACGACCGCAACGGTGAACTCCTACCGGTGCTGGAACTCCTTTACGACAACGACAGCTCGGTCCAAGATGTCGCCACCAAGCTTCACCTTCACAGAAGCAGCGTCTACAACAGGCTCGGCCGCATACGCCAACTCATTGGCGCAGATCCCGTGAATGGTGCGGTTCGGCTTGAGTTGCACGCAGCGTTGAAGGCACGGCGCTGGGCCGGCAGGCCGAGGATCTAGTCCCGTGACCCTGGGCCTCTCAGGAGCGCTGGAGTCGTTGGCAGCTCCAGCGGCCAATTCGGCCCCGAACCAAGGCCGTCCGGCTCGCGCGGCAGTACCGGCCATGCCAGCCAGTGTGTCCGAACGCTGTAGGCAGTCGAGGGCTCATTTGAGCGCCTTCTTGACGGTGCCGAGAAGGGATCCCAGCGCCGACTGCCCCGAGGATTGCGGTGCAGGGCTCGGGGCCTGGGTGGCGGTGGGCTGAGGTGTGGGTGTTGCCGTGGGGTGCTGCGTTGAGGTGGCAGTAGGCGTCGAGGTGGGCGGCTGTGCTGGGACGTTGTCCGAAGCCGCGCCGCTAGCAACTGGCTGGGCAGGAACAGGCTGAGCAGGAACAGGCGCGGGTGCGGCTGGCGTGCCCGGAGCTGCTGGTTGGGCTGCCGAAGGAACCCACACTGGCGGCGCAAGGGAAACTGTGGGGGTGCCGGAGGCCGCGGGCGACGACGACGCCGCGGTATCCGGCGCGTCCGGAACAGTGGCAGCTTGGCTGACATCGGATGACTCCGCAGATGGCGTTGCACCCGATGAGGCAGCCACAGCGGATGCGGTGCTGGAACCACCGGGAACACCGGAGATCGAGGCCGTGGTTTGTGCAGTCGTGTCACCGGCGCCGCCGCCGCTGGCGTCCGTGACCTTGCTTTCGCTGCCGAAGAACGGAAGATCGAGAGCCTGGCCTACCGTGCCCACAGTCAAGGCGAGCCCCAATGCCCCAGCCACCATGGCCATGCGCTGGCTCATGTGGCGGACTGACGCGGCCTTGTGTAGTACCGCGTATGGTTCGCGACTGTATTGGCGCGGCCGGTGGTGCGGAAGCGCTGAGACCTCGGCCGTTTGGAGCGGGATGGCTGCCGTGACTGCTTCAGTAGTGGCGGGCTGAACGGCCGGAACGATTGGAATCTGAACTGTGGCCAGAGCTTCGGCGGCTAGGGCTTCTCCGGCCAGAGCTTCGGGGACGCTCGCGGTTTCCTCGAACGCGGTTTGCCTGGGCTGGGGCTCCGCTGCGGCGGGTCGTTCGGCGTCAACGGCTTGGCTGGCGTCGTCGTCGATGCCCACGCCGGAAGCGTGCTCGCGTTGCCGCTCGGCGGCACGCCGTGCCGCACGGGTCATCGGTACTGCCGGGTCGGCAATTGCGGGACTGTCAGTGGACGCCCGACGGCGGCCGGTTGGTTTGGCGCGCTCGCTCTCACGCAGGGCGCGTCGCGGCTGATCCATGGTTGGGGACATGGTTGTTGCCTCTCGACGCCTTCGAGGTTAGCTGTCGGGTTCGGACGAGGCCGTCCGGCCGCGGCTGGCGGCTACACCCCAAGGGCTTGTCGGGGAACAAGCCCGGAACACTGGGTCCCCCGTCTCTGCCGTGGGTCTAGCGGAATCCCGGATTGCGGCAGAGCTCGGCGTCAGCCCGGAAACGGCCCAGCGGAGTTCCGGGTCGCCCTATGAAGTTACCCTAGGCGGAAAACAAAGTCACATTAATGTAACGGCTGCGCGGTCGTCACAGGTCCCGCCCGCAACACGGCCGGATATCCATCGCCGAACACTAGCTTCACTGGGCCAGGGCAGGTAGACATTGACCTATGGACCTGCCCGTGATGCCGCCCGTCTCGCCCATGCTCGCCAAGTCAGTCCCTGACATCCCCGATGTTGGGCACTACGAGCCCAAGTGGGACGGCTTCCGGACCATCGTCTTCAAGGACGGGGACGAGATCGTCCTCGGCAGCCGGAATGAGAAGCCCATGACCCGGTACTTCCCGGAGCTCGTGGCGGCGCTGCAGGGGAACCTTCCGGACAAGTGCGTCATCGACGGCGAGATTGTCCTGATCCAAGGCAACAGGCTGGAATTCGAGGTTCTCCAGCAACGCATCCATCCTGCCGATAGCAGGGTCCGGATGCTGGCGGAGAAGACCCCGGCGTCGATGGTCGCCTTCGACATCCTTGCGTTAGGCGACGAGGACCTGACGGGTCGGCCTTTTTCGCAACGCCGAGCAATCCTGGAGCAAGCACTCTCCACGGCCGAACCCCCTGTGTACATCACCCCCGCAGTGACCGACTTGGAGAGGGCCAAGGAGTGGTTCGTCCAACTGGAAGGCGCAGGGCTGGATGGCGTGCTGTCCAAACCACTTGACGGCACATATCAACCCAACAAGCGCGTCATGTTCAAGACCAAGCACGTGCGAACCGCGGACTGCGTGGTGGCGGGTTTCCGTTGGCATAAGACGGCAAAGGTCGTCGGGTCCATGCTGCTGGGCCTTTACGACGACGACGGGCGGCTTCACCACGTGGGGGTGGTGGCATCGTTCCCCATGGCCAAAAGGGAGAGCCTGGTGGCCGAGTTGGAACCGTACCAGGTGGACCTCGGCGACCATCCATGGGGTGAGTGGGCCACGCAAGATGAAGCGGCGGGTGGTTCCAGGATGCCTGGGGCCCAGAGCAGGTGGAGCGGCGGCAAGGACTTCTCTTTCGTCCCGCTTCGCCCTGAACTGGTGATCGAAGTGGCGTACGACTATATGGAGGGCGATCGTTTCCGGCACACCACCCAGTTCCGGCGGTGGCGGACCGACCGGACACCCGGTAGTTGCACCTACTCCCAGCTGGAGGAACCGGCCGATTACGATCTCGGCGAGATCCTGAAGCTCACGTAGTCTACGGGGTAGCTACGGCGTTACTCGTCGTGTCCTTGATCCATGCTCATACTGTCCTCGGCGGGCGGGGTTTCACCTGGCGGGACGCCCCCTCCCGGTTCCAGCCCGGTGATGTTGCCGTTGAGGGGGTCGGGGTTTGCCGAGGCAGCGGGATCATCATCGCGATCCCGGCGCATCTCCGGGTCTTCATGGATGCTGTCCGCTGAAGCCGTGGTGTCCACGGGTCCCTTAGCGCCGGTTACGCCGAAGCCTTGTGTTTCTTCCTTCGAGTCCTTGGTCACGAGCAACCCTTTCGTAAGCAAACTTACTATTGCGTTGATATGGCCAGCCTAGCCGGGCAACACGGACCCAACAAGGGCAGGCGGGGTGACCGGCCGGCGTCGTACACTTCCAGGGGCGCCGCTCAGCGGTGGCGGGCCGTCGCGGAGACGAAGCTCCGAATGGCGTCGGCCACTGCCTTGCGGCGCATATGCTGGGCCACATGTCCGACGCCGGGAATCTCCACCAAGCGTCCTTGGGGGACAGTCCTGGAGAGCCGCAGGCACCACTCCGGCCCGGCCACGTGGTCGCGGCTTCCACGGAGGATCAGTACCGGCACCGTAATCCCGGCTAACCGTGCCTGGGTTGGGTACTGCATCATGACGGGCAGCTCGGTGAGATACCAGCGGGGTCCGCAACGCAGGTAATCGCTGATGACCAACCAGTTGGACGACGGGCTCTCGCGCAGCAGGCCATCGAGGCCGAGCGCAACGGACTGGCGCCACAGGTTCTTGTGCTTGGAGTCGACCACCGGGCCCATCAAGACCACGCGATCGGCATGCTCCGGTGCATGCAACGCAGCTTCAATCGCGAACTGCACCCCCATGGAATGGCCCACCAAAATGTAGGACTCGATTCCGCAGGACGCCAAGGCCGCGGCAATGAACGCCCCGTAATCTTCTACCTGAAGTCGCCGTCCCGGCTTGGGCGTGCCTGCGAAACCTGGCAGGTCCAAGGAATAGGTGGGGGAATCCGCGCCAAGGACCGCGTGGAGCCGGGCGAGGTACCTGTGCGATACCCCGATGCCGTGGATCAGGATGTAGGCGGGCTCGCTGCTCGCGCTGCCGTGGCTTGCGGCTGGCGTTGGTGGTGTCGCTGTTGCTGCACTTGGAGCAGGGGTTCCGTCAGCCCAGTAGATCCGGCCGGTCAGACCCAAGGCTTCGACGTCGGCGGAGAGGAGTGCCGTCATGCGTTCTTGCGTCCCGTTTCCTTGGTCCCGGTTTCCGCGGGGGTGGCGGCCTCGGCCTCGGAGCGTTTCTGCTTTTCCAGCCACTCGATGATCGCAGCTTGCCGGATACGACGATGCGTTCCCCGGTATTCAACGGGGATTTCTCCACGATCCGTCATGTTGCGCAGGTAGGTGTGGGAGATACCGGCCAGTTCCGCGGCTTGGGACGTGGTGAGCATTTCCTCCACGCTGCTGACCGTCACCGTTTCGCCCCGGCCAAGCCGTGCCAAGAGGTCCACGACGGCGTCCCTAGCCTCACCGGGCAGGCGGTGGACAGTGCCGTCCACGAACACGGTGACGTCGTTGCTGTCCTGGAGGGAACGCGCGAGATTCCTGGCGTCGTCGGCGGGAAGGCCTGCCGTGACGCGGGGAGCTATCAATGCCATGGCAGAAGCCTAGCGTGTGGCGTCCAACGGGTGCGGACGCGCCCAATTCGATGGCCCGCTGCGGGGAGTGCCGTTCGCACGGCATGCCCCGCAGCGAAGCATCGAAACGGGCAGGGCGGGCGGACTGTTAAAGCCCGAGCTCGTCCAGCACGGGGAGCTTTGCGCGTACCCAATCGCGGGCTTCGATGGCGCTGGGGGCCGAGAGCGCCAAGCGGGCGAGCTCTTGGGCCTGTTCCAGCGTGACCGTCTTCAGCACCGTCCCCACCGCTGCCAGCGAGCGCGCCGTCATGGACAGCGTGGTGACACCCAGCCCGGTAAGCACGACGGCGAGTGCCGGGTCCGCTGCCGCCTCGCCACAGACTCCCACCGGTTTGTTGTCGCCTTCCCGGCCGGATCCTTCGAGCGTCGAACCTTCCACGGTGAGTTGCACCAGCCGGAGCACTGCCGGCTGCCAGGGCGTGTTGAGCTCGGCGAGGGGTCCGAGTTGGCGGTCGGCAGCCATGGCGTACTGGGTGAGGTCGTTGGTGCCCAAGGAGGCGAACTCCACTTCGCGCAAAACCGCGGCGGACGTGAGGGCGGCAGAGGGAACTTCCACCATGACGCCTGGCGTCTGGATTCCGGCGGCAGCGCACAATGAAGCAAATCGTCCTGCTTCGGCGGCGGTGGAGATCATCGGGGCCATGACCCACACATCCGCCTCGGACTCGGAGGCAGCCCGGGCGATCGCCTCAAGCTGGCGCTCCAAGACGCCCGGGGTGGTGAAGTCGGTGCGGTAGCCACGAACGCCGAGGGCAGGGTTGGGCTCGCTGGCGTCGGTGAGGAAGGGCAGCGGCTTGTCGGCCCCGGCATCCAAGGTGCGGAGGACAACTTTCTTGCCGGGGAACGCGTCAAACACGGCCTTGTACGCCGCTGCTTGTTCATCGACGGATGGCTCGGTGTCGCGCTCCAGGAAGCAGAATTCGGTACGGAACAGGCCCACACCCTGCGCCCCGAGGCCTGCTGCTGCCACGGCGTCCTTGGCTCCGCCCACGTTGGCGAGGAGCGGCACCAAGTGGCCGTCCGCCGTCGTGCCGTTGCCGTCAAATGCCGCCAGTGTGGCTGAGGTTTCCGCCCAGGCTGTGGCCGCAGCACGATGCTCATCCGAAGGCGACTCTGCGACAAATCCAGCCGCGCCGTCGACGTACACCTCGGTCCCGTCGGCGATGGCGTCGACACCGGGGGCAGCGACTACTGCGGGCAACCCCAGCGAGCGGGCAATGATGGCCGTGTGCGACTGGGGTCCGCCCCCGGATGTCACCAGCGCCAGGACCACTGCGGGATCCAGCGTCGCGGTGTCTGCCGGTGCCAGGTCTTCAGCGACCAGGATGAAAGGTGTGTCTGAGGAGGGGATGCCGGGCGCAGGGACGCCACGGAGTTCGGCCACGATGCGGGCGCGGACGTCCAGCACATCGGTAGCGCGCTCGGCCATGTAGCCGCCCAGGTTGTGCAGCATTTCGGAGACCGAAGCGCCGGCCTCCCAGATGGCGCGTTCTGCGGACGAACCGGCATTGATCAGCTTCGCGGCAGATTTCAGGAGCATGGTGTCCTTGGCCATCAGGGCCGTGGCTTCCAGCACGGCTTTGCCGTCCCCCGAGGCGCTGTCCGCGCGCCGCTTGAGTTCGTCATGCACGGACTGCGCGGCGGCCTTCAGGCCTGCGACGGCGTCTTCCGGGCTGGTGTTCGCGGCCAGGCGCTCGCCCGACGCCGGTTCGCTCACCGGCTTTGGCATCTGGCGGACGGAACCAATGATGCGGCCAGGGCTGACCCCGACGCCTTGGAAATTCTGCACTGAATCCTCTGTTCCTGCTTGTTGGTTCAGACCCGCCGACGACGGCATTGGGAGCCTGCGGGATTAGCTTACAAAATACTCTTGTGAGCCACTTCATATAGCAACGCTATAGGTGTTAGGGTAGCGGTTATGAGTTTCGATGACCAGCTTCCGCCGAAAATTCGGTTGCTTCGCGCAGCTGCCGAATTGCTGGCGAATTCAGACGGGTCAGCGGTCTCAACACGTCAGATCACCAAGCTCGCAGGGGTCACGGCCCCGACGCTCTACCATCACTTTGGCGACAAAGAAGGGCTGTTCGACGCCGTCGTTTCTGCGGGTTTCGAGGAATACGTGGCGGGGGAGCGTGATTTCGCTCCCTCTGGGGAGCCACTGGAGGATGTCCGCCGGATGTGGGATAACCACGTCCAGTTCGGGCTCACCCAGCCCCACCTCTATCTGGTCATGTTCGGCAATATCCGGCCGGAAAGCCGCCCGGCAATCGTGGCCGATGCGGAGGCGCTCCTGGAGGAGATGCTGAACAAGGCGGCCATCGCAGGCCAGATCAATGTGCCGCCCCGCGAAGCGGCACGCAGCATTTTGGCGGCCAACGTGGGTGTCACGCTCATGTTGATCGCCGAACCGGTGGAGGACCGGAATCTCGAGCTCTCAACGATGACCCGGGATTCCATGATCTTTGCCGTCTCCACGGACACCGCCCGTGGCGCCGCAACGGACGACTCAGGCAAGTCGTCGGTAGTTGTTGCGGCAATCGCACTGAATGCGGCATTGCAGGCCTCGCATTCGGACCAGCTTTCCAGTTCTGAATTAAAGCTCTTCCTTGAGTGGCTCCACCGTATTTCCAGCAGCTCCTAAGGCTGTTATCTCTCGATCTATATCGACTGACCCCGCGCCGCAGCGGGACACACGTTAGGAATTCACATGGCAACAGAGACCGTTGCGAAGCCCCGCACCAGCGTGCGCGTTGGCGTCCAAAAGTTCGGAACATTCCTTTCCGGCATGATCATGCCCAACATCGGCGCGTTCATTGCCTGGGGCCTTATCACGGCCCTGTTCATCGAAAAGGGGTGGATACCCGTAGCTGCCCTGGGTGGCTTCGGTACTAACGCCGATGGTGCCCCTAACGTGGGCCTCGTCGGGCCCATGGTGACGTACCTCCTCCCGCTGTTGATTGCTTACACGGGCGGCCGGATGGTCTACGACGTCCGCGGCGGCGTGGTGGGTGCCATCGCGACGATGGGCGTCATCGCGGGAACCAGCTCCCCGATGTTTATCGGTGCCATGATCATGGGGCCGCTGGGTGGCTGGACCATCAAGCAGCTCGACCGCTTGTGGGACGGCAAGATCCGTCCCGGTTTTGAGATGCTGGTGAATAACTTCTCCGCTGGAATCTGGGGCGCCGCGCTAGCCCTCGGCGGCTTCTATGGTCTGTCAGCTGTTGTGAAGTTGTTCACCACCGTAGCTGGAAACGTGGTCCAGTTCCTCGTGGATAACGGCTTGCTGCCGCTGACATCCATTTTCATTGAGCCCGCCAAAGTACTCTTCCTCAACAACGCCATCAACCACGGCGTCCTGACGCCGCTGGGCATCCAACAGTCCCTGGATCACGGCAAGTCCATCCTGTTCCTGCTCGAAGCCAACCCCGGCCCGGGCCTTGGCATCTTGCTGGCGTACATGTTCTTCGGCCGTGGTGCTGCCAAGGCGTCGGCTCCCGGTGCGGCGATCATCCACTTCCTCGGTGGTATCCACGAGATCTACTTCCCGTACGTGTTGATGAAGCCGATCCTGATCCTGGCCGCCATTGGCGGCGGCATGACCGGTATCGCCACCTTGGCCATCACCAATTCAGGCCTCGTGGCACCGGCTGCACCAGGTTCCATCATCGCCGTCCTCGCCCAGACCTCGCGTGACAGTTATGTCGGCGTCATCCTGGCAGTCATCCTCGCCGCCACGGTTTCCTTCCTGATCGCGTCGGTGATCCTGCGCACCTCCAAGGACAAGGGCGACGACGACCTGACGGCAGCCACGTCCCGCATGGAAGCCATGAAGGGCAAGAAGAGCTCGGTTTCCTCGGCACTGGTCGGTGAGCGGGCCGCGGGCCGCGATGGCAACGTCCTCACCCGCCCCGTCCAGAACATCGTGTTCGCTTGCGATGCCGGCATGGGTTCGAGCGCCATGGGTGCATCGGTCCTGCGCAACAAGATCAAGGCCGCCGGCTTCCCGGAGGTCAAGGTGACCAATTCCGCGATTGCCAACTTGAGCGATACTTACGACGTCGTGGTTACTCACCAGGACCTGACCGAACGGGCCCAGCCGAGGACTTCCAGTGCCATGCACTTCTCGGTGGACAACTTCATGAACAGTCCCAGGTACGACGAGATCGTGGACCTGGTGCGCACCAGCAATTCCGAGGACGCAGGAGCCACGGCTCCCGCCGAACCCGCCAATCAGGGAGCCCATGCCGCGGAACCGGCTACCGGCGTCGAAGGCAAGGACATCCTGCTCCGGGACAGCGTGGTGCTTCTCGGGTCCGCCCGGGACCGCGACGCGGCCATCGACGAAGTCGGCCAACTCCTCCTTGACCGTGGTGCCGTGGACATGAGCTACGTCCACGCCATGCACGAACGCGAAGAATCCGTATCCACCTACATGGGTAGCTTCCTTGCCATCCCGCACGGCACCAACGATGCCAAAGAGCACATCAAGCACTCGGCCGTTTCCATCATCCGTTACCCCGAGGGCATCGATTGGGGAGGCAAGCAGGTGAAGTTCGTCGTCGGCGTCGCCGGTATCAACAACGAACACCTCCACATCCTGTCCTCCATTGCCAAGATCTTCACCAACAAAGCCCAGGTGGCTCAGTTGGAAGAAGCCACCACCGTGGATGAAGTCCTGGAACTGTTCGGAAAGGTCAATGCATAGTGAAGGCAGTCCATTTTGGGGCAGGAAACATCGGCCGTGGCTTCGTGGGGCTGCTGCTTCACGAGGCCGGCTATGAGGTGGTTTTCGCTGACGTCGCTGATGCGCTGATCGGCCAGTTGGCCTCGGCTGAAAGCTATGACGTTCACGAGGTCGGCGAAAATCCTGCCGTCAAAACCGTGGAAGGGTTCCGTGCCCTGAACTCGGCAACGCAGGAGGCTGCAGTCGTGGAGGAAATCTCGACGGCGGATGTGGTCACCACTGCGGTGGGCCCGCACATCCTGAAGTTCGTGGCTCCGGTCATCGCCCGCGGTTTGGCTGCCCGTTCCGCAGAGTTGCCTCCCCTGCAGGTGATGGCGTGTGAGAACGCGATCAACGCCACCGATCTTCTTCGCGCCGAGGTTCAGGCCGCGTGGGATGATTCGGCAGGCGACCTGGACGGTGTGGCCGTGTTCGCCAACACCGCCGTGGACCGGATCGTTCCTAACCAAGCGCCGGGCCAGGGTCTGGATGTCACAGTGGAGACGTTTTACGAGTGGGTCATCGATCGCACGCCCTTCGGGGACAATGCACCGGTGATTCCGGGAGCGACGTTCGTGGACGAGCTTGGCCCGTACATCGAGCGAAAGCTGTTCACGGTCAACACCGGCCATGCGTCCGCGGCGTACTTCGGCTACCAGGCGGGCTTGGAGAAAATTTCGGACGCCATGGCCGATGCCTCAGTTGCGGCCAAAGTTCGGGCGGTATTGGAAGAAACCAAGGAGCTCCTGGTTGCCAAGCACGGTTTCGCCGAGGCGGAGCAGGAAGCGTACGTGCAGAAGATCCTGTCCCGCTTCAGCAACCCTTACCTGCCGGATACCGTGATCCGGGTCGGCCGGGCACCCCTGCGGAAGCTGGGACGCCACGAGCGCTTCGTCGGGCCTGCGGCGGAGTTGGCCGAACGTGGCATCACTCCTGTGGCGTTGCTCGAGGCAATGTCTGCGGCGCTGCGCTTTGATGATGCCTCTGATGTCGAAGCGGTGGAGCTGGGCAAGTTACTCTCCGACCTGGAGCCGGGTGCCGCCGTCGAACGCCTGACGGAACTGAAGCCCGAGCACCCGCTGTTCCCGGCAGTGAAGAAGCTCATAGAGGACCGCCAAGCCGAAGCGTAGGCGGTTCGGTACTTGTGTTTCGTAAAGCTCCCCGGCGGGGAAGCGAGTGCGCTCGCTGGCCTTCGTCGGGGAGTTTTTTGCTCAGCCTTAGGCCATTTTGCGGCGATACGCGGCATTGGCGAATGCGTATGCGATGACGAGGATGCCCAAACACCAAGCGAGGGCGATCCAGAGATCGCTTCCCACCGGACGCTGGGCAAACAGGTCCTGGATGGAGTTCACGATCGAGGTAACGGGTTGGTTCTCGGCGAACCAGCGGACCGGTCCTGGCATGGTCTCGGTAGGCACGAAAGCAGAGCTCACGAACGGCAGGAAGATCAGGGGATAGGAGAAGGCGCTGGCACCTTCGATGGTGCTGGCACCGAGTCCCGCGATCACGGCCACCCAGGTCAGGGCGAGCGTAAACAAGACCAGGATGCCTCCCACAGAGAGCCACGCCAAGGGACCGGCCGAAGTGCGGAAGCCCATCATTAGGCCCACCAGCACGATGATCACCACCGAGAGGAGGTTGGCGATCACGGAAGTGAGCACATGGGCCCACAGGACCGAGGAGCGGGAGATGGGCATGGAATGGAACCGCTCGAAGATACCGCTTTTCAAATCCATGAAGAGCCTGAAGGCGGTGTAGGCGATGCCGGAAGCGATCGCGATGAGCATGATGCCAGGCAGCAGGTAATTCACGTAGTTGTCCGTGCCTGCTTTGATGGCTCCGCCGAGTACGTATACGAACAGCAGCATGATCGCGATCGGGGTGATCGCAGTGGTGATGATGGTGTCCGCGCTGCGGAAGATATGCCGCAACGAGCGCCCCAGCAGCACTGAGGTGTCGGAGAAGAAGTGAGTGCTCATGACATGTCCTCCACAGATTCCCGGCTTCCCGCTGACGCCCTATCGCCCACCGACGCCTTGTTGCCGACGAGCGCCAGGAAGATGTCCTCCAGGCTCGGCTGCTTCTCGACGTATTCGATTTTGGCCGGCGGTAACAGCCCTTTCAGTTCGGCGAGGGTGCCGTTCGCGATGATGCGCCCCGAGTGAAGGATGGCGATCCTGTCCGCGAGTTGCTCCGCTTCATCGAGATACTGGGTGGTGAGCAGGACCGTGGTCCCTTGGTTGGCCAGCTTCTTGACGATTTTCCAGACCTCGAGACGTGCTTCGGGATCCAAGCCGGTGGTGGGCTCGTCGAGGAAGATTACTTTCGGGTCGCCGATGAGGCTCATGGCGATGTCCAACCGCCGTCGCATCCCGCCCGAGTACGTGGCCACCCTGCGGGACCCCGCATCCACCAAATCGAACTGGGCCAGCAGGTCCTCGGCAACGTGGCCGGGGTTCCTTGCGTGCCGCAGCCTAGCCACGAGGACCAGGTTCTCCTTTCCGGTCAGGATTTCATCCACAGCCGCGAATTGCCCCGTCAGGCTGATGGACTCCCGCACCTGCCTGGCTTCGCCCACGACGTCGAAACCCTCGACGGCGGCTGAACCGGCATCCGCTTTCAGCAGCGTGGACAAGATCTTCACGATCGTCGTCTTGCCGGCGCCGTTGGAGCCGAGGAGGGCGAAGATAGTGCCGGAGGCCACCTCGAAGTCGACGCCGCGGAGCACATGTAGATCTTTGTACGACTTCTCCAAACCGCGCACGTGGATAGCCGTTGTGGTCATGACTCAGCCTCTTTCGCCTTGTCGACTGCTTCAGTGAGGCGGGCCTTCTCCTTATCAATCCAGCGTTTGCCGCCGTAGGCCTGAGCGAAGCTCTCGGCAAACTCGACGGGATCTTCGCCCACGATCTCGCTGACGGGCGTGCCGTCGACGGCGGCGCGTTCCCAGAGATCCGCGAGATCCGAGAACATCTGCACCATAGTGTCGCCCTCGGTGACACCGGCGTAGTACATGAGGTAGCGGTTGAACGCCGTAGCCACGGAGAGGTAAGGCTGGGGGAGGGCTTCCATCCGGGCCTTGGCTTGCTTGTACTGCTTTTTCTGTTCGAGCGAGCCGGTCACCAGCTCGATCCACTTTGCCGCCATGTCAGTTTCCTTCCCTGCGGAGCTGTTCAAGCCGTTCGGACAAGAAGCTCCAGGTGTTCCAAAATTCGTTGAGTTCTTTTTCGCCCCGGGCGTTGAGCGTGTACACCTTGCGGGGCGGCCCCTTTTCGGATGGTCGCTTCTCCACGTCCACCAGGCCCTTTTGCTCGATCCTGACCAGCAGCGCGTACACGGTGCCCTCAGCGATCTCGGTGAAACCCTGTGCCCGGAGCGAGGTGGTGATCTCGTACCCATAGGCGGGGTTTCCGGTCAAGAGAGCTAAAACGATGCCCTCCAGTGTGCCCTTGAGCATCTCGGTCATTTGCTTGCCCATCGGACACCTCCTTGCTACTCAGTATTGCTAGCTACCACTACATAGTAAAACTAGGTAGCACTACTTAGCAATACTGATAACCCGAAAGGTGCCATGCTGTCAGGGTGACCACCAACTCTTCGGACATGCCCTCCTTCCTGGCTGTCGACGTCGGCTCCGGCATCTTCAGCCTCCGGCGCGCCGTGCGGGCGGACCTGCCACGCATCCTCCAGTTGCTTGCCGATGACCAGCTAGGCGCGGCCCGCGAAAACGTCGATGACTTGGAGCCCTATGAGCGGGCGTTTGAGGCGATCGACGCCGATCCCGCCCACCTCCTGATTGTCGGCGAGCTCGGGGGTCAGGTGGTCGCGACATTCCAGCTCAGCTATCTCCCGGGCCTCTCGCGCGGAGGATCCTGGCGCGCGCAGATCGAGGCGGTCCGGGTGGCTGAGGCGTTGCGGGGCCGGGGTGCAGGGGCCCTCATGATTGGATGGGCCGTCGATCAGGCCCGCCAGCGCGGCTGCACGCTGGTCCAGCTCACCACCGATAAGTCGCGGGTTGGAGCGCATCGGTTCTACGAGCGGCTCGGTTTCGAGGCGAGCCATGAAGGTATGAAGCTCACACTCTGAAGGCTTGACTGTTAGGGGTCCTAACTATTAGGCTACCTAAGTATGAACGGTAATTTTGATCCTCGTCTTCTGGAACTCGCCAAGGGCTTCCGTGAAGCCCTCCGGCTAGGCGTGTATATGTTCCGCCGGCTGGACCCCGAGGGCGAACTTACTGCCGCGCAACTCAGCCTATTGTCGATGATTTACGACGGCGGCCTCCGCGTGGGGGATATCGCCAAGAACCTGGGCATCAGGGTCCCAAGCGCCACTGAACAGATCATCAAGCTCGAACGTGCCGGACTGGTCGGCAGACAGCCGGATGCGGATGATTCCCGCGCGGTCCGGGTGGTCATCAGCGGCGCCGGGAGTGCCGCCGTCGACTCCGCCAACCAGCGCCGTAACGCCATGGTCGCCGGGCTGTTGCAAGACCTAAGCACCGAGGAAATCGAACAGCTCGAAGCTGCGCTGCCCGTCATCAGCAAACTCAACAGCGCCTTCCAAAACTAGATGCAAACCGACAAGGAGCCTTTCATGTCACGCCAGCTGGCTGACGCCTCAGCAAGCGCCGGATCCACCCTTGAGGCCGAGAAAGCCTCGTTCCTTAAGCAGCCCAAGGCGGTGTGGGCAACTGCCCTTGCGGCCGTCTTCGCGTTCATGGGCATTGGCCTTGTGGACCCGATCCTCCCGGCCATCGCCAAGAACCTCCAGGCTTCCACCAGCCAGGTCTCGCTCCTGTTCACCAGCTACTTCCTGGTCACTGCTGTGGCCATGTTGATCAGTGGCTTCGTCTCCTCCCGGATCGGAGGCAAGAAGACGCTGCTGATCGGCCTGGTGATCATCGTGGTGTTCGCGTCCTTGTCAGGTTTGTCCGGCAGCGTCGGGCAACTGGTGGGCTTCCGCGCCGGCTGGGGCCTCGGCAACGCCCTGTTCGTAGCAACAGCCCTGGCCGTAATTGTCGGAGTGGCCAGCGGTGGTACGGGAACCGCGATCATTCTCTACGAGGCAGCCCTTGGCTTGGGCATTTCACTCGGCCCGCTGCTGGGCGCGCTGTTGGGTGGATGGCAGTGGCGTGCACCGTTTTTTGGAACCGCTGCTTTGATGGCTGCGGCCTTCATCGCACTCTTGGCGTTGCTCCCCAAAACTCCCGCACCCGCTACCAAATCGCGTCTCCGTGACCCGCTCCTTGCCCTCGGCCACAAGGGCCTGCGTACCACCGCCGCCAGTGCCTTGTTCTATAACTACGGCTTCTTCACCATCTTGGCCTTCACGCCCTTCATCCTGGGCATGGACGCCTACGGCATCGGGGGAGTGTTCTTCGGTTGGGGCGTGGCCGTCGCTGTGTTCTCGGTGTTTGTGGCTCCTGCGCTCCAAAAGCGCTTCGGGGCGGTCAAAGTCCTGACGGGAACGCTTGCGGTGCTCATGCTGGACCTGATCGGGCTGGGCCTGGCGGCGGGGCACTCGGTGCCCGCCGTCGTCGTGCTTGTGATTGCGGCCGGCGCGCTGCTGGGGATCAACAACACGATCTTCACTGAATTGGCCATGGGTGTCTCGGATTCACCCCGCCCCATTGCCTCCGCCGGTTACAACTTCGTGCGCTGGATGGGTGGCGCGCTGGCCCCGTTCATGGCGGCGCAGCTGGGCGAGCACTTCGGCCCGCAGGTGCCGTTCTTCGCTGGCGCAGTTGCCATGGTGGTCGCGATCCTTATCGCCTTCGGGGGCCGGAGCTACCTGAAGTCGCACGAGCCGCATCTCGTGTAAACCCCCACCAAGTAGCGGCAGAGCGCGTTGTGAGATCCATCTCGCAGCGCGCTCTGCGCTTTCTAGTGTTGGTCGCCGGTGGTAGTCGGCAAGGGTGGGACGTTACGGCCTTTAGGGACGAACAATGTCTCGGCTTGTTCCAATGACATGCCGTTCGTTTCGGGGACCTTGAACATCACAAAGAAGAACGACGCCGCTGCAAACGCGGCGTACATGGCGTACGTGAGGGGCAGCGAACCCGCTGCCATCACGGGGAAGCTGAGTGTGACGGCGAAGTTGGCGATCCATTGGGCCGCAGCCGCCAAGCCCAAAGCGCGGGCGCGGATGCGCGAGGGGAAAATCTCGCCAAGAAGCACCCAAACGAGCGGGCCCCAAGACGCACCAAAGCTCACTACGAACACGTTTGCCGCAATCAGGGCCGCCGGGCCCCAACCGCCGGGCAGGCTGATGTTGGCTCCCGAACCGGTTGCTGATGAAAATGCCAAAGCCATCACGCCAAGGGAAAGAGCCATGCCGATGGATCCCGTGAGCAGGATGGGCCTGCGGCCCACGCGGTCCACCAGGGCGATGGCCACGAGCGTCACCAGGATGTTGGTGATCGATGTGGCAACAGAGATCGTTAACGAGTCCTTCTCATGGAAGCCCACGGCTTTCCACAATGTAGTGGAGTAGTAGAAGATGACGTTGATCCCAACGAACTGCTGCAGGACGGACAGGATGATGCCGATCCATACCACCGGTTGCAGGCCGAACCGCTTGCCCCGCAGGGAGCCTTTCCTGCTGGAGAGCTTGTCTTCTTGAATGGACTCACGGATTTCCCGGATGTGGCGCTCTATGTCGTCACCGGGAATGAGGCGCTCGAAAACCTCCCGGGCGTTGTCCTCCTTGCCGTTGAGGACGAGGAAGTGCGGGGATTCCGGAAGGCGGAAGGCGATCAAGCCGTAGACCGCGGCGGGCACAGCGCAAGCGATGAACATCCACCGCCAGGCCTCAATACCCAACCAAAACTCTGACCCTGCCCCACCTGCGGAGTTGGACAGAACGGCGTCGGACAGCAGTGCCGCGAAGATGCCTGTGGTGATGGCGAGCTGCTGGAGCGAGGCCAGTCGCCCACGGACGTGGCGCGGGGAAATCTCGGAGATGTAAGCGGGGGCGATCACAGACGCGAGCCCGATGCCTAAGCCGCCCACCAACCTCCAGAAGATGAGGTCCCACACGCCGAAGGAAAGCCCGGTGCCCACCGCGCTCACCAAGAAGAGGACCGCGCCAAGCTTCATGGCGGGGATGCGACCGTAGCGGTCTGCCACCCGACCGGCCGTGTACGCGCCAACTGCGCAGCCGAGCAAAGCGACGGCAACAGCAAAACCTGTCACAGCCTCGCCAAGGGCGAACTGGGCTTTCATGGCATCCACGGCCCCATTGACCACGGAGGAATCGAAGCCAAAAAGGAAGCCGCCCACTGCACCGGCGACCGCCAAGCCAATCACTTTCCGGGAAACGTGGGCAGTGGCTTCGGTACTGGATGTGGACATGGGACTCCCTACGGCTGGTCTTGTGGAAGCGGCTGCGGGACGTCATTGGCTGTTCCGGCTGGGATGCCGGCGCACTCGCGCTACACAGTGTGGCATGGAGTACCACCAACTGCCAGTCACACGGAACCAACGAAGAAGCGGCAGGCGGCCCGTAGGCCGCCTGCCGCTTTGTTCAGGGGAGAAAAACCCTTTGTGCGATTCCCTAGTGGGCCGGGACCGAGTCCTTGGCAGCAGCCTTCGGGTCCGTGAGCTTCTTGTTGGGCAACGCGAAGCTGATCAGGAATGCGACGATCATCAGGCCGGCAGCGGTGAGCATGACGACGTCGATCGACTGGGCAAAGCCCTCTGTGATCGGCCGGGTGAGCGTGCTGTTTGCCGAGTGCAGCCAGCTCGTGTCGTTCAAGGAATCGTTGCTGGCACCGTTCTTGAAGAAAGCAAACAGCTTCGCGTTGGCCGGATCCGCCGCGACTGCCGGATCATGCATGACAGCCAGGTAGTCCGGGCTGGCTACTGCAGTCTTCATGCCGTTGGCGATCTTGTCCGCAGCCGTGCTGAACAGCATGGAAATGAACACTGCCGTGCCTACTGCTCCGCCCATGGACCGGAAGAACGCGGCCGTGGACGTGCCTACTCCCATGTCCTTCGGCGGCACGGAGACCTGCATTGCGAGGGTGAGCGGCTGCATGCAGAAGCCAAGGCCCACACCAAAGAAGACGGCGATCAGCCCAGGAACCCAGAGGCCTGTATCTACTCCGAGGACAAAGCCCATGACGCCGGCTGCACTTGCCAGTATCGCGGTGCCCAAGATCGGGAAGACCCTGTAAACGCCCGAAGAGGAGATGGTCCGTCCGGCAGTGATGGAGCCGAACAGGATTCCGACAGTAAACGTGATCATCATCAGGCCTGCCTGGGTGGGGGTAAGCCCCTTAACCAGTTGCAAGTACATGGGCAGCATGGCGATAGCGCCGAACATGCCCACGCCGATGATGAAGTTCAACAGGGACGACAACCCGAAGGTCACGTTCTTGAAGAGGCGCAACGGGATCAATGCGTAGTCGCCCGCACCGCGTTCGATCAGCAGGAACGCCACAATACCTACGACGCCGAGTCCGTAGCAAAGCCATGAACCACCCGAGGACCAGCCCCAAGTGCGGCCCTGTTCGGCGACCAGGAGGAGGGGGACGATGGCCAAGGTGATGGCAGCCGCGCCCCAGTAATCGATCTTTTGCTTGACGTGCCGGGCAGGCAGATGGAGGTGGAGGAAGACCACCACGAGTGCCGCCAAGCCGATGGGCAGGTTGATGAAGAAGACCCAGCGCCAGCCATCGAAGCCCAGGATATTGGAAGCCCCAGCGAAGGCACCCCCAATCACAGGGCCCAAAACGGAGGAGACACCGAAGACAGACATGAAGTAGCCCTGGTACTTGGCCCGGTCCTTCAGCGCGACGATGTCGCCGATGATGGTCAGGGCCAGAGCCAGCAGGCCACCGGCGCCAAGGCCTTGGATACCGCGGGCCACGGCCAGTTCGGTCATGGAGTGGACCGAGCCGGCGTAGAGGGAGCCGGCAAGGAAAATCACGATGGCCGTGAGGTACAGCGGGCGCCGTCCGAAGATGTCGCTGAGCTTGCCGTACAGCGGGGTGCTGACGGTCGAGGTGATGAGGTACGCCGTGGTGGCCCACGCCTGGAGGGACAATCCGTCAAGGTCGTTGGCGATGGTGTAAATGGACGTGGACACGATGGTCTGGTCCAGGGATGACAGGAACATGCCGAGCATGAGTCCTACCATGACGGTGAGCGTCTGACGATGCGTCAGCACTTCACCAGCGGCCCTGACGGGCGTGGATTTGGACATATCTACTCCAAGGTGGCAGGGAGGGGAATAAGCAGGATAGTTGCTTTCAGTAACTATCCTAATGCCAGTTTGATTCCCGGAAGTACCTAATTCTTTTTCACAAGCTTTACGAAGCCGGAGGAAGGTCGCCGAAGAGGGCGCACTGAATGGGGCGCACTGCCGCACCGCTAGGCTGGGTGCAGTCATTGAATGGTTCGGGATCGTCGAACATAGGGGGAAACCAGCAATGAGCCAGTCCGACGTGCCGGAACCACATCCGGTCGAGCCCGGTCATGGTCCGGCTTCGGCGCTCCTGGAACCAGTAGAAAAAGTCCGGGCGGTGTGGATCACCGGCGTCGTCCTGGTGAATCTGGGCATCAACGCGGCGTTCTTTGGGCCGTTGCAAGTGCTCCTGGGCCAGCAGGCTGCCCACTTCGACGAGGGGCAGAAGGAAGCGATCCTGGCCTTGGTCACCGGCTGCGGTGCAGTAGTTTCCTTGGTGGCAAACCCGTTGTTCGGGGCTTTCAGCGACCGGACCGCTTCCCGCTTTGGCCGCCGGGTTCCGTGGGTCGTTGTCGGCGCCATTCTGGGAGCGACGGCGCTCGTTGCGCTGGCAGGCGCTCCGAACGTGGCCGTCATGACGGTTCTGTGGTGCCTGGTCCAGGCAGGAGCCAATGCCATGTACGCGGCCATCACGGCCGCTGTGCCGGACCGCGTCCCTGTGCCTCAGCGCGGAACCGTGGGAGGTCTGGCCGCCATGGGACAGACCGTCGGCATCCTGCTCGGCGCGGTGATTGCCGCCGTCGTTGCTGGAAATTTCGCCGTAGGTTACTGGCTCTGCGCCGCTGCCTTGCTGGCCGGCGTCGTTCTGTATCTTTTCAAAAACGACGATCCCCAACTCCCCGTGACTGCGCACCCTCCCTTTAGGCTTGGGGCGTTCGCCAAAGGGTTCTGGATATCCCCGGCCCGCTACCCGGACTTTGGCTGGGCATGGATGACCCGACTGCTGGTGAGCACCGGAAACCACATGATCACGCTGTACCTGCTCTTTTTCCTCATCGATGCCGTGCACCTGCGGGAAACAGAGAACATTGATCCCGCGTTCGGTGTTCTTATCCTCACGGGGCTCTATGCGATCACGGTGATCATCACCAGTGTGCTGGGGGGACGGCTGAGCGACAGGATGGGGAAGCGGAAACCGCTGGTGATAGCGTCATCCGTCATCATCGCCGTCGCCTCCCTCATCTTGGCGTTTGCGCCCACGTGGGCTGGCGGACTGACCGGCGCGGTGGTCCTGGGGATCGGCTTCGGTGCCTACCTCGCCGTGGATTTCGTGCTCATCACCCAGGTCCTTCCGACGGCGGCGGACCGCGCCCGCGACCTGGGCGTGATCAATATCGCCAACTCGCTGCCACAGGTGATCGCCCCGCTCATTGCTTTCCCGTTCGTCACGTACTGGGGCGGCTATGTCTCCCTGTACATAGCCGCCGCGGTCATAGGCCTGTTGGGGGCGGTGTTCGTGGTGAAGATCAAGAGCGTTGACTAGGCCTGAGACAGATGCCTAGAAGACGGCGGTGAAGGCGCCCCAGCCCCAGCCGACAACTGGGGAGCCCTTCCACCGGTAGCCGTAGATTCCGGCGGTCAAATATCCACTAGTGTCCCCGAGGTACATCGTTAACCTGCCGCTGGAGTCAATTCCCCAGACGTCCGAATCGCCGTCGCCGTTAAAGTCTCCGGCCACGCCGAAGCGGGAGACGGATTCCCAGCCCCAACCTATGTTTCCGGCGTAGCTGCCTGGCATGCCGTAATCCTCGAACCAGCCATTGCGGTGTCCCGTGTGGGCTCCGATGTTTCCGGCAGTGTCGCGGCCAAGAACAACCAGGTCCGCGTTGCTGAAGAAATGGCCTGCACCGACGGCGGAGAGACCGTTCCAACCTTGGCCGATTTTCTGGGGTGCGAGCCAGCCACCGTGGCCATTGCCCGGGTAGAGGAATATGTTTCCGGCATAATCCTTGGCGATGATGTCATTGGTGTCATCTCCGTTGAAGTCGCCGGGTGCTATCAGGTCCGTAAACCCCTGCCAGCCCTGCCCGATCTGGAAGGCTTGCTTCCACCCACCCGAACCATTTCCTTGGTAGAGGAAGAGCCGGCCTTGGTTGTCGCGCGCCATCACATCCACGGTGCCGTCGCCGTCGAAGTCACCGGGAGAAACGAGCAAGTTGAAAGCGTTCCAGCCCCAACCGATGACTTGGGTAGGTTGCCAGTTACCGTGACCGTCGGTGGGGTACAGCAGCAACCTGCCCGAGGAATCGCGCGCGAAGATGTCCATGGTGCCATCTCCATTGAAGCCCCGTTCGCGGGCGGTTGCAGCGATCCTCAAGGGGTTGGCTGCTTGGACCGTGGTCTGTGACGCGGAGTCGTAAGTAACCGTGAGGTTACCGGCCACCACGTGCCCCAGATCATATGCAGTCGGCCGATAGCTCTGGCCAGTCACTCCCGGCATGACGGCTCCGTCGCGGGTCCACGAATACGAGATCGACGGGGTTCCACCTGCCGGAGAGACGTAAGCCCTGGTCAGGGACACATCGACCGTCAGGAGTCCTCCCACGCTTGCGTCACCCCGTAGTTGAGGTGCGGAGTTGATGAAGACATACCGGGAAGCGGCAGCCCCGCCCGTGCCAGCCTGCGCCGGCAACACGGTACCCAGGAGTGTCGTGGGTGCGAAGGTGGTGGCGTCGGCAGTCGCAGGGGATGCGGCGCTGAGACCCGCCACCAAGACGATGCTCGCCATCAAAGTGGCAAGCTTGCAGCGGACACGGCGAGGTGAAGTGCTCTCCAAGGATTCCCCCAAGTCAGGTCGGCCAGAATGGCCGGCGAGTATAAATGACTTGAGAGTACAGCTAAGGAATTGAAATCTGGGTATTACCTGAGAATATTTCCGCCACAGAGCGTCCCGCGGTCAGAAAACAACCGAAATCGGGTGCGGAACTAGAAGATCCCGTTGAATCCGCCCCAGCCCCAGCCGATCACCGCGGATCCGTTCCAACCGCCGTCGCCGTCGCCGTAGTAAGCGAGCAACTGGCCGGAACCGTCCACTGCGTAGACGTCCACGTTCCCGTTTCCATCGATATCACCGGCCGCGCCAATGGTGGACATGCCACCCCAGCCTTGGCCGATGACGCTCATGCCGCCCCAGCCACCGGAACCATTGCCACGGTAGAGGCGCAGGTTGCCGGACGTGTCCCTGCCGAGTACATCTACGGTGTTGTCACCGTTGAAGTCGCCCGGAGTGGCCACTTGATTGACCACATTCCACCCCGTGCCCACCACGGAGCGGGTGAGCCACCCGCCGTGTCCGTCGCCCGGGTAGAGGTAGAGCACGCCGTTGGCATCACGGGCCAGGACGTCGTTGTTGCCGTCGCCGTCAAAGTCGCCCGGTGAAACGATCGACGTGAAGCTGTTCCATCCACTGCCTACCTGGCGGCCGGCCTGGAAACCGCCGTTGCCGGTTCCCGGGTAGAGGAACAAGCGGCCCGCCGCATCGCGGGCCAGGATGTCATTAGTACCGTCGCCGTTGAAGTCGCCGGGGGAGAGGATGGTGTTGAATCCATTCCAGCCGGGTCCGATGGTGCGGGGAGACTCCCAGTTGCCGCCCACTCGTGCGTACATCAGCAGGGTGCCGTCTTGGCGTCGGGCCAGCAATTCGAACGCACCCCGGCCAGTGAAACCGTTGGCCCGGTTGGAGGCCGAGATAGGAGCGGTTTCTGCGCTGGCGACCTCGACGGGGTCGCAACCGTTTTGGCTGGCCACGAGGTGGGCGGCAATTGCTGCTCCCCGGTCATCCTCCGTGACGACGTAGTTCGGCCACTGCCGGGAAACGGTGACGCCGTCGCGTGTCCAGTAGATGCTGTAGTCCGGCCCGGCAGCGGCGCCGCAGCCACTGAAGGAGCCCTGTTCGATTTCAACGGTCAGCTTGGAACCGACAAAGGGGGAGCCATGAATCACCGGAGGTTCCGGGTTCATCGTCGCCACTGCGGGAGCGGCGGAAGATGCGACGGCGGTTACAACGGCAGCCATTATGGCAGCGGCAGTTCCCAATACGCGCCGCACGCCGGACGTCGGGCGTGATGAAGTAAACATGGTGTCCTCCCCAGACTTTGTGCGATTAATGGTACCGCGGCTGGGATTTTGCTAAAAGATTGCTGTGAATCCACCCCATCCGTTGCCCACGACCTCAGAGCCTTTCCAGCCCGTACGGCCGTCGCTGTAGTAGCTCACCAAGCGGCCTTGGGCGTCAACGCCATAGACGTCCGCAAAGCCGTCGCCGTTGAAGTCACCGGCTGCCCCGAGGAACTTCAGCGCACCCCATCCAGTACCGATCAACCAGGACCGGGTCCAGCTGCCGGCACCATTGCCGCCGTAAAAGTACAGATATCCATTTCGGTCACGCGCCAGGACATCGACCTTTCCGTCCCCGTTGAAGTCTCCCGGAGTCAGGATGGCGTCCATGACATCCCAACCGGTTCCGACGACGGTGCGCGTCAACCAGCCCCCGGCACCATTGCCGGGGTACAGGTAGAGGGTGCCGTCCTTTCCGCGGGCGAGGACGTCGTTGGACCCATCCCCGTTGAAGTCGCCGGGACTCACGATGGAGTCGAAAACGTCCCACCCTGTGCCGATGACTTGCGCCGGTTTCCATCCGCCCGTTCCGTCTCCGGGATACAGGTAGAGGACTCCCGAAGCGTCGCGTGCGATCACGTCGCTCTTCCCGTCGCCGTTGAAATCACCGGGCGAGAACACAAGGTTGAAACCGTTCCACCCCCATCCCACGGTGCGCGGGGCGTCCCACGCTTTGCCGGTCCGGCCGAACAGGGAGAGGGTGCCGTCAGTTCCGCGGGCCAAGAGTTCGAAGGTCCGCCCGGTGAAGCCGCTCGCCCGGTTAGCTGCTCCGACAGGGCTGGTTTCGGCGCTGTTGATCGTTTCGGCGCTGCACGCTGTTCTGCTGGCAGACACGTGGGCAGCCATGCGGGAGCCTGCGTCACCGGGCCGGAGGACATACGTGCGGCCGGTTTCACCCGCCACCAGGAACCCGTCACGCGTCCAGTAAATGGTGAAATCCGGTCCTGTTCCGCCGCCGCAGCCGTAGAAGGTGTAGGGGCCGATCACGGTGCCCAGCGTCTGGCCCACGATCGCGGTACCGGTGACCACGGGATCGGGACCGCTGGGCGCCGCCGACGCCGGCAATGGGCTGATTGCCATGGCAGTGACGACCGCTGCGAGAAGCGCGACTGCCATCCGGCGTCGAAGTGTTCCCATGCTGTTCCTCCTGTGTGTATCCAACCAGCCAGGGATAAACCCGGAATGGCTCCCTAGGGGGTGGCTTGGTTGGGGTCAAGTCTTCATGAAGTGTATGTGGGGCACGTAGCGATCGCGGGCAGCGGCATGGCCAATGGCCGGACCGACCTGGCTGCTCTCAGGAAACGGTCACTTTGCTCCCGTATCATGGATGCGATCGGCCAGCCCTGTCCATTGGGACCGAGCACGCCGCTTCCTTGTCAGCTTGCCAAAAGATCGCCGGAAATGACCGCACCGAACTCACTGGAACCGTACTCCCTTGATCTGACCACGGGCTTGCCCCGCATGGCTGCCGCGCCCACCACGCCGCGACAGCAATTGCGCTATGCCCGCATCCTGAAGACCGCGGCGGGATTTGCCCAACGTCAATTCGACACGTTAAGCCTCTCCGATGTCGCTTCTCGGGCGGACGTTCCGCTTGGCACGTTGTACCGATACTTTCCCTCCACTGCCCACCTGATGCTGGCCGTGTACCGGCAACAACTGCGCGAACTGCGGGACGGGTTGCGCAAGCGAGTGGGTAAGGGCCATGACCTTGCCGGTGTGATGATGGAGATCTTCCACCTGAGGGTCATGCAACCCGGTGTTGAACATTGTTTGATCCGGCCCGCAGGCCGCGACGAGGACACTACCCAGTTGCTCCGGGAGATAGACGCACTGTCCGTCGAAGCGGTTGGCTCCCTGAGTAAGGACACCGCCAACGACGCCGTCAGGGCCCGAATTTTGCTACATCTGGTCAGCGGTTTGGTTCAGGCTGTCCGCTGCCGCCGGCTTTCGCTGTTCGAAGCCGAGAAGGACCTGAAGAGGGCCTGCACGCTACTTACCGCCAGCTAGCGCCGGGGCTCGCACCTACCGAAACCTGCATGAAGCACGTCACACTAGCCGATGGTTAATCGTTTTACTCTCGAATCATCTCTGTTGGTATTGAATCTTGTCCCCGTTGTTACTCCTTAGGCTGGAAACACCGAAGCGGCTAGCAGCCCCCTTATCTGCAGAAGCAACGCCGGGCCAGTCACCCTTGGCCCGCACCGCAGTTCTGTTCCTGCCCGAATCATGCCGTGGGTCCACGGCTAGCCTGAGGAGACAAAGACGTGTCCACCGAGACAATTGCAACTGATAATGACGCCCTGGTACTGAGCGAAGAAGAGATTTTCGCAGCCCACGAAGGCGGCAAGCTCAGTATTTCCAGCACCGTTCCGCTGAATAACAAACGTGACCTTTCCATTGCGTACACCCCCGGCGTGGCCCAAGTCAGCCGCGCCATCCACGCCAACCCCGAACTTGCCCGCACACACACCTGGGCAGAGCGCCTTGTTGTGGTGGTCAGCGATGGCACCGCCGTTTTGGGCCTTGGCAACATCGGCCCCAGCGCTTCCCTGCCAGTCATGGAAGGCAAGTCCGCCCTGTTCAAGTCTTTTGGCGACCTGGACTCCATCCCGCTCGTGCTCAACACCACCGACGTCGACGAGATCATCGAGACTTTGGTACGCCTCCGCCCGAGCTTCGGTGCGGTAAACCTCGAGGACATCTCCGCACCCCGCTGCTTTGAACTCGAAGAGCGGCTCATTGAAGCACTCGACTGCCCGGTCATGCATGATGACCAGCACGGCACCGCCGTCGTGGTTCTTGCAGCCCTGACCAACGCCGCCAAGGTGACCAAGCGCGAGCTGGCCGGCTTGAAGGTTGTTGTTTCCGGCGCAGGTGCCGCAGGCATCGCCATCGCAGAAATCATGCTTGCTGTTGGAATCAAGGACGTCATCTTGCTCGACTCCAAGGGCGTGGTCAACGCCGAGCGCGCAGACCTCGTTGCCGATCCGCACAGTGTGAAGGCCCGGATGGCCCAGCGCACCAACCCCCGCGGCGTGAGCGGTGGCCCTGGGGAAGGCCTCACGGGGGCCGACGTCTTCGTAGGCGTTTCCTCCTCGAAGGTCGACGAAGCGCACCTGAAGCTGATGAACGATCAGTCGATCGTGTTCGCCCTGTCCAACCCGGACCCGGAAGTTCTTCCCGAGGTCGCGCAGAAGTACGCGGCCGTCGTTGCCACGGGCCGGAGTGACTTCCCGAACCAGATCAACAATGTCCTCGCCTTCCCCGGCATTTTCCGCGGCGCGTTGGACGCTGGGGCCCGCCGTATTACCCAGGCCATGAAGATCGCTGCCGCCAACGCCATCGCTGAGCTGGCTGCCGAGGAGCTGTCCGCGGATTACATCGTGCCCAGCCCGCTGGATGCCCGCGTGGCACCCGCCGTCACCGCTGCGGTCGCCGCAGCCGCCTCGGCGACGGACGCTTAACGCTCCAAGCAAGCCCGACGGCGGCGACGCCCCCCGCGTGGGGAGCGTCGCCGTCGTACTTGCTGAAGAACAGAGCCAGCCTTTCCCGACCGTAGACTGGGCCCATGAATGCCGAACTCGCGGTGACGATCTTGTGCGGCCTGGCCATTGCGGTGGGCGTGGCCGGAGTCATCATCCCTGTCCTGCCAGGCAGCCTGCTCATCGGTGCGAGCCTGCTGGCTTGGGCCATCTGGGGCGGTGCCGGCCCACTAGGCTGGATTGTCTTCGCAGTCGGCATGGTGTTTGTGGTTGCCGGGATGGCTTCAAGCGCTGTCTTGACTGGTCGCAGGCTCAAACAGCACGGCGTTCCGAACAGGTCGGTGCTGATCGGTGTTGCGCTGGCGGTCGTGGGGATGTTCGTGATTCCGGTGCTGGGCCTCTTCACTGGTTTCGCCCTTGGTTTGTTGCTCAGCGAAGTCCAACGCACCCGTGACTTGAAGGCTGCGCTCCGGTCGAGCGGTGCGGCGCTGAAGGCCACCGGCGTCGGAATACTGGTGGAGTTTGGCCTTGCCTGCGCCGCGGCGAGTACGTGGATCATCGGTGTGTGGATCCACGCCGTGAACGGCTAAAGCCCGGATGGGTTAGCGCAGTGAAGGAACGCTGACTTGCGCCGGCCGGAATGTTGCTCCGGCGCCCGGGAACAGCGGCACATCGATCCGGGCGTGCGTGTGAACTTCCTGCACAGTGGACTTGGTGTGCCCGGCGATCTCCGCCAACGTGGTGACCCACATTCCTTCAAGGTCTTTCACCCGCTCGATCAGTTGTTCCAGGGCCACCGCGCGTGACGGCCTACCGGAGATAAACGGATGGTTGGTCAGTACGAAGCAACTGCCTTGGGCGTGGTGGGCTTGGGCCTCCAGGGTCCACATTGCCAAGGCCTTGGCCGGGTTCTCGATCACGCCGCTGCCGGTTACGCCGGGGTAGAACGCGTACTGCTCCCAGTCGTCCAATGCCCAGTCGACAGGAATCTCCACGATGTCCCGGGAGTCATCTTCGGCGACCGCCATACGGTAAGGGGCATCGCCGTCGAGCAGGCTTGAATCGTAGAGGAAGCCGCGGTCCGCCAACAGGGCCGGGGACTGCCAGTTCAGTTCCCACCAGGGTGCCCGGTAACCTACCGGCCGCACGCCGGCCACACGGGCGAGCGCCTCCAGACCGCGATCGAGGTAGCTGGCTTCGGTGGCCGCATCAATGCCCTGCATGGGCTCATGGAGGTAGCCGTGGTGGGCGATCTCATGCCCGGCGTCCGCGATCCGGCGGACGACGTCGGGGTAGCTGTCAGCCGTGAACCCGGGAACGAAGAATGTTCCCTTGATGTCCTGGCGGTCCAGGATCTGGAGGAGACGCGGGACGGCGATTTTGGGCCCATACGACTGGTGGCTCATGAGGGACATCCGCCGCGTGCTTGCCGGATCATGGGCGATGGTGCAGGACTCGGCATCGACGTCGAAGGTGAAGGAGGCTGCGGCTTTGAAGCCTTCCGGCCATCTCACGGGGTGCAGCGAATCGGCGAATGCGGACTGGTTCATGCTGTGGTCCTTTCCGGGACGGCCGGTGAGCCAGGTGTTGCCGGCGTTGGCTGTGTGACTGAAACGTGGTTCGCATCGGCAAGGAGGAACTTCCGGTGGGCCCGCGGCCCGAGGAGTGCGTAGGCTCCGGCGCTGGTGAGTCCGCCGGCCAGCCATGAGAGATCCCAGCCGCCCAAAGCCACCGCAATAGGGCCTTGCATGATGGGAATCAGCCCATACATGAATAGCCAGGTGGCGAAGATGCCAAGGATCAGGGAGGTGATTCCTGCCCAGTTGACGACGGGGAGCCGGCGCGTACCGATCCGATCAAAGAGCCGGTCGACCTTGGCGGGCCAGCGCTTCTCAAGCCAGAAGTAGTGCACCAGCATGATGCCGCCCCACGCAGCTACCCATGCGACGAGCCCGATCAGCCAAGCATCCAGCACGGAGGCGAAGTCTTCCTGGAAGATAAAGAACACCACAGCAAGAAGTGAGAAGACGCCCACGAAGAGGTTGAGCTTGCGGCGGTTGATGTTGATATCCAGCGCCTGCGTGGCCACCGAAAAGGTGTAGATGTTGAGGATGTTCGTGGCGATCGGGCCGTGCAGTACAAGGAGGAGCACGGGCAGTGCCATGGCGCCGAAGTTCTGCACGATCAGTTTGCCGGGATCAATCTCGCCGCTGTTCGTTGCAAGGCTTGCGCCGAGGACACCTAGCCATACAACGGGAATGAATTGGCCCAGAACAGATGCGAGGTAGACCTTGCGCTTGGGAACCGAGGTACTCACAAAGCGTGAGTAGTCTGCTGCGTAGGTGAACCAGGTGATGCCCCAACCGATTCCAATGGCGGTCATCACGGCACTCATTGCGGCAATCCGGTCAGCTCCGGCCAGGATGTGTCCGGCAGGGCCGGGGTAGCCCCAGTCGATTTTCATGCCGAACCACGCGACGGCTGACATCACGGCAAGGATGATGATGGTTGGCGGAACCGTCCACTTCTCAAAGGCGGCAATGGCCTTGTAGCCGAACCAGGCGATCGCCACCTGTGCTGCCATAATCACCGTGGCGACGCCGATCTTCCAGGCGTAGTTGTGGGCTGTGGGATCCACCCAGCCGAGCGTTCCGAAAAGGGCCATGACCAAGTCCAGGATGATCCACGTGTTGACGGCACACCAGCCGATCACCAGGAGCGCCTGGATGGCAGCCGGCAAGTAGTTGCCGCGACGCCCGAACGCCGCACGCGCCAGGACCATGCCGGTGGCGCCGGTCTTTTGGCCCAGGAGCACGAAGCAGCCGAACAGCAGCATGCCGATCAGGTTTCCCAGGACCAGGACGGTCACGGTGTCCGCGAACCCGAGTCCGAGGTTGATTCCGAGCGCCCCGAGCACCCAGTTGATGGGCGCGAGGTTGGCGCCAGCCCATATCCAGAACTGGCCGGAGACCTTGCGGGTGCGGTCTGATTCGGGGATGGGTTGGAGCCAGGCTTCGCTGTCATGGCCCGGCGCCATTGCCGGACCTGACTGCGCTGTGCTGTCTTGGGAGGAAGGGCTGTGTTGGGAAGCTGGGCTGTGTTGGGAAAAACTTGGTGGCGCAGGAGAGAGGTTGTCTTGCATGGGGAGAGCCTCCGTATTTGAAAGGGACCCCCTAAGGCTATGTGCCCCAGATCACAGCAACAAGATACGATGTGTCTAAAGAAATACCGGTCACATCTTACGGAGTGTCATGTCAATTCTGCTTGGGCAAGCCCTGAACAGCGAAACCCTCAAAGGTACGGATCCCCGCATCATGTCCGCGGCGGACGGTGCCCTTACAAGGCCCGTCCGTTGGGTTCACTCCAGCGAGGTCTTGGACATCGCGCCGCTGCTGCGTGGCGGGGAACTGCTCCTGAGCGGGGGCCAAGCGCTCGCGGGTCAAACGGCGGAGCGCCGCGTCGAGTATGTCCGGGGGCTGGCCGACCGGGGCATCGCGGCCCTGGCTCTGGAGACCGGTCCCGCGCTGCCGGCCATCCCCGCCGACATGTTGGAGGTCGCCCAGTCCGCCGGGCTGCCGATCATCGAGCTCCGTCACGTTGTCCCGTTCGTTGCCGTCATGCAGGAAATCAACTCACTCCTGGTCAGCGAGTCCGTGGAGCATCTCCAGCGCGGCGATCAGGCAAGCCATGCCATGGCTGCCGAGCTGGCCCACGGCGGCGGCCTGGATCAACTGCTGGCTGTCTTGGCGGAAACCACCGGGGCTGGCGCGAGGCTCGTCTCGCCGTCGGGCATTACCCTTGGGGCGGCCGGTGGACCCGGCGCGGGCGGGACGGTCACCACCGTCGATGTCCCGGTCCGCGGCGTGCTGGCCGCCCGCCTCGAGTTGGAAGTGCCCGACGACGGCGACAGCGGCCTTGCGCGCGTGGCAGGCGAGAGGTCCGTGGACATCCTTGGCCTGGCCCTGTTGCAACGGATGCCGCCGGGATTGAAGGAATTGGCTGGCATTGAGTTGATGCGTGCCATCAATTCGGGCAGCCAAACGTGGCAACTCCGGCAACTGGGGCCGGCGTCGGGCTTTTCGGTTGATGGGCCCGTCGCTGCCGTGGTGATCCGGTCTGCACGGGCCGGGCATCTTCGAGCCGGTTTGGATGCGTTGATGCGCGAAGTCGTGTCCCACAGCGCCAGTTATGCCAACAACGCGGAGCTGATCGCGCTTGCCTCACTCAGCGGTGGCGCATCGACGCGCGCTGCCTTGGTGGCGGGGCTGCGGGGTTTGGCGTTGCCCGCCGGATCAGCCATTGCCGTGGGGCCCCTTGGCAATGGCATCGATGAGGCACCGTGGTCCCTGGCTGAAGCGCGCCGCAGCCTTGATATGGCCGGGGACGAAGGCAGCCTGGTGGACGCTGAAGCCTACGCCGTGGAGCGGCTTGCCGGGGAACACCTGGACGTCGCCTCCCGGGGCTCGTTCGTTCAGCGTCAGCTGGGGGCCGTCGTCGAACATGACCGGCTGAGGCGGTCCGAGCTCCTCCGCACGCTGACAGTGTGGCTGGATACCGGGTGCAACACTGCACAGGCGGCGCGCGAACTGCACCTGGAGCGGCAGTCCATGCACCACAGGCTGCAGAAGATCTTCGAGCTCTGTGGGGGCGACCCCAGGGGAACCGGCCGGCTGGCCGGACTCCACCTGGCAACGAAGTTGGCGCGGTTGTAGGTCCTGAGGGGCCTACTTCAGCACGATCGTACGGTTCCCGTTCAGGATGATCCGGCCCTCGCAGTGCCAGCGAACCGCGTTACTCAGCGCCTTGCACTCGGTATCCCGTCCGGCGGCCACCAGATCATCCGGCCCGAAGGTGTGGTCCACCTCCACCACCTGCTGGGCGATGATGGGTCCTTCATCCAGCTCGCCGTTCACATAATGCGCAGTGGCGCCTACGGTTTTCACTCCCCGCGCGTAAGCCTGGTGGTAAGGCTTGGCACCCTTGAAGCTGGGCAGGAATGAGTGATGGATGTTGATCGCACGGCCGTCGAGCTTCCGGGCCAGGTTGTCGCTGAGGACCTGCATGTACCGGGCCAGCACAATGAGTTCCACGTCCAGTTCGTCAATGATTTCCAGCAGGCGCCCCTCGGCGGCGGGCTTTGTGGCCGCCGTGACCGGCACGTGGAAGAACGGAATCCCATGCCACTCCACAATGCCCTGATGATCGGTGTGGTTCGACACCACCCCCACCACATCAATGGGCAGCTCGCCGATCCGGGCACGGAACAGGAGATCGTTGAGGCAGTGCCCGAACTTGGACACCATGATCAGCACTTTGCGTTTGTAGCCTTGGCGTTCCAGCTGCCATGACATGCCGTACTTTTCGGCCACCGGAGCGAAAGCATTCCTCAATTCATCCAGCGTGGAGGAATCGCCGGCGGACGCGAAGTGCACGCGCATGAAGAAGTGGCCTTCTGCGCGGTCGCCGAACTGCTTGTTGTCGATGATGTCGCAGCCGTGCTCCAACAGGAAGCCGGACACCGCATGCACAATGCCGGGGCCTTCGGGACAGTCAAGCGTGAGCACATGCTCCACCGTGGTGTCCGGCGAAACAGCAGCAGTTTCAGTTTGGATGGCAGTCATGGCTAGCACTCCACTACGTTGACGGCAAGGCCTCCACGGGAGGTCTCTTTGTACTTGGTTTTCATGTCTGCGCCTGTCTCGCGCATGGTCTTGATGGCTTTGTCCAGGGACACCTTGTGGCTGCCGTCTCCGTGCAAGGCAAGACGGGCCGCATTGATCGCCTTCACGCTGGCAATGGCGTTGCGCTCGATGCACGGGATCTGAACCAACCCGCCCACGGGGTCGCACGTCAAGCCAAGATTGTGCTCAATGCCCACTTCGGCCGCGTTCTCCACTTGCTCCGGCGTTCCGCCCAGCACCTCGCAGAGACCAGCGGCGGCCATGGAACAAGCAGAACCCACCTCGCCCTGGCAGCCCACCTCGGCACCGGAAATGGAGGCGTTGATCTTGAACAGGATCCCGACGGCGGCCGCCGCGAGCAGGAAGCGAACAACGCCGTCGTCGTTGGCTCCCGGAACGAACTTCATGTAATAGTGCAGGACAGCCGGAACGATGCCCGCAGCCCCATTCGTGGGTGCGGTGACGATCCTGCCGCCCGCCGCATTTTCCTCGTTGACCGCCAAAGCGAACAGGTTCACCCACTCCATGGCGAGCAACGGGTCCGCTGATCCTGCACCCTTCAGGTCTGCGTCAGTGGCAGCCAGGGTCTTAAACAAAGACGGCGCCCGTCGCCTCACCTTCAAACCTCCCGGCAAGATTCCCTCGGCCGAGCAGCCGTTGTCCACGCACTCACGCATCACGGCCCAAATGCCCAGTAACTTTTCGCGGAGCTCGTCCTCGGATCGCCACACGAGTTCGTTGGCCAACATGATGTCCGAGATGGATTTGCCTTCGCGCTCGCAGATGCCCAGGAGCTCGTCGGCGGTGGTGAAGGGGTAGGGGAGCACGGTGTCATCGGCTACTACTTTGTCGGCGCCGGAGACATCGCCGTCCACCACGAAGCCGCCCCCGATGGAGTAGTAGCTGCGCTCGCGCAAAACAGCGCCCGAGTGGTCCAATGCCCGGAAAGTCATGCCGTTGGGGTGGGCGGGGAGCGATTTGCGGCGATGCAGCACAACGTCCTCGTCCCAGTTGAAGTCCACCCGGTGATCGCCACCGAGGTGCAGCTCGGCGTCGAGGGCTGCTGCTGCCACCTGGTCATCCGCTGTTCGCGTGTCCACGGTTTCGGGTGATTCACCTTGAAGCCCGAGCACCACGGCCTTGTCCGAGCCGTGGCCCCGGCCGGTGGCGCCCAGCGAGCCGAAGAGCTCAGCTTGGACGCGCACCGTTGCCGAGAGCTGGCCCGACGATTCAAGACCATCCGTGAACTGCTTTGCCGCCCGCATCGGGCCCACCGTGTGGGAGGACGACGGCCCGATGCCAACGGAAAACAGGTCAAGCACACTCAATGCCATTAGGGGACCTCGGGCGAGGCGTACTCCCGCATGGCGTCCAGGATCCAGCGTCCCAGGAAGTCGGCAAAGGATGCCCGCGGGAAGACCCGGTAGCTCTCCTCGCCTGTCTTCCACAGCAACACGGGGATGTGCGCCAGCTCGGTGGCCAGAGCAGTTCCGGCCTTGAAGACCCGCGGGTGCAAGTCCAAGGAACAGGTCTTCTCAAGGACTGCGCGTGCCCGGCTGCCCGAGAGTTCATACGTGGTCCGGTTAGCGGAGAGGTCCACCACCTGGCCTGGATCACTGCCCAGCGCCGCGGTCAGGTCGGCAACCAGGGAACCACCCAATGAATCGTGGGCCTCTTCCGGCGCCACAACCAGGAACTCGGCCGGGCCGAGCCACAGTGAGTTGATTGAACCTGCGCCCGTTACCTCACCGCACGCAGCCGGCAAGCCGCCGGTCAGCGACGCCACGCGCGCACCGCCGTCGGACTCCCTGTCTACCCGGATACCCACCATGGTTTGGTACGGGATCTCGGTGAGTGTCACCGTGCCGGGCACTGAACCGGAGGCGAACGCCTCAGCCAGGTGCTGGCCGGGGCTGCGCCGCGCCGCCCTGACATGGTCGACGTTTGCGGTTTCTGCTGGTGTTGCTGTTTCAGCCATCTTTGCGGGTCCCTTCAACATCGAAAAGTACGGTTTCGCCAACAACCACGTCCACCAATTGGTCTCCCAACGAGGCCACCAGGGTCTCGCCGATGCGATTGCGGCCGTTGTGAATCAGGGCCAAGCCGAACGAACGGCCCAACGCGGCGCTGTGGTAACTGGAGGTCACGAAGCCCTCCATGGGAACCGGTCCGTACGCCGGGTTGACCGGAATGCCCTTCTCCACGAGTTGGGTACCTTCAGGCAGCCTCAACGAGTGGTCCACTGGCAGGACGCTCACCAGGTGCTTGCGGTCCTCCCGGCTGGCGTCGGCCCGGAGGTAGGAACGCTTTCCGATGAAGTCCTTGGCCTTGGAGACGATCCATTCCATCCCGGCGTCCTGCGGAGTCACCGTGCCGTCGGTGTCCTGACCGACGATTGGGTATCCCTTCTCGGCGCGGAGAACGTGCATGGTTTCCGTGCCGTAGGGCGTGATATTAAACTCGGCACCGGCGGCGGCGACTGCCTCCCAGGTGTTCAAGCCGTACCAGGACGGAACGTTGATTTCGTAGGCGAGCTCACCCGAGAAAGAGATGCGGCAGATTCGCGCCTGCACTCCCGAAGCCAACGTGGTCTCGCGGAACGTCATGAACGGGAAGGCCTCAGTGTCCAGACCGCCATTCCCGGCAAGCTGCGGGGCCACCTTTGCGATCACCGCACGGGACTTCGGGCCGACGACGGCGATAGTGGTCCACTGCTCTGTCACGGACGTGAAGACCACATCCAAACCCGGCCATTCGGTCTGGTGCCATTCCTCCAACCAGTCCAGCACCTTGGCAGCACCGCCGGTGGTGGTGGTCATGAAGTAGCGGTCCTCGTCCAGGCGGAGCGTCACGCCGTCGTCGAAAATCATGCCATCGAGCGTGCACATGACGCCGTAGCGGGCAGATCCGGGCGCCAACTTCTTGAAGGCGTTGGTGTAGATGCGGTTCAGGAATTCGCCTGCGTCCTTGCCGCGGATCTCGATCTTGCCCAGGGTGGTGGCGTCCATAAAGCCAACGGATTCCCGGACTGCGGCGCACTCACGCAGGACTGCCGTGTCCATATCCTCGCCACCCTGGGGGTAGTACCAAGGGCGCCTCCACTGTCCAACGTCCTCGAACAGGGCGCCTTGGGCAACGTGCCACGGGTGGATGGAGGTCACGCGTGCGGGGTCGAACAGTTCACCTCGCTGACGGCCGGCCAAGGCAGCGAAGGCCACGGGGGTGAACGGCGCACGGTAGGCCGTAGTGCCGATTTCACCGATCCCGGGGACGGCGTCCGCTCCGCCGTACTTCAGCGCAGCGGCGATGACGCCGATCGCGTTGACGCCGGAGGTTTTGCCTTGGTCATTGGCGGTGCTGATGGAGGTATACCGCTTGACGTGCTCCACCGAGCGCATTCCAGCTCCGGTGGAGCGGAGGACATCGGCTACGGTCTGGTCGCGCTGGAAATCGACGAAGTGCTGGTGCCATTCGCCCGGTTCACCGGTTTGGCCGGGAACCAGCCAGAGTTGACGGGTCGGGGCGCTCGCTACCGGCGCCGGAAGTTCAACGGGGGTGGTCGAGGACTCGAAACCGGCGGCGATCGATGCGGCCGCTCCTGCGGAGATGCCTTCTGCCAAGCAGTCCTGGAGTTCGAAGCTTCCACGGCCTGAGCCCACCACCTGCTGGTCGCGGACCGGCTTCGCGGGAACGAACGCAGCGAGCCCGTCATCCCAACGGAGCTTGCCCTGGCGCTGGCTGTGGAGGTGGACCACCGGGCTCCAACCCCCGGAGACTGCCAGCAGATCGGCAGCCAACTTTTCGATTCCCGAGGTGAGTTCGCCGTCGTCGTTAATACTGCGGACGGTGACGCCGTCCAGGCGGCCGCTGGCATTCGCGGAGGTATCCGCCACCGCGCTGCCGATCAGGACCCGGATACCGGACTCGACGGCGGCAGCAGCTTTGGCGCTGATCTGCGGACGGGCGTCGACGACGGCGGCAACGGACACGCCTGCAGCCAACAAGTCCGCGGCAAGAGCGTAAGCGGAGTCGTTGGTGGTGCTGATGACGACGCGGGATCCGGCTGCCACGGCGTAACGGTTGAGGTAGGTCCGCACAGCCGAGGCGAGCATGATGCCGGGGCGGTCGTTGTTCTCGAAGACCAGAGGACGCTCGTGGGCTCCCGGGGCCAGGACAACCTGCTTGGCACGGATGTGCCAAATACGCTGGCGGGAGACGCCGGACGCCGCGGGGACGCTCAGGTGGTCGGTGCGGTTCTGCGCCGCGATGAAGTAGTTGGAATCGTACGAGCCGAAGGCCGTGGTTCGGTTCAGGACCGTGCATTCAGCGGCGGAAACGAGCTCGGACTCGACGTCGGCTACCCATTCCAATGCGGGCATGCCCTCGATGGTTTCGGCAAGGCCCTCGGCGGTGGAACCGGAGAGCAGGGAGCCGCCCAATTCGGGCTGGTCGTCGATGAGGATAACCCGGGCACCCGTGCGCACGGCTTCCCGTGCAGCTGCCAGGCCGCCAATCCCGCCACCGACTACCAAAACGTCGGTGTGGACGTACTTCTTGTCGTACTCGGCCTTGTCCTCGGCAGGGTCCAGCTTTCCCAGGCCGGAGAGGAACTCCACGTTCATCCCGTCCACCAAGGAAACGGCTGTGGCAGGGAGCATGGATTCTGCCACATGGCCGGGGAAGCGCGGCGCGATCTTGACCAAGGCGTTGGACTCTTCGACGCCGGCGGACATGATGCCTCGCGGACGGTCCTCGTAGAGGGAGTTGCCTGCGTTAATGCGGCCGTTGGCCAGCAGGGCTGAAGCAATGGTGTCGCCGGGGTGGCCAACGAACTCCTGACCGTCCACGGTGAATCGCCAGGAGATGCTGCGATCAATGCGGCCGCCTGCAGCGAGACGTGCGTTCTTGCTAGTCATCTCTAGACTCCTTCCGAAGAGGTGGGGGTGGTGGCGGACGAAGCCGGGGTAGCGGCGCCTGGCGCGAGGCCAGGTGCGCTGGCTTGGTCGGCCGGGTAGTCGGGGCGGGGCTGACCCATTGCGTAGATGGCGTGGATGTCATAGCTCACGGTGTCGCGGAGCATGTTGAACCACTGCCTGCAACCAGTGCTGTGGACCCAGCGTTCGGCGAAGGTGCCCTTGGTGTTCTCGCGGTAAAACAGGTATTCGGCCCATTCACGGTCGCTAAGGTCATTGGGGTTCTCCGGGTAGGCGATGTGCGCCTGGCCACCGTAGTGGAATTCGGTTTCGTCACGCGGCCCGCAGTTGGGGCATGAGATGAGGAGCATGTCTTTCCTGTCCTGTGCTGGAGGCTGCTAGTGGGCTACGGCTGCCGCGCCGTGTTCGTCTATCAGGGCACCGGTCTCGAAGCGTTCAAGCGCAAAAGGCTTGTTGAGCTCGTGCGGAGCGCCAGTGGCGATGGTGTGGGCGAACGTAAGTCCCGCCGCCGGGGTGCCCTTGAATCCACCGGTTCCCCAACCACAGTTGACGAACATGTTCTCCACGGGGGTGACTCCCACGATGGGGGAAGCATCCAAGGTGGTGTCCACGATCCCGCCCCACGTCCGGAGTACGTGTGCACGGGCGAATATCGGGAAGAGCTCAACAGCTGCCGCCATCTGCTCCTCGATCACGTGGAACGAGCCGCGCTGGCCGTAGCCGTTGTAGGAGTCGACGCCGGCACCCATCACCAGTTCGCCCTTGTGGGCTTGGGAGACATAGACGTGGACGTGGTTGGACATAACCACCGTGGGGTGGACAGGCTCGTGGAGTTCGGAGACGAGTGCCTGGAGCGGGTGGGACTGGATCGGCAACCGGAACCCGGCCATCTCCGCCAGGACCGAGCTGTGCCCGGCGGCGCAGAGGCCCACCTTTTCGGTGTTGATGGTTCCACGGCTGGTTTTGACGCCTGTGACTTTGTCGCCGTCTTTGATGAAGCCGGTGACTTCGCAGTTCTGGATGATGTCCACGCCGAGCTCATCGCACTTTCGTGCAAACGCCCAAGCCACGTGGTCATGCTTGGCGATGCCGGCACGCGGCTGGTAGGTGGCGCCCATGACGGGGTAGCGGATGTTGTCGCTGGTGTTCAGGATGGGACACAACTCCTTGACCTGCTGCGGGTCAAGCCATTCAGCATCCACGCCGTTGAGCCGGTTCGCGCCCACGCGGCGGATGCTTTCGCGAACATCGCCTAAGGTGTGCGCCAGGTTCATGACACCGCGCTGGCTGAACAGGAAGTCGTATTCGAGTTCCTCGGGGAGGATTTCCCACAACTTGAGGGCGTGCTCATAAATGGCTGCGCTCTCGTCCCAAAGGTAGTTGGACCGGATGATGGTGGTGTTGCGGGCCATGTTGCCGCCGGCCAGCCAACCCTTTTCCAGGATGGCGATGTTGGTCATGCCATGGTTCTTGGCCAGGAAGTAGGCCGTGGCAAGCCCGTGCCCGCCGCCGCCAACAATCACGGCGTCGTACGACTTCTTGGGGTCAGGGTTGCGCCAGAGGAAGTCCGGGTGCTCTGGGAGGTGGTCTGCGCTCACTGGGCTGCTCCAATCATTTCTGCGTCCAGTTCGGTGAGGGCGCCATTGCCATTGCCGTTGGAAAGGTGCGGGTAAAGGGGGAACCTGTCAGCCAGGGCGGTGACGCGGTTGCGGAGTTCGACGGCGGTCTCCTCAGCCAAGGTGCCGCTGACCGCAGCTTCGCCTCCTTCGGAGTTGCTGGTCGCTGCGGCGATCAACGCCGTCGCAATGATGTCGGCAACTTCCGTGAATTCCGCAGCACCGAAACCGCGGGCGGAAAGGGCTGGAGTGCCGATCCGCAGCCCTGAGGAGACCATCGGCGGGCGCGGGTCGAACGGGACCGCGTTGCGGTTCACCGTGATGCCGATCCGGTGCAGGGCGTCTTCTGCCTGCTGTCCGTTCAGTTCGGAGTGGCGCAGGTCGGCGAGAACAAGGTGCACATCTGTTCCACCGCTGACCACGGAGATGCCGGCGGCTGCGACGTCGTCCTGCAGGAGCCGGTCGGCCAGGATCTTGGCACCTTCGAGGACGCGTACCTGGCGCTCCTGGAACTCGGGCTCGGCGGCCATCTTGAACGCTACTGCTTTGGCTGCAATGACGTGTTCCAGTGGTCCGCCTTGCTGGCCCGGGAACACAGCTGAGTTGACCTTCTTGGCGATGTCGGCGTCGTTGGTCAGGATCACTCCACCGCGCGGTCCGCCGAGCGTCTTGTGCGTGGTGCTGGTAACGATGTGGGCGTGCGGCACCGGGCTCGGGTGCAAGCCCGCAGCAACCAGGCCGGCAAAGTGGGCCATGTCCACCATCAGGTATGCCCCCACGGAGTCCGCGATACGGCGGAATTCGGCGAAATCGAGGTGGCGGGAGTAGGCAGACCAGCCCGCCACGATCAGTTGTGGCTTGTTCTCGACGGCGAGGCGTTCCACCTCAGCCATGTCGATGGTGTGCGTGTCTTCGCGGACGCTGTACGGAACAACCTTGTACAGCTTTCCGGAGAAGTTGATCCGCATGCCGTGGGTCAAGTGGCCGCCGTGGGCCAGGTTCAAGCCCATGATGGTGTCGCCCGGGTTGATGAGCGCGTGCATGGCCGAGGCATTGGCTTGTGCGCCCGAGTGGGGCTGTACGTTGGCGAATTCGGCTCCAAAGAGTGACTTCAGCCGGTCGATGGCCAGCTGCTCGATCACATCAACGTGTTCGCAGCCGCCGTAGTACCGCTTGCCGGGGTAGCCTTCGGCGTACTTGTTGGTCAGCACCGAGCCTTGGGCTTCCATGACGGCGGTAGGGGCAAAGTTCTCGGACGCGATCATCTCAAGCGTGCTTTGCTGCCGAATAAGTTCTTGGGCGATCGCCTGATCAACCTCCGGGTCCGCCTGTGCGAGCGGGCGGATCAGCGGTTCAACCATGGTGTTCTCCTTCGGAAGAGTGTGTAGTGGCCGACTGTTGGGCAACTGATATATTAGAACTGTTGCCATAGTATGTTGGAGATCACAGGGTCGTCAACAGGTCTACTGCAACTCGTCCAGCAGACTGGATGGTAAGGCGACGGGAGAGGCTCATGAGCGCGGCATTGGAAGCATTGCAATCAGCACCGGAAGGCGCCTCCTTGGCGGAGAACGCTTACCTGCTGTTGCGCGACAGGCTCATCATGCTCGACATCAAGCCGGGTGATCCCATCAATGATGGCCAGGTTGCTGCCGAGCTCGGCATTGGGCGCACTCCCGTGCGTGAGGCGATCAAGCGGCTCGAGGGCGACCATCTTGTGGTCTCCTATCCACGCCGCGGCACCTTTGCCACCGGCGTCGATATCACCCAGCTTGCGGAAGTCTCGGAAATCCGTGAGCTTTTGGAGCCGCTTGCTTCCCGCAAAGCTGCCCGGATGGCCAGCCCCGCCATGCGTTCGGAACTCCGCTCGGTGGCCGCCGCGATCCGTGAGCTTGAAGGCCAGGATGCGTCCTCGCAGGAACTGATGCGCTACGACATCCAGGTGCACCGGCTGATCTACAAGGCCTCCGCCAATGCGCATTTGGAAGATGTCCTGATCCGTTACGACAACCTCTCTACCCGCATCTGGTGCCACATGCTCGAGAAGATGCCGTCGGTGTCCGGACACATCTCCGAACACGCGGAGCTGTTGGCTGCCATTGCCGACGGCGACGAAGACCGCGCCGCCGAGCTCGCGCTGCATCACGTGGTCAGCTTCGAGGAAACCATCCGCAGCGTGCTCTAGGACCTCACACCTGACGGAATCGCCACTCCGTCGCAACATAGTTGCTGTGTGCGCAACTACATTGTTGGTTCTTCAACTTCTCATCGCCTGCGCAAGGCCGCCCCCCTTAAGTCTGCAACCATTTGTGGCGAGCCCTTGACCGTGACCCACTCCACACTTAGTCTGATGCAACAGCGTTGCGATAAATGCAACCATCTAGATTTTGGTGGACACATGAGTAATGAATCCTCTGTGGCAGCCGAACAAGGCAGCCCTTCCTCCAGCTCGAACCCGGCAAGCGCCCCAAACTACAAAGTCAGCAAGGACACTCGACGGCGAGTAGTCACCGCGAGCTTCATCGGAAACTTTGTCGAATGGTTTGATTACGCGGTCTACGGTTACCTGGCTGGCGTTATTTCAACAGTTTTCTTTCCCCAGTCCGACCGCCAAACCGCACTATTGGCGACGTTCGGAGTCTTCGCCGTCAGCTTCTTCGTTCGGCCGCTTGGAGGCTTCATTTGGGGCCATATCGGGGACAGGCTTGGCCGCAAGCAGGCCCTCAGCCTATCGATCGTCCTGATGTCGATAGCCACCTTCTGCGTTGCACTGATCCCCGGCTACGCAACCATCGGGGTCATGGCGCCCATCTTGCTCCTGCTGGTTCGGGTAGTCCAAGGTTTCTCCGCGGCGGGCGAATACGCCGGCGCATCGGCCTTCCTGGTGGAGTACGCGCCGGCCAATCGCCGCGGGCTCTATGCCGCCGTCGTGCCTGCAAGCACCGCAGCGGGACTGCTGCTGGGCTCTTTGTTGGCTGCCCTCCTTAGCTTGCTGCTCAGCTCGGAGCAGCTGGGCGGCTGGGGATGGCGACTGCCGTTCCTGCTGGCGGCGCCCATGGGTCTGATCGGCCGGTACATCCGGACGAAACTCGAGGACACTCCGGCCTTTCGAGAGCTGGCCGTGAAAGATCACAACGCTAAAGCGCCGGCATTGGCGATGTTCAGGACCTACCGGAAACAGCTGGTTATCGCTACGGGTGCGGTGCTGCTCAATGCTGTGGGATTCTACGTAATCCTCAGCTACATGCCCACATACCTGTCCGAAGAGCTGGGTTTCGGTGCCACGGAATCGTTCCTTGCCACCACCATTGCCTTGGCCAGCTACATCGGCTTCATCTTCCTGACGGGCATCGCTTCGGATAAGTTCGGTCGCAAACGCATGCTTCTCAGTGCATCCGTGCTCTTTATCTTGTTGACCGTTCCGGCCTTCCTGCTCTTGGACACCCGGAACTTCCTGGTGATTGTGCTCGTCCAGATCCTTCTCGGCGGCATGCTCACGCTCAACGACGGCACGTTGCCGAGTTTCCTCGCCGAGCTGTTCCCGACGAAGGTCCGTTACACGGGTTTCGCGGTCAGCTTCAACCTCTCGAACGCCCTGTTCGGTGGTACCGCCCCGTTTATGGCGACCCTCCTGATTGGCATGACCCACAGCAAGCTGGCCCCCGGCTGGTACCTCGTGGCCGCCTCCATAGTTTCCCTCATCGCGGTCCTGTTCGCTTCCGAGACTTCCAAGAAGCCTCTGCAGCAGGGCTGACTACACCCACCCATTGAAAGGAATACCCATGACCATTACCCAGAACGAGGCTGTCAACGACGTCGCCAAGCTCGAACGCACCAAGGTCCTCAACAATGGCGCGAAGGTGTCGTTGACCTTCTCCGACGCCGAGTTCGAGCGCCGTCTCGCCGGCCTTCGCAGCATTATGGTCGAGAAGGAACTCGACGCCGTTATCCTCACCAGCTACCACTCCATCAAGTACTACTCCGACTTCCTCTTCACCTATTTCGGCCGCTCTTACGGGATGGTGGTTACCAAGGATGACACGGTCACCATCACCGCAAATATCGACGCCGGCATGCCCTGGCGCCGTAGCTACGGCGAGAATCTGGTGTACACGGACTGGCGCCGCGACAATTACATCCACGCAATCCAGGAAGTCCTTCGCACCCGCGGTATCAACCCGCGCCGCATCGGGGTCGAAGATGACTCGCTTCCCCTGGATAACCGCAACAAAATCCAGGAGGCCTTCTCCGGAGCGACCCTTGTGGATGTTGCACAGGCCGCCATGCGGCAGCGCATGATCAAGTCGGCCGAAGAGATTGCTGTCATCAAGCACGGTGCGCGCATCGGTGACCTGGGCGGCGAGGCCATCCGCAACGCCATCACTGCCGGAATCACCGAGTACGAGGTCGCCCTGATCGGTACCGAAGCCATGGTCCATGAAATTGCCCGCACCTTCCCGGACTCCGAAATTCGCGATACCTGGGTCTGGTTCCAGTCAGGCATCAATACGGACGGGGCGCACAACTGGGCCACGACGCGCAAGATCCAAGAGCACGACATCCTGTCCCTGAACTGTTTCCCCATGACCAGCGGCTACTACACGGCACTGGAGCGCACCCTGTTCTTCGGTGAGCCGGATGCCCGCTCCCTCGAACTGTGGAACATCAATGTGGAAGTCCACAAGCGCGGCCTGGAACTCATCAAGCCGGGCGCCGTCTGCAAGGACATTGCCGCCGAGCTCAACGAGATTTACGTCAGCCACGGCTTGCTGGCCAACCGCACCTTTGGCTACGGCCACTCGTTCGGTGTGCTCAGCCACTACTACGGTCGGGAAGCCGGCTTGGAACTGCGCGAGGATATCGACACAGTCCTGGAGCCGGGAATGGTGGTCTCGATGGAACCGATGATCACCGTCCTGGACGGCCAGCCGGGCGCCGGTGGATACCGGGAGCACGACATCTTGGTAGTGGGCGAAGACGGTGCCGAGAACATCACCAAGTTCCCGTTCGGCCCCGAGCACAACATCATCGGAGCCTAGGTGAGGGGCCGGCGGACGCAGTGCACGGTGTCCGCTGGCCTGTACCGGGACATCCGGCCGCTCCGGGCAAATATAGTGAACCCATGACTCCCTCGGAATCCAGCGACACTCCTGACAACGGAAACAGCAACGGTGACAGCAAGAGCACTTCGGTCATCGTCAACGCCATTGCCGTCCTGAGGAGCTTCACTGCCGACGAGCCACTCCTGGGAGTGACCGAAATTGCCGGGCGGATTGGCTTGCACAAGAGCACTGTTTCCCGCATCCTGGCCACGTTGGAGCAGGAGAACCTGGTGGAGCGCGACGTCGATTCACGCAGGTTCCGCTTGGGGCTGGGGATGATCGCGATGGCCGGCCCACTGCTTGCCGAGCTCGAGGAGCGCCGAGTTGCCTACCCCGTGCTGCGCGAACTGACCGAGAGAACAGGGGAGACCAGTGCACTCATGGTCTGGAACGGCAGCGAATCTATGTGCGTGGAGCAGATTCCCAGCCGCCACCAGGTCAAGCACCTGGCCCCCTTGGGTGCCCGTTACAACGAGGCCTTCAGTTCATCTGTGCAGGTGTTCCTTGCGGCCGAGAACCAGGACAGGGTGCGTCAGTTGTTGCGCAGTGGTTCCATCAGCCTGCCCGGTGCGGACGACGACGCCGTCGAGTCCTACCTCGTGCGGCTGGAGGACTCGGTCGAGCGCGGATGGGCGGTGAATTTCGGTGAAACCTCCATCGAGGAAGTGGGTGTAGCCTCACCGGTCTATGACCACAGGGGTGACATCGTGGCTTCTGTGCTGATCCCGGCGCCCAAGTTCCGCGTTTCCCCGGACACACTAAAAAGCCTCGGCGAAGCCTGTGCCGAGGCTGCGGCGAAAGTCACGGGCCGCCTGGGTGGCCGCGCCCCGCGCTCGTCTCCCTCCGCCCACTAGTCTCCATCCGCCGTCGAGCTGGCATTTATTGGCAATCCCAATCCTTGGGACTGTTCGCTAAATGCCAGCTCGACCGGAGGTGACTGATCTCTACATGCGCCTCCGCGCGGCGGTCCCCTCCATGGCATCCCGTCCGAGCCACAGGCCAACGCCGATCATTGCAACGCCGAGGATGAGGTGCAGCCAGTTGTCCGCCGTGTTGAACGGAACGAAGTTGGCGCCCGTGTCTTGGTTGATGAGCAGGCCGTAGATCCAGAGAACGAGGTACACAGCGCCGCCGCCGATCAGGAACAGGCGGGCCATGCGATCGTTCCGAGCCATGGCCAAGCCGGCAGCGCCGAACAGCATGTGGACGATGTTGTGAAGTATGGACACTTGGAAGACTCCAAGCAGCATGGCGCCGGATTCATGCCCCGCGAAGGTCATAGCGCCGTAATTGGTGGTGATTCCCGGGATGAAGCCCAGGATGCCTACCAGCAGAAAAACAATGCCGACGCCCATGGCGGTGTTGTGAAGCGTTAACCCCATCATGTGGTGGTGTTCGGTGGGATGCGAAGCGGTGGTCATCAGTCCTCCCTTTCACGCGGTTACCCGGCTCTTCTCCTTGGAGAGCCGACCTGCGGCAAGGGCTGTGGCAAAACCTTGCCGACGCCGCCATAATACTCCTGAATTGCCTGCAATAGCAGGGGTTCGGCCGCAGTTCGACGGCGGCTAGCATGGGTTCATGAGCCAAGTACCCAACGGCCGCACGCACTCGGTGTTCCACGATACCCGTGACCTCACGCCCTTCCGCGAAGGGTATGTCCGCACTCCTGTGCGGGGCTTGGCTGACGGCGTGGGCGGGATGTTGTCCGGCGTCCTCAGCGGGCGCGACGGCGCGAGGCTTTCAGTCCTCGGCACGGTTCCCCGGCCCCGGATAATGGCTTCCAGGCCGGCCAAGGCAATGCACGATGCCGTTTTCAGCGCCACCGAGCCGGAGCGCCTGATTGCATTGGGCCGGATGTATCCGGGGTGGGCCGGGCTGTGCCACATCATGGCAGGCCTGCTGGCGTACAAGCAAGGCAGTTACCTGCGCGCATCCGAACTGCTCCGGCGAGGACTGACAACAAGGATCGACGACGACGCCAGCCAGTTCTCGGCGGCCTACCTGGGCCAGGTGGTCACCCGGGTTGAGGTGGCCGAACGCATCGAGGTGCCTGTCTTCTTCAGCGAGGAATCCGTGTTCCTGGCCCTGTCCCACTGCCTCCGCGAGATGGGTTTGACGGAGTCCGCCCTGGAAGCTGTGGTGGGCCTGCCGCCGTCGTTGCCGTCGGCCTTGGCGCGCTGCACGGCGGCGTATTCGCTGGGACGGTACGGGGACGTGGTGGTGTGGACCGAGGGCTTGCTGAATACGGACGACCTCTCCGCGGCCTTGCTGCTTATTCGGGCACGGGCCCAGCGGGCGAGGGGGGACCTTGAAGGGGCCCAATCGGCACTCAAGGAAGTTTTGCGGCGTCGGAAGACCAGCTTGGCCTTGCGCAACGACGCTATTACGGACCGCGCACTCCTTGCTTTGGACCAAGGTCGTCGCACCTTGACTCCCTGGTCCAAGCGGCAGTTACCGCCGGCGGAACTCGAAACAGTGGACGTGATCCGCAAGGACGCTGAGATGCGCCGCTTATGGGAGAGCGACTTCAGGGAACTGGGTGGGCAATAACCGCTAGGTGCTTGCCACGGGAATGAGGGGGAGGAGCTGTTCGGCTAGCAACACCGCGCCCAGACCCATCATGATGATGCCGCTGGACAGGGTAACCACACGTGCCGCGCCGGGCCGTGAGGCCAGCAGCTTGCGCGATGTCATGGCCACGCCGGTGTAAACCAAGCCGGCAAGAATGACGAACGTCAGGCCCAAAAGGCCCGACTGGACCGGAACGGGAAGGGCGGCCTCGGGGCTGACGAACTGTGGCACCAGGGCCACGAAGAACAGTAATCCTTTGGGGTTGACGCCGCTGGTGCCCATGCCTTGGAAGAAGGTGCGGACGTGGTTGTGGGACTGCACGACGCCGGCTTCCGCACTGAAGGTGGCACCGCGCCAGCCGCGCACGGTGGTGAAGCCAAGCCACAGCAGGTAGGCGGCTCCGGCTATGGTCAGCCAACCGAGGAGCCCGGGAACCCCGGCGAGCAACGCGGCCAGCCCTGCGGCCATGAGCAGCGTGTGGATGAGGTATCCGCTGCAAAGGCCCGCGACTGCAGGAACAAAACTGCGCTGGCGGAGCCCGGCCGAGATGGAATAGGCCCAGTCGACGCCGGGTGTGCAGGCCAGGGTGACCGCCACCAGCATGAAGGCGAGGAACAGCTGCGGGTTCACGATCTCTCCAAGAGTAGTTGGTAGCAAAACTCTAGAAGAAAGAGCCCGATAAGTGTTCACTGATTTAGCCCAATTCTCTGCCGTTTGAGTAAGATTATTGCGTGATTGACGGTATTGATAGAAGTATTTTGCGGCACCTAAAAGAAGACGGCCGGATGACCGCCACGGCACTGGCCTCCAAGGTGGGTTTGACGGTGGCGCCCTGCCATCGCAGGCTCCGGGACCTCGAGACCACGGGGGTGATCCGGGGCTACCGCGCGGAGATCGATCCCGCTGCTGTGGGCCTGGGCTTCGAAGCGATAGTCTTCGTCACCCTCCGGCAGGTGGACCGGGGGACCATGGCTGCCTTCGAAGCTCGAGTCACGGCAAGTCCCAACATCGTGGAAGCGCAGAGGTTGTTCGGCTCCCCGGATTACCTGCTGAAGGTGATTGCTGCGGACCTTCCCGCATACCAGCGGTTTTACGACGACGAGCTCGCGGCGCTACCCGCCGTCGAGCGCCTTACTTCAACGTTGGTGATGAAGAATCTCAAGACCAACACCGGGCCCCCGGTCTAGGGGCGGCTACTCCTCAAGCAGGCCGGTGGTTCGGTAGGGAATCACTTCCCTGAGGAACATGCTGGTGGAAGTGCGTACGATCCCGGGGCATAGCCGGATCTCTTCCGAGACGCGGTAAAGATCATCAGGGCTCTTGGCCACCACCCTGATGATGAGGTCTGTGTCGCCGGCAGGCGCGTGGCATTCGAGCACTTCCGGTATCCTGCGGAGGGCTGCGATGGCCTCGTCCAGGTGGCTCTGGTCGAGTTCGGCGCTGACCGCTGCGGCAACTCCGCGGCCCAGCGCCGAGGGTAGTACGCGGCTGCTGTTCAACCGAAGAGCTCCCGATCCCGCCATGCGCTCCAGTCGTGATTGGACGGTGCCCCGAGCCAGGTGCAGTTTCTGCGCCAGGACCATGATCGGTACCCGGGGGTCCTCGTCCAATGCCGCGAGAATACGGCGGTCCGTGGAGTCGAGTTCCTGCAAAGTGACCACTTCCTGTCTGCTGGATGTTCTTGGGATGGTCAGATTGACCAATGATAAGCCAGCCCGTTGCGCCAACTGTATGTGTCCTGCTGAAATAGTGGCAACGAAGCAGGACAAGGCTACCGCCGGATCCTGCAGGCAGCAGGGACGCGGCACACCACCCGCAAACCTGTACGGATTCCCGCAAGGAGACCGCCGCTGATTGACTCTTGTTCACAGCATCGTCATTCTGCATCTCGCCCGTCGTGGGGCGGACACCTCAAGAGCCCCTGAGCCACCGGATCGTTGCGGTCGCTGAGGGGCTCTTGTGTTTTCCGGTCCCGCCCTCCGGCCCTGCCAACCTCTCCTGCCGTCCGCGCCGCAGCTCCGGTCTTGCAACTGGGGCCACATAGGCTAGGTTCATGACTTCCGCAGGCCGATTTGCCCCGAGTCCGTCCGGCGAACTCCATGTGGGGAACCTGCGCACGGCCATGCTGGCCTGGCTCTTCGCCAAGTCCACGGGCCGGGACTTCCTCCTCCGTGTTGAGGACTTGGATCGGGCACGTTCCGGGGCCGAGACCGGGCAGCTACGTGATCTCCAGGCCGTGGGCGTTAGTTGGGACGCCGCCGTCGTACGCCAAACGGAAAGAACCGCTTTATACCAAGACGCCATTGCGCACCTTGAGGCCGAAGGCCGCACGTACGAGTGCTTTTGCACGCGCAAGGAAATCCAGGAAGCGCCGTCCGCCCCGCACGCACCCCTGGGGGCCTATCCCGGGACGTGTCGGCGGCTAACCAAGGCCGAACGTGAGATCAGGCGAGCCTCGCGTCCGGCCTCCATCCGCTTACGTTCCGACGTCACCGAGTGGGCTGTTGAGGACGGGTTGCATGGCCGATACGTCGGCGTGGTGGACGACTTCGTGCTGCGTCGGAATGACGGGGTGACGGCCTACAATCTCGCCGTCGTTGTGGACGACGCCGCACAAGGGATCGACCAGGTGGTGCGCGGCGAGGATCTTCTTCCGTCCACCCCGCGGCAGGCGTACCTGGCGAACCTGCTCGGCCTTCCCACCTCGGAATTTGCCCATGTTCCCTTGGTGGTTAACCACGACGGCGCGAGGCTGGCGAAGCGGGACGGCGCGGTGACGCTGGCGGATCTTGCCGCCGTCGGACTTTCCGCAGAGCGCGTGCGGGACCTGATCCTGGAGTCGTTGGGGCTGCCACCGGGCCCGCTGCCATCAGCGCTAGGGGAGTTCGCGCCGGATCTGTTGCCTCGGCAAGCATGGGTGTGGAAAACGCCGGTCAGCTGAGTTGCTGGCTGGCGGTGTCAGCGAGCCCCCGACCCGAAATCAGCCAAGCTGGGCTGCTGGAACCCCGGCGGCCATGCCGGCCCATAAAGTGTCGGTCGTGGCCTGGACGATGTCCGACACGGCCATCCCGTCCAGATGCCTACCGGCGGCCAGGAGGGCGGCGCCGTGCAGGCTCACGAAACAGACTTTTGCCAAGGTATCGGGATCCCCCGGAGCTAACGCCCCTGCCTCTTGGGCCTCGGCGATGAGGGCGCGGGCCATCTCGATACTCTGCTCCCCGGTGGTGCGAAGCTCAGTGCTGGAACCGGGATGGTGCTTGGTGGAATACATGACGTTGACGAGGGCCGGATGGGCCACCGCGTAGTCCACGTAAACCTTCGCGACGCTGAGGAAGCGATCTTGCAGATCCTCGCCTGAGGCAGATGCTTCAGATAAAAGGTGATTCATGGAGCGAAATCCGGCCAGCGCCATGGCATCAATCAACGCTTGTTTATCCCGGAAGTGCTTTGCCGGGGCACCATGGCTGACGTTCATGTCCCGCGCCAACTGCCGGAGGGATAGCCCCTCCAGCCCGGCTTCTTCGATGGTTTCCATGGCCCGCTCAAGGAGTGCCTCGCGCAGCTTGCCGTGGTGGTAGGGCTGGTCGGTCATGTATCAAGCCTAAGGCAATGTTGGCATTGACAACAAAGTAGTCGGTGCCTACCATGTTGTCAGCGACTACATTGCTTCGACGCATCTCCCAGACCCTCAGCCCACCGATCGGACACACCATGACCATGACCTACCGCGGCACCACGGCACTCATCACCGGAGCAAGCTCCGGCCTCGGGGCCGAGTTCGCCGAGCGTTTCGCTGCCCGTGGCGCAAACCTCGTCTTGGTAGCGCGGCGCGCTGACCGCCTCGAAGAGCTGGCGGGGGAACTCCGTTCCCAGCACGGGGTGACCGTGACAGTACTGCCCATGGATTTGGCCCGCCCTGGCGCAGGGCGGGAGTTGGCCGCAGACCTCGGCAGCCGGGGAATCACGGTGGATACCTTGATCAACAATGCAGGTTTCGGCACCCGGTCCCCTTTCGCGGAGGAGGACCCTGACGCGATTGCCTCCGAGATATCACTGAACGTCGCCTCCTTGGTGGACATCACCCGCGCTTTCCTTCCAGGCATGCTGTCATCAGCAAAGGGCGCGCTGGTCAATGTTGCGAGCACCGCAGCTTTCCAGCCCATCCCGGGCATGGCTGTATACGGCGCCACCAAGGCTTTTGTCCTGAGCTTCACTGAGGCTGTAGCGCACGAAACCAGGGCTTCGGGCCTCAGCGTGTTGGCCCTTTGCCCCGGAGCTACGAGCACCGAGTTCTTCGAGGTGCTCGGAAGCGAGTCTGCCGCGGTGGGCCGCATGCAAATGCCATCGCAGGTTGTCGAGACCGCTATCAAAGCCCTGGACCGCAGCGGAACGCCCGGCAGCGTGGTGTCCGGCTGGGCGAACCGCTTGGCCGCCGGGTTCGCCCAGCGCCTGCCTCGGGCAATCACTGTGGCGATCGCAGCTAGGGCCGTGCAGGATTAGACGCCGAGGACCGGCTAGCCTGAGGTGAGGGCCGATCCCCCAGGCACGTCATCAAATCGGAGGCACTACATGACCGAACCACGCTTCACCGTCGAGACCGCCCGGGTCCTGGCCGAGGTGGCTCACAACCGTCAGAAGGACAAACTCAAGCGTCCATACCGCGAGCACGTCCTGGCCGTCGGAGATGCGCTCGCCGACTTCGATGACGATATCCAGATCGCCGGATACCTCCATGCCATCGCCGAGGATACTCCCATCACGAGGCAGGCCCTGCTGGATATGGGCGTTTCAGAGCGGGCCGCGGACATCATCGAACGCGTTACCCAGCGCTTCCACGAGCATCCCGATGATTACGCAGCCTTCATCCATGACGTCGCCAAGGACCACGATGCGACGCTGGTGAAAATTGCCGACAACGCGCACAACTCCCTGCCTGAACGGGTCCAAGCGTTGGCTGAGAAGTGGCCGGACAAGCCACCGGTGTCCCGTCATGACGATGCCCGGCCGGTGCTTTATACCGCTGTTCCCCGCGAGGAGGTGGAGGCAATCCTGCGCCGGATCAACCCCCACTTGCTGCCGGAACTTGACGAGCTGGTGAGCGAGTAGGGCTCTCTCTTGAGCTCCGGCAGTTGCTACGTCAGCGGACTTCTGCCCGGAAGTACTCCTGGCGTTGACGTCCCAGGCCCTCGATTTCCAGTTCCACCACGTCACCAGGCTGGATGAACGGGAAGCGCCCGGACATCGCCACGCCCTCGGGTGTTCCCGTGATGATCACGTCGCCCGGTTCCAGGACCATGTACTGGCTGAGGTGGTGGACGATCGTGGCCGGATCGAAGATCATGTCCGAGGTAACCGAGTCCTGTCTCGCGTCGCCATTGACCAGGGTCCGGAGGCGCAAATTGTTCGGGTCCACCTCCGAGGCCGGTACCAGCCACGGGCCCAAGGGCGTGGATCCGGGAAGCGACTTGCCCTTGGTCCACTGTCCGGCGGCCCCGGGGATCTGGTATTCGCGCTCGGAGAGATCGTTCGCCACGGCAAAGCCAGCGATGCATTCCGCCGCCGCGGCAACGGAAGAAAGGTACGACGCTTCCCGCCCGATGACAATGGCCAGTTCCACTTCCCAGTCGTACTTCTCCGACGACGGCGGGATGGGTGCGGCGTCGAACGGACCGGCGATGGTGTTGGTTGGCTTGAGGAACACAACGGGAGCTTCGGGCGCGGCGACACCCGATTCGGCAGCGTGGGCGGCGTAATTCAGTCCGATGGCCACGACGGCACCGGGGCGCGCAACAGGAGCCCCAACGCGTAGTCCCTCCGGTGAGATCTCGGGAAGTTTGCCCGTATTCAGGGCTTCGCGGGTGCGTTCGATGCCGCCCGAGGCCAGGAAGCCGCCGTCGATGTCCTGAGTCAGTGACGTGAGGCGGAAGTACTTCTCCGAACCGTCTGCGTCCGGGGCAATGACAACGGGTTGTTCGTTTCCGGCACTACCCAGCCTGGCGAATTTCAAGGTCATGGCTTCCTCCGTGCGATCGGGACTGACATCCGGACTCCAGTGTCGCTGCATCCGCCAGGATTTCGGAAATGTGACCCGACGCAGGTTACCGATCTGATGTTTAGCCGCTTTTCCTTCGAGGAAGCCCGCCTTAAAAGGTTTGCCGCAGCCACTTCTCCGCTGCGCTGATGTGCACGGTCATGAGGGCCCTCACCAGCTCAGCGTCGCGCCGTTCGAGTGCGTCCGCGATGGCGCGATGCTCGTCCAACATCTTCGCTACGGCATTTTCCTGCACCAATCCACGCCAGATCCGGGTCCGCGCCGTGCTGCTGGACAAGGCCTCGAGCAGGCCGCCGAGGTACTCGTTTCCGGCCGCATCGGTGATGATGCCATGGAAGGTGAGATCGTGGGCCACCAGTTCCTTGACGTCCGTGTTTTCGTCGATGCCCTCCAGGGTGCCGCGCAGGGCGCCCAGTTCATCGTCGCCGATTTTTCCAGCCGCCACCTGGGCAGTGGCCGGCTCCAGGATCCGACGGACTTCAAAGAGCTCCAGGATCGAGCGGTCTTGGTGCAGATCTACTACGAAGGCGACTGCCTCGTTGAGCAGTCTTGCGTTCAGGCTGGTCACGTAGGTGCCGTCTCCGCGGCGGACGTCCAGCACGCGGATCAGCTCGAGGGCTTTAACCGCCTCGCGCAGGGAACTGCGGGACAGGCCAAGCCTTTCGCTCAGTTCTTTCTCCGGCGGAAGACGGTCGCCAGCCTTGAGCTCCCCTCGGATCAGCATGTCCTTGATCTTGCTGATCGCTTCGTCTGTGACAGCCATGGACCAATAGTAGACACGAGTCATCGGACGTCTGGACTGCGACGCGTTAACGTACGACGGCGGCACCCGGGTTCCGAAAGTACGGAACCCGGGTGCCGCCGTCGTACGTCGGTAGTTGGTACCGGTGCTACTTATCGCTGGCCGGAAGCGGGCGGTTCGCAATGACAGGGGCACTGCCCGTGTAGCCGTCGCGGGTGGCGGCGAGCTCGTGGATCTGCTTACGGCACATGAACCAACCAACGATCATCAGGGCGCAGGCGATGGCCGTAACGAGCATGGTGAGGGGAGATTCGATGAACACCATGACCAGGACGCCCACCAGGAACAGCAAGGCAAGGTAACCGGTGTAGGGAGCCCCGAACATCCGAAAGGACGGCCGCTTGAGCCAGCCCTTTTCGGACCACCGCTTGAGCTGCATCTGGCACAGGACGATCGTGGCCCACGTGACGATGATGCCCACGGACGCTACGTTCAAGACGATTTCGAAAGCGTCGGCCGGGACCAAGTAGTTCAACGGAACGCCCAGCAAGGAGACACCTGCGGTGATGGCGATACCACCGTACGGGACACCGGCCTTGTTCATCCGCTGGGCGAACTTTGGCGCCGAGCCGGCAACCGACATGGAACGGAGGATGCGACCGGTGGAGTAAAGGCCTGCATTCAATGAGGACAACGCGGCCGTCAGGACAACGAGGTTCATGATGACGTCCACGCCCTGGATGCCGATGGAACCAAAGAACGTCACGAACGGGCTGACACCCTTCTGGTACGAGGTGTAGGGGAGCAGCAACGCGAGCAGGATGACGGAACCTACATAGAAAACGCCGATGCGGAAAACCACCGAGTTGATGGCCTTGGGCATGATCTTCTCCGGATTGGGCGTTTCACCGGCCGCAGTGCCTACGAGCTCAATCGAAGCATAGGCGAAGAGTACGCCTTGCATCAGGATGATCATGGGCAGAATGCCGTTGGGGAAGATCCCGCCGTGGTCAGAGAGGAGGCTGAAGCCCACTTGCTGGCCGGAGACCGGGGTGCCGAAGATGACGAAGTAGGTGCCCACCAGCAGGAACGAAACCAGGGCCGCGACCTTGATCAGCGCGAACCAGAATTCCATCTCGCCGAAGACCTTGACCGAAACCAAGTTCAGGCTCAGCACCACAACCAAGGCAATGAGCGCCCAGGCCCACTGCGGCACGGCGCCCATCCAGGGCACGTATTTACCGAAGAAGTTCATATAAAGGGCCGCCGCCGTGATGTCCACAATGGTGGTGGTGGCCCAGTTGATCCAGTAGAACCAACCGGAGATAAACGCGGCCTTCTCACCGAAGAACTCGCGGGCGTAGGAGACAAACGAGCCCGACGACGGGCGGTGGAGGACCAGTTCGCCGAGGGCACGGAGAATCAGGAAGGCGAAGAAACCACAGACGGCGTAGGCGATGACAAGGGACGGGCCAGCAGCGTTCAGTCGGCCTCCGGCACCGAGGAACAGGCCGGTACCGATTGCACCGCCGATCGCGATCATCTGGATCTGCCGGGGTTTTAGGTCTTTGTGGTAGCCGGAGTCCTCCGTGTGGAGTGCCTTCTCGGTTGCGTGCGCTTGCGGCGGGACTGTGTGGTCCGTGATGGGGTTGCTCATGTGAATCCTTAGGGATGTCCTATTTGGGTGTCCTGACGCGTCCGGCTGGGTTCCGGGCTCACTGGACACTGCCACGTGGGGTGTAGCTTATCGAAGGGACGGATAGCTCAAGCCGTTGGGGCTGGCTGGAGCTCCCGGATCATTGGCTGGGTTCAGCCTGTTTACTCAGATTTGCCAGACGTTCAGGGCTGAGGAGATCCTCCAGCTGGCCAGCTGTCAGCAGGCCATGCTCCAGGACCAGCTCTGCTACGCCCTTACCGGTTGCCAGCGCCTCTTGGGCTATGGCGGTTGCGGAGGCATAGCCGATATGGGGGTTCAATGCCGTGACGAGACCGATCGACTGCTCCACGGTAAGCCGTAGCCGTTCGGTGTTTGCGGTGATGCCCCGGACGCAGCGTGCTGTCAGGGTGCGGCAGGCTGCTTCCAGATGGGAGATGCTCTTGTGCAAGCTGTGCACAATGATTGGTTCAAAGGCGTTGAGCTGAAGCTGTCCCGCCTCTGCGGCCATGGTGACGGTGACATCGTTGCCGATGACCTCGTAGGCCACTTGGCTGACCACTTCCGGGATCACCGGGTTGATCTTGCCGGGCATGATCGACGAACCTGACTGCACTGCCGGAAGGTTGATCTCGCCCAGTCCCGCGCGGGGTCCGGAGGAGAGCAGGCGGAGGTCGTTGCAAATCTTGGACAGCTTCACCGCGACGCGCTTCAGCACGCCGGACAGGTGTACAAAGGCACCAACGTCCTGGGTGGCCTCGATCAGGTCCACCGCGGTAAGGAGGGGAAGGCCGGTGATCTCAGCCAAGTGGCGGCAGGCGGCTTCCGCGTAGCCGGCAGGGGCGTTCAAGCCCGTTCCGATGGCTGTGGCGCCAAGGTTTATTTCGTGGATGAGCATGTTTGACTCATCCAGCCGGGCCCGGTCCTCGCCGATGGTTACGGCGTAGCCGCCAAACTCCTGGCCCAGCGTCATCGGAACAGCGTCCTGCAATTGGGTCCGGCCCATCTTCACTACGGTTCGGAACTCGCGGCCCTTTTCCGCGAACGCCAGCTCCAACTCTTCGAGGGCCAGGAGCAGCTCCTTGACCGAGAAGATCGTGGCGAGGTTCACCGCCGTCGGGTAGACGTCATTGGTGGACTGGCTCAGGTTGACATGATCGTTCGGGTGGAGCCTGGAGTACTCGCCCTTGGGGTAGCCCAGGATCTCCAAAGCGCGGTTGGCAAAAACCTCGTTGGCGTTCATGTTGGAACTCGTGCCCGCGCCGCCTTGGATCACATCCACCATGAACTGGTCCTGGAGCATGCCGTCCATGACGTCCTGGCAAGCTTGCTCGATGGCTCCGGCTCGTTCGGCGTCGAGGAGGCCGAGCTCGTGGTTGGTGCGGGCAGCTGCCAGCTTTACCGCGGCCAAACCTCGGACGAGGTGCCGGTTGGTGGATAGGGGTTGCCCTGTGATGGGGAAGTTTTCGATGGCTCGGAGAGTATGGACACCCCAGTAGGCATCCGCGGGAACGTTGCGGTCACCTAGGAGGTCGTGTTCGGAACGGAGGGGGATCGCTTGATCAACGGTGGTCATCGCTGTCCTTGGATTAGTTCTTGCTGAAAATAGGGGCCGCGCGGAGCTCGCCGACCGGGTGGCCGCCGCCCAACACGGGTGGGCTCTGAAGCGTGTCCAAGCTTCCGCCGTCGACGCCTAACCGGCGGAGCACCTCGACGGTGATGGGCATGCGGGCCCGGTCGCCGCCGTCGGAAATCTTGACTGCGAACCCGGTGCCATCCGGAAGCCCGACAAGTTGAAGGCCTTCGAAGCCGTCTTTGGCGAGCAAGCCCGGGACGGCGCGCATGAGTGCGGTCACGTCGCGCCCCTCACCGGCAACCATCTCGGGGCAGCGGCGCATGGCGTGGGCCACTTTGCCTTCGTTGGTTTCCTCATCGGCAGCGGCGAGGCGACCGTAGGCGCGCGCCATGCCGAACAAGGAGTGGGCGAACAACGGAGTGCCGCAACCGTCAGTGCTTACGGCCGCGGCTTCTTCGCCGGTCAGTTCGGTGATGGTGTCCCGGACCAGGACCTGCAATGGGTGTTCAGGGTGCAAGTACCCCTCCACAGGCCATCCATTGATGACGCATACGGCCGTCATGGAAGCATGCTTGCCGGAGCAGTTCTGGGCGATCTGGGTGGGTCCATTGCCAGCGCGGAGCCATTCTTCGCGCTCTTTTACCCCGTAAGGAAGGTCGGTGCTGTTGCCGAGCGCTGCTTCCGTCAGGCCGTGCAGGCCCAGGATCTCCCGGGCGCCTTCGCGATGCATCGATGCGCCCGAGTGGCTGGCGGCGGTGAGGGCCAGAAGATTTTGGGGTAGGTCCAGTCCGGCTTTCAGGAGCGCCACGGCCTGGAGCGGCTTGAGGCTGGAGCGCGGGTACATCGGAGCTTGCGGCTCGCCGGCTTCGATCACCGGGGTTCCATCATGGGCCAGGGCGGCCAATGATCCGTAGTGAACGCTTTCCACCAAGCCATCGCGGGTTACCTCGACGAGTGGGACGTGTCGCGGCGTTCTCTGGGCCGGTGGGCTGTCCGATGTTTCGGGGGCGGGCATGGTGTCCTTTATGTGTGTCATGTGCTGGGGCGTCATTTGCTGAGGATCGTGTCCAGCGCGATGCTGACGGCTTGGAGGTGGTGTGCCATTGCTTGGCTGGCTGCCTCGGAATCGCCCGCTTCAATGGCGTTGAGCACAGCCACGTGCTCGTCGTCCGAGCGGTGTTGACGGTCTGCAATGAGGTTGAGGGTTTCGGACTGGTGAGCCAAGGCTTCCCGGATGTCCGAGACAACGCTGGCGAACACCCTGTTTCCGCTTGCGCGGGCGACGGCGGAGTGGAAGCTCGCGTCCAGGTTCACCCACGCTTCGGGGTCGGTTTCCTGGAGCATCTCTTGGACAATCTCCTTGAGGTGCTCGAGTTCTTCGTCAGTGCGGCGCTCAGCTGCTAATCCGGCCGCGGGGACCTCGATGTGCGGCCGTGCCTCGTTGAGATCGCGTGCACTGTATTGGCCCAACGTGAGATCGTTTGCGACTTTGTTGGCCACAATGAAGGTGCCCTTGCCGGTTTTCGTCACGGTGAGGCCTAGAGTATTGCAGGACCTCAAAGCCTCACGGATAACGGAGCGACTCACGCCGTACTGCGCAGCCAAGGTTGCCTCGGAGCTCAGCTTTGTCCCGATGTCGAACTGACCGCCCTCGATGGCGCGCCGGAGAGCCGCGAAGACCGCCTCGGCCGCCGAAATGCGGGAGATAGGGGTGTGCGACGTTTGGGCCCTCTGGGACTCGGGCTGTCCGGCTGTCCGGCTGTCTGACAGGTTCACGCTTTGAATATGGCACGGGTCACAAGGCACTGTCAACGCTGAAAGAACCGCTTCACGGTTTAGTGCTGTCCTTCGCTGAAGCACAATGGACCATGCTCTTCACCAAAAAGTCCCTCACCGCGGATGGCTTCACCGGGTTCAGGCCGCTCGATGAACTCGACCCCATGCGAATTCCCCAAGGACCCGGTATCTTCGCGGTGCTCCGCCCTGCAGAATTCCAGCCAGTATTCCTGAGCAAGAGCACGGCCGGGACATTCAAGAAAAAGGACCCCTCCCTCAAGCGGGAAGCCCTGGAAGCCGAATGGCTACCGGAAGCTTCAGTACTCTACTTGGGCAAAGCCAGCGCCGGCAGTCAAGGCAACCGAGGACTTCGTCAGCAGATCCAGGAGTTCTTGGACTACGGCCGTGGACGTCCGACCGTCGTTTGGGATGCGCGGCTCATCTGGCAACTGCGCGACGCCCTCGACTTGGTGATTGCATGGAAGGAACTCCCCGCGCCCGACGTGAACGCGGCCGAAGCCGCCTACCACGCTGACTTTATTGCCATCTTCGGGAGGCTTCCGTTCGCCAACCTCGTCCAGGCCCGTCCAAGGAAGTAGCTCCCCGACGGCGGCAGTTCGTTCCGTCGTCGGCCTGCCGCTGGCTTTGCATCCGGCGCATAATGTGGTTCATGACCGCCAGCGATCGCACCCCCGGCAAACCGGAGGAACCTCGCGTCACAGTTGAGGTTCCGGTCCTTCGAATTGGCGCCGGACTTGACGACTACGAGGGACTCAGCCGCTTCGTCGTCTCACTCCGCAAGCCGCAGGGACTGCACATGACACTGCTGCACGTCGGCATCCTGGACCACTTGGTGGCGGACATTGAGGCCTGGACCAAAGGGCGCTCGACGCCGGAAAGGGTACTTCCGGAAATTGTGAGCTGGCTGACCGAATTGCCGGTCCTGGAGGGATTCCTAGGCAAGTCTGACAGGCTGGTTCCTTTGGGCGGCGGACGCCTTATGGGTCTCGAAGTGGACGTTCCACAGGAAGTGCATGACTACCAAGCACTCCTTGTCCAAGGACTTCACGTGCTGTTGGACGACCTTGGGCTCGACAACATTGACGACTTCATCCTGTCTTCCCATGCCCTGGGCTACAGGTCCCCGCGGTGGCTGCCCCACATTGCCGTGGGCAAGGCCCAGTCCCGACAGCAAGGGGCCACGGAGCTTGCGCCTGTCGCCATAGAGTTCGGCGATTCGAGGATCCGGCACCGGGAGTCGCTTCCCGCGCAGTGACGTTGCGGGCCGTCCGCCACGGTTTCTCAGCTCCTGAGCCGACTGCTTCTTGCACCCCTGATCAGGCATGGGGATCGTAGAAGCACGTTGGACCGCTTACCGGAACCCAGTCCTGCCATCCGGGGCTGGCTACTGTTCGTAACGCCTTCTTCCAGATGACAGGCCTCCCTTCTGCCTTGCTGTCAGCGGTGGCAGGGCACTCCAGCGTCAGGCATCTGTTGTCCTCGGAATCCGGGCCATCATCACGGCAATGGAAGTCTGGCATGAGTTGATACAAGCCGTCGGAGGAGATGATGGTGCCCTGTGCCGAAGCGGGCGACGACACCTGTTTCGACAGCGGTGCGGGACTTATGGAAGTGGAACGGTCTTCGCCGCCCTGGCAACCAGATACGAGAAGCAAGCTGGACACAGCCATCGCCACCGTACCTAGACGCGTAACTGTCTTTTTGCAGGCGTGAAGGTCTCGAATCATTCGGTACTCCTAGCTGGTTTGTGTTGTGTCGATCAGCCTAGATCGGTCCGGGGGAATGGCCGAAGTGGGATTCGAAGACCTGTGGATATCCCTGAAACACCCATGCAAGCGGCATTTGAGGTCTTCGATCTGATGGGTTTGAGATTGGTTTTGGGCACGACAGCATCACGTGCCCTGCACCAATCGTTGGCAATTGCGTGGCTACTGGGTTGCTCCGGGGCAGCCCCAGGAGTTGGGGTTTTGTTGGCAGGTGTCTGCGACGAGTGTTTTTTGGGTTTTCCAGACGTGGATGGTGGTGGGTGGTGTGGTGAGGTTGAGGGTTCCGTTGATGGGGAGTGGGGGTCCGTTGTTGACGGTGTAGGTTCCGGTGAAGGTGGTGATGAGGGTGGTTTGGTAGTTGCCGGTTTGGGTGTAGGTGTGGCTGGTGCGGGTGTTGGTGGTGAGCCATTGGGTTTGGGGGAGGGGTTGGCCTGGGGTGGGGGTTGGTCCGAGGGTGGTGCCGTCGCCGTAGGTGTAGGTGTAGCTGGTGGGGGTGGCGGTGAGGTGGACGTTTTGGCCGAGGATGGTGAGGTTGAAGGTCTGTTCGCCGGTGGTGTTGGTGTAGAAGTTGGTGGGTCCGCCTTTGAGGGTGTTGGGGGCGGGTTGGGTTTGGAGTGTTCCGGGGTTGACGGGTAGTTGTCGGAAGTCGGTGAGGATGCGGGCTGCGATGTTGGCCAGGACGTTTTCTGGTTGGGGATCGTAGAGGCACGTGGGTCCGGTGATGGGGATCCAGTCGGTCCAGCCGGGGTTGGTGATGGCTTTGGGTGCTTGTTTCCAGATGACGGGTGTTCCTTCTTGGCCGCCGGGTGTTTTTGGCGGGCAGTCCAGGGTGTTGCAGCCGGGGTCTCTGGTGTCGGGGCTGTCGGTGCGGCAGTGGACATCAGCCATGTACTGATTCGGATCCTCCGCCGCGGGGCCATCCGGCTTCGCCGTAGCTACCCCTGTGAGGGAATCAAAGGCCCAGTTAGCGTCAAGATCGATGCTTCCCTTAGAGTCGTTCAAACTCATCCACTCACCGGGGTCAGCCTCCGTTCGGGCCTGTTCACCGAGAGTCAGGAGAGTGCCGAAAAGAGCTAGAACCGATATCGCCCCACGGACGTACCTAACGAATGACACCGGTATCGACGACCTTCCAGCTCGACCGGAACTTCGCTACGACCGCGAAAGCATCATTGGTTGCTGCGTCCGAGGGGCGGCCTTCGGTCCCATCCCGGTTGAAATAGTGGATTGCATCCTGAATCACCTGAACCTTGGTGACCTGTGAGTCGCTCTGGGATGTCCAATCTGTTTCCACGTTGGGAATGTGCAGCGTACCGCCGTTCGTCCATCGCCCATCCCTGTTACTGTCCGTTGCTGCGGCCTGCATGTGACTACAAACAATGCATTCAGCGTGCTCAAAGTAGCTAACGTTGTGATGTCACCAGTTTGATTGGCGTAGTTTTTGACCGCGTACCAGTACCGGATGAACGCCTCCAACCCTGCTTTCGAGTTTTCCTTCGCTAGCTCCGGCATCACCGGAACCGGCACGTTTTGCGCCTTCCCCTTCGCATCCGCCGGCTTGTACCCCGCAGCCGTCGAAGGGCCAGCAGACGCGGGGGAGGCCGGCCCCGATAAGGTCGGCGACGCCGTCGTCGAGCTTGTCTCGGAGAGTGAGCTGGCAGGTGCGGGGCCGTTTTGGCACCCGCTAAGAAGCAGAAGTGCGATGACTCCGAGACACGCTGTCCGGAGACCCAAAGATGGAAAAAAGGCGAACGAAAATCGTGACATGACAAGCTCCCCCAGCAGCCGTTCGGTGATGTGTCGGCCAGTCTAGGCCGGGTGCTGAAGTGGATTCATGTCAAGAATGAGGGCTTGTGGATAACCGACCCCGATGCCCCGAATGGCAGGCGAAATGTGCTGGATCAAGAAGTGGCGCCCGTAAGCCACTTACCCCCGCAGCTTCTCCATATCCCGGCGGTCCTTCTTGGTGGGGCGCCCGGCACCACGGTCCCGCTGGGGCAGCCCGAGCTTGGGTGCAACGGGGCGCGGGGGAGTGTGGTCGGTGAAACAGTGCGATGCCGCCTCGGCTCCAACACGCTTGGCGATCAACCTCCGTACCTCGAGGATCCGCTCCCACCCGGATTCCCGGACACGAATGGTGTCGCCAATAATCACGCTTTGTGATGCCTTCACAGGATTTCCATTAATGCGGATGTGCCCGGCCCGGCAGGCTGCAGTGGCCGCTGATCGGGTTTTGTAGGCGCGGATTGCCCACAACCAAGCATCAACGCGGACGTTCGCCGGGGATGAAGACGGGATACTCATGATTTGAACGAGTCTAACGCGGCGAAACCACGAACCCCAGCCGCCAAAACGGCCCTACCGCACCGTCACCTCAACCCGCTGCGCTATATTATTTCCCATGCCCTGGTAGTTCCACACCTGCTCCACGGGTTGCAGGGCGCCGGACGTATCCATCGCCCTGCACTGCAGTACATGCTCGCCCGGGCTCGCGACCCACACCATGGACCATCGCCGCCACGCGTAGTCACCCAATGGCGGTTCCAAATGCGCAGGCATCCACTCGCCGTCGATCCCTACTTCCAGCCGCTCAACTTCCCCGTGTCCCGACCAAGTCCGGCCATGCAACATCACGGGACCGGCATCAACAACGCGTCGCCGCGTGTAGAAGTCCGGTATCCCGGGCGGCACCATCAGTGAGCGGACGCGGATGTGTGTCACGGGCAGTCCGGGCCCGTCGGGACCCTGCAGGTAGTGATACGCCACCGCCTGCTGGTACCCCAGGAATCTGGTGGTCACGGCTTCAATCGAGGTCAACCACTTCACGCTCGCCATGCCGTACCAGCCTGGAACCAGTAGCCGCAGCGGGTAGCCGTGCTGGAGGGGCAGAGGTTCGCCGTTCATCGCGTAGACCAGCATGACATCGGGATGCATCGCTTCCTCGATGGTCAGGCTGCGGGCGTACGGTTCTTCCACGCCGCCCTGAATGCCGCTGTCCGCGCCGGTGAAGACAAGCTCGACGGCGTCATCGGCCAAGCCTGCCTCGTCCAGCAACGGTGCCAAGGGCGTACCGGTCCACTCCGCGGTGCCCACGGCCCCGAGGCCCCACGGCTGGCTCAGCGGCCGTGGCTTAAGGAGCGACCGCCCATTACCGGCGCACTCCATGGTGACCGGCATGGTGACGGCCGGCCTGGCTTTGATGTCTTCCAGGCTCAATTCAAGGCAGCGTTCAAAAGAACCGCTCAAACGCAATCTCCAGCAGTCAGTCGCAAGATGCGGGATGTCGAAGTGGATCAGCAGGTAGTGGAGCCCGACGGGCGTGATGTCGTCGTGCAGAGCTTCAAAGGGCATGGAGTGATTTCGCCCGGAAAGTTGCAGTTCTTCAGGAGTTAGCGGACCTTCGGTCGGCTGTCCGGCGGTGACAGCCCTGGCAGGACTTTGCTTGACGTGGTGCTTGGTCATGGGCCTGCGGCGTTCTACTGGAAACCAACGCTGCGGCGTGCCGCAGCACTTAGGTCAAGCATCACGCCGCGAACAGAACACCGTCAATACCTGTTTGCGGGGTCTGCTTTGCAGGCTACGAGGGGCGAGTAGGGGGTAAACCGGGCCTCGCAACGGAAGAGGACTACCGGCGTCGTAATTCCGGGTACTCGAGGTGCGGTGCAACCGTGCCGGCATCACGTTCGAGGAAATTGACCGCGGGGACCACGATCTCGTCGATTTCATCGAGAATCGACTCGCTGAGCACCACATCTGCGGCTTTCAGGTAATCGGTGAGGTGCTCCTCGGTGCGTGGCCCGATCACCACGCTCGTGACGGCGGGATGGTTCAAGGCAAAGCCGACCGCGAGTTGGATGAGCGTCAACCCGTGGCGGGCAGCAAGTTGTGCCAGGGCATCGGCCGCGTGCAGCTTGCCTTGGTTGAAAGGTGCTTGCACGTCGAAGCGTCCGGGAACTGCGGAGAAGCGCGAGCTGTCCGGCTGCCCGGACCCAACCCGATACGCACCGGCCAGCCAGCCGCCGTCGAGCGGCCCGTAGCTCAAAACCCCGACGCCGTATTGCTGCGTGATGGGGAAGACGTCGCGTTCGTTGGCGCGGACCAGGAGTGAGTACGGAACTTGGTCCACGGCGGGAGGAATCAGGTGGTTGGTGTTCGCGATCCACTGGGCTTCGACCAGCTGCGCGGGGCTGAACACAGACGTTCCGTAGTACAGGATTTTGCCTTGGCGAATGAGGTCGTTGAGGGCAGTGATGGTTTCCAGCAGATCGGTGGTGTAGTCGGGGCGGTGGGCCAGATAGAGGTCGATCCTGTCCGTCTTCAACCGTCGCAGGCTGTCCTCCACGGCCCGGACTATCCAGCGTCGCGAGTTGCCTCCATGCGCTGGGTTTGAACCCATTTGTCCGTGGAACTTCGTAGCGAGGAAGACATCATCGCGCCGGCCATGAATGGCTTGGCCAACCACTGTTTCAGCCTCGCCCTGTGAATAGATGTCCGCGGTGTCGATACTGGTGATCCCGGCGTCCAGTGCGGCCGAGATGATCCGGACACTCTCGGCGGGACCAGTGGGCGCGGCACCACTACCGAAATTCAGGGTGCCCAGGGTGAGGGGACTGATCAGGGCGCCAGTGCGTCCCAGCGTACGTAGCTCGTTGAGGCTCATGGAGGCTTCCTGTGGAGGGACTGTGCTGGTGGATTACTCGAGGCTACACATGGGCGCTCGGGGCATAAATGCACGTGGTAGAACTTCTTCGTTTTTCGTCTTTCGAAGTAATGGAACGCGTACCGGTTCGCACCATTTCTTGACATGGCGAAACACAAATGTCTTTCGAATCAACAAACGTTGTGGTCTTCCCTGCCCCGTGAATCATGGGATGGGAACGCACGTATCGGACGAAAGGCACCGCGGAATGAGACAGACAACGGTTGAGGAAACAGCGGCCATCAAGGCTGCCTTCGCACAGTTCCCATCAGGAGTTGCCGCATTCAGCGCCATGGTTGACTTCACACCCGAGGGCTTAGTGGCCTCGTCCTTCACCGTGGGGGTGTCCCTGGACCCGCCTCTGGTCATGTTCGCCGTCCAGAACTCCTCCACAACCTGGCCCAAGCTGCGTCTTGCCCAACGACTCGGGGTCTCGGTCCTGGCCGAGGGCCAGGAAGCGGCTTGCTTGCAACTGGCTTCGAAAACGGGCGATCGGTTCGCAGGCCTGGATACCAGTGTGAGTGACTCGGGGGCGGTCCTGATCGACGGGGCAGTACTGGGGTTCGAGTGCGAAATTGTTTCCGAAACCGTGGCCGGGGACCATTCGATCGTGGTGTTGGAAGTCAAGGCCAGCACGGTCAACCTCAACTCGAAACCATTGATCTACCACGGCGCTGCTTTCCGGCAGTTGGCAGCCTAGCGCTACGAGTTACGGCTGGCGCCGCTCAGCGAGCCTTTCCGGATCGCGCTGGACGACTTCCCTTTCCGCGGTGTGGCGCCAGCTTTTGGCCCACCGTTCCCGGGTAGCGACGGCGGGACATCCGGAGCCGCGGGGGTAGGGGTTTTCCCGCTGGTCGACGGCGGAGTGGGGTCCTCGATCTCGCGAACAGCTACCTTGATCGCGGGCGGTTGACCGGCCTTGGCCCGGGCGGCTTCCCTTTCCTTGGCTTCGGCAACTGCGTCCGCCCAGTCTTTGGCGAGGGCAGGGGTGTCTTTGGCCGGGGCCGATGCGCCGACCAGTCGTCGTCGAGCAGCACCCCAAAGGTCACGCTTGGGCGCTGTAGCGGCAGCGGCAGCACCGCCCGACGCCGGGGTTGCCGTCACGGGCGCTGCGGGCTCGACGACGTCGGCAGTCGCCTCCCCGGGCCTGCGTTCCGGAAGGGGCGGCAAATGGACGATGGGTGTGTTGGCCTTCTTGGGGAAGATTCCGATTAACGCCATCAGCGCGACGGCGAGCAGCCGCCCGATTCCGGCGACAACCAACGTGATGATGACCACGAACACGAGTCCTAGGAACATGAGGACGGCAAGCCCCAAAGTCCCGAAGTAGGTCAGATTGATGGCGAGTGTTGTCGGATCATCCACGTAGCCTCCCCTGGCTGTCGTTTTGTGATGCGCGCCTTGCCCACCTATCTTGCATACCTAGCCTAAGGTCCAGTACCGACGGAATCACGCGCCGCCGGGCGCTACAGCAGGGTTGTTTCAAAGCTGTTATCTGGCATGGGAAAATATGTTGCCCAGCTCTCATTTACAGCCCCGGATTGCGAGCTTTTATGCCCCGTGACGTTGCTCCCGAACATGCCCTGCTTCGCGGCGGCGCATGCCCCTGCCTGTCCGGCGACCAGTACGCCGATTGCTGTGCCCGTTTCCATCGCGGCGAGGCTGATGCCCCAACGGCAGAGCAACTGATGCGCTCCAGATATTCAGCCTTTGCGGTCCTTGATGCGGACTACCTCTTGCGTACGTGGCATTCCTCCACCCGCCCGCGTTCCTTGGAGTTGGACCCGGACGTGCAGTGGCGCAGGCTGGACATCCTCGCGGTTTCCAAGGGCGGTCCGTTGGACAGTGAGGGCGTGGTGGAGTTTGCTGCGCACTATCGATCCGGGGGCGAACGTGGCGTGCAACGTGAGTCCAGCAGGTTCGTCAGGGAAGGTAAGCGCTGGTATTACGTGGCCGGTGAAGTCGCCTCGATCTAGCGGTACTTCCGATCTAGCGGTACTTGCGGTGCAGGTTCTCCTTGGTGGAAGCCCCGGCGACAGCGTCCGCAATCCACGGTCCGGTACCTTCAGAGGGGTCCAGGACCCCAGCCTCCAGCCATGCGTAGTCGCCGTTGAGGACTTTGCGCGACAGGTCGTGGTCGCCGTCGTCGGTATTGCGCCACAGTTGGTCGAAGTATTCGTCCACTCGCACGCGGGCCTGTTCACAGAACGCTTCGGCCAACTCGAAGGCGGCCGCGCCTTGTTCGGGATGGGTGCGGAGCAGCATCTCCGCCCGTGAACAGCAGGCGGCCATGGCAAAAAGCTCGGCTCCAATATCCACGATCCTGCCAAGGAATGCCTGTTTGTATTCGAGCTTGGCTTGCCAGCGCCCCATACCGTAGAACGTTTGCCGTGCAAGCCGGCGGGACGACCGCTCCACGAACCGCAATTGCTTCCCGAGCCGGCCGAATTCGGCGTAAGAACGCGGGTCCATCCCCGCCCCTGCCACAAGTTTCGGCAACCACTTCGCATAAAAACCAGAGGCTCCGACGGCGGCCCTCGCCTTGTCCTGGAGGCTTGCATCGGCCGAGGCCAGGTCGCCGGCAGCCGCAAGGTGGGCGTCCACCGCTTCGCGGGCGATGAGGAGTTTCATGATTTCGCTGGAGCCCTCAAAAATCCGGTTGATCCGGAGGTCCCTGAGCAGTTGCTCGGCTGGCACGGCTCTTTCGCCCCGCGCCTGGAGGGAGTCAGCGGTTTCAAAGCCCCGACCACCACGGATCTGCACGAGTTCGTCGGCGATGCGGCAGCTGAGTTCGGTGGACCAGAGTTTGGCTAAGGCAGCTTCGATCCGGATGTCCTTGACGCCGGCGTCCGCCATTTCCGCCGACAATTCGAACACCGCCTCCAACGCGAAGGTGGTGGCTGCTATGAAGGCGATCTTCTTGCCCACTGCCTCGTGATGGCCGATCGGCCTGCCCCACTGGGTCCTCGCATTCGACCACTCCCGCGCGATCTTGAGGCTCCATTTCCCGGCTGCGACACAGAGTCCCGGGATGGAAAGACGGCCGGTGTTGAGTGTGGTGAGGGCGATTTTGAGGCCCTGCCCCTCACGGCCCAGCCGGTTGGCGGCAGGCACCCTGACCTGGTGGAAGCGGGTGACGCCGTTCTCGATCCCGCGCAGACCCATGAAGGCGTTGCGGTTTTCCACCGTGATACCGGGAGAGTCCATGTCCACCACGAACGCCGTGATGCCCCCCTTATGCTCGGTGCCATCGGGATCGCTATGGGCAGGGACCCTCGCCATGACCACCACGAGCTCGGCGATCACCCCGTTGGTGGTCCAAAGCTTCACGCCGTCCAAAAGGTAGGATCCGCCGTCGTCGGAAAGGACGGCAGTGGCGCCCATACGGGCGGGGTCACTGCCGACGTCGGGCTCGGTCAGGAGGAAGGCGGTGATGGCACCCGAGGCGCAACGTGGCAGGTACTGCTGCTTCTGCTCCGGAGTGCCGAACTCTTTGACCGGCTCCGGCACGCCGATGGATTGATGCGCGGAGATAAGTGCACCCAAGCTTGGATGGACGGAGCCCAGAAGCGCCAGTGCCCGGCCGTAGTAGACCAAGGACAACCCCAAGCCGCCGTATTCGCGGGGGATCTTCATGCCAAATACGCCAAGTTCAGCCAGTCCGGCCAGGTACTCGTCCGGGATCTTCGCGTCGCGTTCGATGGTGCGGCCGGACATGGTTTTTGCGAACGCCAGCAGCTTGGCCATAAACGCTTCGCCTCGCTGGACGTCTGCCGGGTTTGCCTGTGGCCACGGGTGGATAAGGCTGAGGTCGAAGCTGCCCAGGTAGAGGCCCTTTGCGAAGCTGGGCCTGTTCCACTCGGGTTCACGGGCGGCTTCAGCTACAGCGCGTGCTTCTTCTGCGGTGGCATTGACGCTGGCGGCAGTCTGGCTGCTGTCTGTGGCGGACGTCATGTTCTCACTCCTCTGGCCGGTGGTGCCGGATGGAGCCAGGGTCCGCCTTGGGTGGGAACCCTTCAGCTGTCCTTCAATGCTACCCGCGAGTAGCTACCCGTACTAGGGGCAATCTGGGTCTGGAAATCGCCCGGGATCTCAACTTGTCCGGCGTGATGGACCAACCGATCCCAGCCAAAGTTGATGCCCTGGACCAGCGTGACGAGCACCCCTTTGACGACGTACCAAGCAGTGCTCATGGCGCCGATGAGAATGATCGCCGCGAATGCGGCTGCTGCAACGAAGGCCACCAAGAGTGCGGCGATGAGCAGTGTTCCAATGAAAACGTACGTAGCTGAATCAAGCGCGGTGAAATCGAAGTTCATTGTTCCCCCCGGAGCGGCATTACGTGGTGGACGCTGCGTGACTGCGTCGATGTACCGACTGTATGGGTGGGGACCGCGTGCTGGCAGCTCACGAAGCGTGCCCTTGAGTGGTTGATACGTGATTGAAACCGTACCGAGGGGTAGGTTACGGAATGGTTGCGGCAGCCTGGGTGGGCCCCCTGCGTTAACCTTGTACGGGGCAGTTTCCACTGCCTGCCACGTTTCGCAGCAGCTGAAGGAGAGTACTTGCCCCGTTCAGCCCTGACCTCCGCGGACGCCATCAGTGCCCGCCTTCGTGATCTGGAGCAGCTGACCAAGGGTCCCGCGTGGGCGCTGACCCGTTCCGCGCCCTGGGTCATTGCGGTGCTGCAAGCCTCCTTCACCCGGACGCGGCCCCAGCTTCCCCTGGAAGAGTTCCACGCCGACGTCGACGCTTTCCTTGAGCAGCTCCGGAAGCAGGAACCCGGGCTCGGAGGCCAACAGAACGGCAAACTCTTCGGTGATGAGTGGACCCGGAAACACTTCCTGACCCGCCGCAACCAGTCCGGCCAGATCGTGTATGAAATTACCGAACCCGCCGCCCGGGTGCTGGCGTTCCTTGACAGCCTTTCAAGCGACCGCTCAACGCTGAACGGTTCGCGCCTGGGCACGCTCCTCGGTGACGTGGAGAAGCTCGCTAACGAAACCAACCCGGACCAAAGCGCCCGCCTGGAAGCCCTCGAAGAGGAAATCCAGGAACGCCAACAGTTGGTGGAGGACATCAGCTCCGGTGAGTTCGATGGCCTGTTGGATGATGACGAGGCTGTTGAAGCCGCGGGCAACATCCTTGACCTTGCTGCCAGCCTTCCGGCGGACTACAAGAAGATGCGGGATCGCATCGAAGAACTGGTGGGCGAGCTCCGCAACCAGATCATCGACGAGTCCTTGAGCAAAGGGGCCACCATGGCCCAAGTCCTCGAGGCAGACAAGCGGCTGCGGCAAAGTCCGGAGGGCCGAACGTTCCGCTCGTTCACGGCTTTCCTGGAGGACCCGCAGCAGCAACTGCGTTTCCGCTCTGCGATCGGTGAAGTCCTGAGCAGGCAGTTCGCCGACGACCTCTCGCACGAAGACCGGGAGACCCTGAAGAACCTCGTGGCCGAACTCCGGCAGCAACACAGCCAGATCCAGCGGATTTACGGCAAGCTCTCGGAGAGCCTGAACACGTATATACAGAGCGATGACGTTCGGCAGTCGGTCAGTCTACGGAAGGTCCTCGCCGAGGCCGAACAGGCTATCCGGTCCATGCCGTACGAGCGTGACCGGCCGGGTTTGGTGGCCGGGCCGGTGCTGTACAACGCGGGTTTCGAGTCCCTGGCCATGGTCAAGCTGTTCGATCCCGACGAGTTCGCGACGCCGCCACGCCTGGCCGATCCCATCGCCTTCAGCGATTCTGACCGTGTCAGGTCCGCGCGCACCGGTAAAGCCAAACCAGCTGCTGTGAGGGCCGCCATGGCCGGGGCGGCGACGCTCGGTGCAGCGTGGGAGAATTTGCCGGCCGAAGAACGGCACATCAACACAGTCCGCACGCTGCTCTCCATGGCACTTCACACCGGCGCCGCCTTTGACCGGTCCGCCTGGGAGCCCCTTGACTTCGAACAAATCGACGGCAGCATACGTACGGCTTACTTGCCCGTCGTCACACTGAATGAGGATTCTGATGACTGAGGAAATCACGACGACGGACGTTACCGAGGCGGATGACGTCACCGTAGATGACGTCACCGTAGATGACGTCGCCGAAGGTGATGCCCCCGAAGAGTATGCCGCCGATGAATCGGTGGAGGCCGTTGCGGTGGATCCCTTCCAGGTCACGCCGCGGGACACGTTCGTTGACGGCGCCGCACTGTTCCCCGGGGATACGGGTGTCCTGCCCATGAAGGTCCGGCACGCGTTGGTGAAGCTCCTGAAAGGGCCATACATCGACGGCGGCCGTGAAGAGAAATTGTGGACGACGCTGCTTGATAACCAAGTGATCCTCCGGAGCAGGCTCTCTGAGCTCTTCCTTTCCCTCCAGTTGGACCATGACCGGAAGATCGCGGTGCTGCGCCCCGTTGATCCCGAGGTGGTGGGCTCGAATTCGCGCTCAAGCATCCTCCGCCAGCAACGGGCACTGAGCCGCGTGGAAACCATCGTGCTGCTGCGCCTGCGTTTATTGCTGGACCGTCACATCACCGCCCAGACGGATCCCACCATCACCCGTGAGGAAATCTCTGACTTGGTGGCCAACTACACCCCCTCCGGCCAGCAGGATGCGTTGCGGGACTCCGACGTCGTGACCCGCACCATCAACAAGCTGCTGGCGCGCCAACTGCTCCTCCCCACTGCCCTGGAAGATACCTACACCATCAGCAACGCCCTGCCCCTGGCCCTTCCGTTCGAGAACATTGGCGACATCCCGGCCCAGATCGAGGCGTTGGTGGCGGTTGCCGCGGATGAATCGGGAACGGAACCCTTGCTCGATCTTGATCGGGATGTTCGCTCCGAGGATGAGGAGGCAGGCAAGTGACCATCGCAACCATGCTTCCGCTGGGTGACCAGATCAACCCCGGCCAGATGCGCCTTGCGCTCGTCCAAGTGGTCAACTGGGGCACGTTCCACGGCGCGCACACCATGCATGTGGATCGCAACGGCACCCTCCTAACCGGTAACTCGGGGGTCGGCAAATCTACGCTGTTCGATGCCATGCTGCGCGTCTTCGATGCCCGTCCGCGCTCCAATGAGGCCGCGGCACAGCGGTCCGGAGGTGCTGTGGAGGACAAGCGGACCACCTTTACCTACATGCGCGGCAAAGTTGGTGATAAGGCTGTTGGTGAGGGCTCGGCCAGTGCCTTCCAACGCCCGGGAGCTACGTGGTCCGCCGTCGCACTGACGTACGACAACGCGGCCGGCACGAAGGTGACGGTCTCGGCCCTGTTCGACCTGCCCAAGAATGGCACGGAGTCGAGCGTCGGACGTTTTTACGTGATTGACAGCAAGCCGTTGGACCTTGAAGCCATTGAGGGGATCGCGCAGAAACGGTTTACGAAGGGCGGGTTGGAGGGCATTTTCCCGGACGGCCAAGTGTTCGATGTGCACAAGGCGTTTGCCGAACGGTTCCGCCGATTGCTTGGCATCAATTCGGATCAGGCGCTTCCACTGCTTCGTGTCATCCAAGCAGGCAAAGGCTTGGGTGGGAGCGTCAATACATTCTTCCGTGACCAGGTGTTGGATGCTCCGGCCACGCTGGCCGCCGCGGACGACGTCGTGGAGGAATTCAGCAACCTGATGTCCATCCGCCAACGGTTGGAAGATGTCCGGCAGCAGCGCGACCAGTTGGCTCCGGTCCCAGGGCTGAACAAGGAATACGCCCAGGCGCTGCTGGAGGCAAACCGTCTCCGGGAGCTCGCGGGCGAAGAATTTGTTGCCTACAAGCAGCAGTTGGCGGTGACGGTTCACGCGAAGACGTTGGCCCGATTCAAAGAGCTCACGCACACCAAAGCGCAGGAGCTTGCCGGCGAGCGGGCGGTCCGGGAGGGGCTGGCCAAGGAGCTCCGGGAGTTGGAGCTGGACTACAACAACCGTGGCGGCAACGCTATCTCGGCGATTGAGCAGTCGCTGGAGAACGCCCGCGTGGGACTCAAGCTGCGCCAGCAGGTGGAGGAGGCGGCCAAAAAAGCATTGTCCGACGCCGGTTTGGACCTTGAGTGGTCGGCCGAGGGCTGGGATCAGGCGCACGAGCAGGCTGCAGATCGATCAGCGGCATTGAAGGGCGACTCGGAGGCCTTGAAGGAGCTTCGTTTCGAAGCGTTCGACGGCCATGCAACCAAGAAGCGCGAACTGGCGGCCGCTGAACAGGAGTTGCTGTCGCTACGGACGCGCAAGTCTCTGTTGCCGCCGTCGAGCATCGAAAACCGGGCCGCCATCGCCGCCGCCACCGGCGTCCCGGAAGAACGGATGCCGTTCGGAGGCGAACTGGTCGACCTGGCTGAGGGGCAGGATCAGTGGCGGCCCGCCGCCGAGCGTGCCTTGCGCAATCTCGCCACCACGTTGCTGGTTCCGGGCGAGCATTTCGCGGCCGTCACCAGGTACTTGAACAGCAACACGATCCGTGGCGCCTTGCGCGCCGTCGATGTGTCCAAGCCTTTGGCCGGTGGCGCGCTGGCCGTGGAGGAGGTGTCCGACGGCGACCTCTTGACTAAGTTGAACATTCTCACCACGGGGGCCAACGCCGACGCCGGGCAATGGGTCCGTGAGCGGATCGCCGTCGACTTTGCGTATCCGTGCGTGGAGGACCCGGATGAGTTGGCTTCGCTGGACAAAGGCTTGAGCCTTGGTGGCGTGGTTAAACGCAACCGGCACACCGTGGAAAAGGACGACCGGTTCACGAGTCGTCAGGACTACGTCCTCGGCTTTGACAACGCCTCCAAGCTCGAACTCGTCGCTGCGCGGGTGGGGGAGCTGGAAAACGAGTTGGCCAAGGCTGCAGAGTTGGCGCAGAGCCGCGAAGACTCCCATCAGGGCATGGCCCGGCAACTGGAAGCCCTGCGCAGGGTGGCCGAAGACGAACGTCCGTGGGAACAGGTTTCAGCCGCAGTGGCAGCAGAAGAGCTGGCCCGGATCGAGCAACGCCTGGCAGACGCGCTCGCTGCCCAGGCGGACTTGGAACCATTGCGCGCCACCATCGAGTCCGTGCGTGAAAAGCACCAGTCCTCCACAGGTGCCGCTGCCGTGCTCCAGAGCGAATACAAAGCGCTGGACCACCAAATGACCACGGCTGACGGCCTGCTCGATGCCGCGAGGCGAAAGCTTGACCAAGCACCGCCGTCGGCCTCCACGGTGGCCGCACTGGAACCGTACTTCGTCGGAGCGGCGGACCTCACGCAACTCTATGAACTCGACAACCTGGCCAACAACGTCCGCACCAAGTTGCTCGAGGAGCTCCACTCGGCCGAGTCCCGCGGCCAGGCGACAGCCGAACGGTTGACGCGCATGTTCGAGGCCTTTGTGCGCGACTGGGGCAGCGCGATCAGCGCTGACCATGGAACGTCAATTGCCGCCGCCGGAGACTTCGAATCCCGGTACCACGCGATCGTGAGCGATGGTTTGCCGGCGCAGGAGGCCGAGTTCCGGCTGTTCTTCAACCAGCGGACGCACGAATCGTTCAGCACGCTCTTGCATTTGTTGGACGAGGAGCGCCGCAGCATCACCAGCCGCATCCTGCCGCTCAACGGAATTCTGTCCCAAGTGAACTTCCACGAGGGAAGTTACCTTGAGCTGGATATCAAGCAGACGCTTCCGGCCACGGCCAAGCAATTCAAGGATGCGATCCAGAACGCCTTGAAGGCAAAGCACACGCGTCCTTCGCGCGCCGCCGCTACTGGTCCGGCGCCACACGGCGACGACGACGCCGAACTCACGGCCCGCTACAAGTCCCTGGAATCCCTGGTGAAAAGGCTGGGATCGCAAACTCCGGAGGACCGTCGTTGGCGGGCCGAGGTGTTGGATGTCCGCGGGCACCTGTTCATTCAATGCAAGGAGCACCGCGACGTCCCGGGCAAGGCCGACGTTCCGGGCAAGTCGAGCAAGAAGAGGACGGAAGTCTTCATGCACGCGGACACTGGCTCCATGTCCGGCGGCGAGCGCCAACGATTCACCGCGTTCATCATGGCAGCGGCTTTGAGCTACCAGTTGGGCATTGCCGAACAGGGTTTCACCACGTACGGCACGGTGATGATGGACGAAGCTTTCGTGCTGGCTTCGGAGGAGTTCGCGGGTGCGGGCATCAAGGCGTTGCACGAGTTTGGGTTCCAGTTGCTGTTGGCCGCTCCCGAAAACGTGATTGACCTGTCCCGGCACCTCGGTTCCGTCACTGAAATTCTGCGGGACAAGAGGACCAACCGCTCAGGCGTCCTGACTGCCCCCGTTATTGCCGGTCAGGGGGAGCCAGGCGCCTGGCGCTCGGAAGCCAACCCGGTGGACATTGTCCTGCGCTAGGTGGCATTCGGCGTGCGCCTGCTGGGCTAACGCTTGGAGTCGCCGCGGACGCGGTCCAGGAACTGGGCCGTCCGGGCCTTGAGTCCGTCGATCTGCCGAAGCACGACGACGGCCGGGTCCGGGTTGATCTCGTTGACCGGCGGTTCCTTGCGCACGTTGGTACTGCAGCCGAACTCAGCACAGATCAGCGTTCCCACCGTGTTTCCGTCCTTGCCTGATTGCCCGGCCTTCTTGGCCACCCAAAGGTACACGTCGTCCTTGGAGAAGACGTCGCGGCAGAGCTCGCAGAGGACCACGCGCTTCTTTCCAGAGCCGCCTTCGGGCGCCCTGAGCAAGATGCCGGTCAGCTTTCCGCGGTACTCGACCACCAGGTAGCCGCGTTGGGGCATCTTCTCGTCGCGCCAGCCGAGGAACTCGAGGTTGTCCCAGTCGAGAGTTTCGAAGTCGTGGGGAAGGTTGAGCTTGGCGGCCTCGGAGCGGCTCGCGTTGATGAAGGACGCGCGGATCTGTTGGGCGCTAATTTTTTGCATGACGAAAGCTTCTTTCGGAAATGGTCGACGTCGGCGCGCGCGGGATGGGCGCACGGGATGGCGGAAACGTCGGTCATCGAAAGGAAGGTGCTGCTTGGAAGGGCTAGATCGTGGAAAGCCCGTGCGATGCCGACGTGTGGGGCTGTGCCAAGCAGGCCATAGCGGCCACCTCGCCAACCATGGCCGCAGCAGCTGAAACAGCGCGCATGCTCATCCCCTCGTCGTGATAGCGGAAGCGGTAGTCCGCTGCCGCTATCCTGCCAACTTTTCACTACCACTGTCCAGTGAGACGAATTACGTGATGCAAACGTTTCGTAATTAGCAAACGGTTAGGCTAGCCTTACTTAGGTTCCCGTCACTTACCTAAGGAGTCTCGTGGCTTCCCCTCTTCCCCGCCGTGCCCTGCTGAAGACCGCCGCAAGCGCTACGGCAGCTTTGGCCGTCGTCGCCCTTTCCCTCACGGGCTGTTCCACCGGACCGGCTGCTTCGGCAACGCAGCGCACCGAAGCGGAAGCGTCTGCCTTCCCCGTGACCATCAAGCACGCTTTTGGTGAGACCACCATCAAGGCACAGCCCCAGCGAGTGGTCACTATTTCGTGGGTCAACGATGACGTCGCGCTCGCACTGGGCGTAGTTCCGGTGGGGGTTCCCAAGAACACGTGGGGCAACAACAGCAAAGGCTCCACGCCTTGGAAGGACGCCGCGCTGGAGAAACTGGGAGCCGGATTCGGTACCAACAAGGCGCCGGTTCAGTTCTCCGAGGTGGATGGCATCAACTTCACCGAGATCGCAAAGCTCAACCCGGACGTTATCCTCGGCGCTTACTCAGGCCTGACGGAAGCCGATTACAAGAAGCTCTCAGACATCGCCCCGGTGGTTGCCTACCCCGAACTGGCCTATGGAACCCCATGGCAGGAAACCACCACTGTCATCGGCAAGGCGCTGGGCAAGGAAGCCGAAGCCAAGAAGTTGGTGGAGGACACCGAAGTGACCATCACGGACAAAGTGTCCAAATACCCACAGATCAAGGACAAGACTTTCATCTACGGAAACCTCGAACCCGCCAAGGGCGATGGCGCCAACATCTACACCGCCATCGACAACCGGCCCCGTTTCCTGACGGAGATCGGCATGAAGCTCGCGCCCGTGGTGGCGCAAAACACCAAGACCGCCACGGATTTCTTCATCCCGTGGTCCGCGGAAAAGGCCAACGAACTCGCATCCGACGTCTTCGTCACCTGGGTCCCGGACTCCACCACCGCAGATGCCATCAAGGCCGACCCGCTACTCGGGCAGATCCCCGCGGTCAAGAAGGGTGCACTGGTTGCCGACACTGACCAGACCCTTACATTGTCCGTCTCGGCCTCGTCGCCGTTGAGCCTCCCGTGGGCCTTGGACGCGTTCCTTCCGCAGCTGGGCGCCGCCGCCGATAAAGCAGCCGTGACGGGTAAGTAACGCCCATGAGATTAAGTACGACGACGGCGCTCCAGACCAGGGGGATAGGCGGCCCGCGACCAGCCGATGGGGTAGGCAAGCGAACCACGTGGCTGGTGCTCGCCGTCGTCGTGCTGGCTGCAGCCTGTGCCGCATCCCTGGCGATAGGTGCCCGCGAACTTTCCCTCACCACGGTGTGGGAAGCCCTCACCATCTTTGATCCAAACGATGGGAACCACGCTGTGGTTATCGCCCGGATCCCACGGACGGCCCTGGGGGTGCTGGCGGGCGCTGCCCTCGGGCTGGCCGGCGCCGCAATGCAAGGTGTGGCCCGGAATCCGCTGGCCGATCCAGGGATCCTGGGCCTGAACGCCGGGGCAGCGCTCGCCGTCGTCGTCAGTATTTATCTGTTCGGAGTCAGCTCACTGAGTGGTTACATCTGGTTCGCGTTCCTCGGTGCCGGCGCGGCGGCGGCCGTGGTTTATGCCATTGCGTCCAGGGGACGTGACGGTGCGACGCCGGTCAAACTCGCCCTGGCGGGTGCGGCCCTCAGCGCCGGGCTGTTCTCGCTGATGAACGTTATTTTGGTCTCCAGCCAAGATATCTTTGACCGTTTCCGGTTCTGGCAAGTCGGTAGCATCGGCGGCCGCGATTGGTCAGTCCTGCTACCGGCGCTGCCGTTCCTCGTTGTTGGGGCATCGATCGTGCTGGCAAGTGGCCGGGTCCTCAACGGCCTGGCGCTGGGTGACGACTTGGCCCGGGGCCTCGGACACAACGTGGCCCTGTCGCGTGCCATCACCGCCGTGGGTGTCGTATTGCTCTGTGGATCCGCTACTGCGCTGGCTGGGCCCATCGGATTCCTGGGATTGGTCATCCCGCACGCTGTCCGTTCCATCACGGGGCCGGATTATCGCTGGATATTGCCGTTCTCGCTGGTTTCTGCGCCCATCCTGCTCATCACGGCGGACATCATCGGCCGCGTGATCCTGCTTCCGGGTGAGGTTCCTGCGGGCATCGTGACGGCCCTCTTGGGTGCCCCCGTGTTTATCTGGCTTATCCGCCGCGGAAAGGGAGCGGGACTGTGAGCACCTTTTACAAGCCCCGCGCCCGCGCCGAGCTGGCATTTAACGGCAATGGTCGGGACAAACATGCCCATCCGTTGCCACTTCGACGGGTCCCTAGCCCCACGTTTTTCCTGGGCCTGGCCCTTCTCATCATGTTCTCGGTGTACGTGCTCTTGGGCAGCTACACGGTGACCATTCCGGACTTCGTCACCATCGTCCTCAACCACTTGACGGGCGGCGAGAAGATTCCGGGCGCCAGCTTTATCGTCATGGAACACAAACTGCCCCGCGCTGTCACGGGAACCATGGTCGGCGTCGCCTTCGGCTTGGCGGGCGGGCTCTTCCAGACCATGCTGCGGAACCCCTTGGCGAGCCCGGACATCATTGGCATCAGCTCAGGTGCCAGCGCAGGTGCCGTGACGGCCATTCTGGTCTTCGGTGCTTCCGGAGCCGTGGTTTCCGCCGCCTCCCTCTGCGGTGCGCTCGGGGTCGCCACTATCATCTACGTAATTTCCCGCAGTGGTCCGGGTGCGGGCGGCAGCCGTGGCAACGCGGCGGGTAACCGGCTCATCCTCGCAGGCGTCGGCGTCGCCGCGGCTTTGCAAGCAGTGATCAATTTCCTCATGACCAGGTCGGACATCCGCGTCGCAGCCGATGCCTTGATCTGGTTGAACGGATCATTGAACCCGGCCGATTGGGAGAAAGCCGGCGTCCTCGGGATGTCCCTGCTGATCCTCGTTCCCGCTGTCATTGCGCTTGCCGGCCCGCTCCGCATTCTCGAACTCGGTGACGATACCGCCGCCGGTCTTGGGATCACGGTGAACGCGGCCAGGCTGGGACTGGTGCTGACCGCCGCCGGCCTCGCCGCCGTCGCAACGGCAGCTGCGGGTCCCGTCGCTTTCGTTGCCTTCCTCGCCGGACCGCTTGCCCGGCGCCTCGTGCGTAAACCCAGCCTCCCGGCGTCGGCGCTTGTGGGCGCGCTGATTGTGTTGCTGGCAGACTTCTTCGCCGCCAACATTGCCCCCGTCATCCTCGACGGGACCGTGCTGCCTGTCGGCGTCGTCACCGGCGCTCTCGGTGCGCCCTTCCTCCTGTGGCTGCTCGTCACCTCGAACCGAAAGGAAGCCTGATATGGCCCGCCTCAACGCCAAGGACCTCACGCTCAAATACGAGCACCGCAAGGTGGTGGAGGGACTCTCCACTGAGATCCCCGAAGGGAAAGTGACCATGATCGTGGGAGCAAATGCTTGCGGCAAATCGACGCTCTTGCGGGGCTTGTCGCGGCTACTCAAGCCGGCCAGCGGTTCCGTGACACTGGATGGGAATGACATCCATGGCCGTCCCGCCAAGCAACTGGCCCGTGTGTTGGGCCTCCTCCCGCAGCACCCTACGGCTCCTGATGGCATCACCGTCCGCGACCTCGTGGGCCGGGGTCGGTTTCCGCACCAAGGCTTCTTCCGCAGTTGGAGCGCGGGGGACTCCTCCCTTCACGATCATGCTGTGCAACGCGCTCTCGAAGCCACTGGCACTTTTGAGCTCGCGGATCGAAACGTCGACGAGCTTTCCGGCGGGCAGCGCCAGCGAGTGTGGATTGCGATGGCCTTGGCACAGGAAACCGACGTCCTCTTGCTCGATGAGCCCACCACGTACCTTGACCTGGCACACCAGGTGGAGGTCCTGGACCTGATCACCGACCTCAATCGCAGCCGCGGTACCACCGTGGCGATCGTGCTCCACGACCTCAACCTCGCAGCGCGCTACGCCCACCACGTCATCGCCATGAAGGGGGGACGCATCGTGGCCGAAGGTCCGGCTTCAGTGGTGATAACCGAGGAACTGGTCCTCAACGTTTTCGGCCTGGAATCCCGCGTGGTTCCGGACCCCATCTCAGGTACCCCGCTGATCATCCCCATCGGGCGCCACTACGCGGACCATGTGCCAACGAACGAACTGGAGACCGCTTCATGAGCACGCAACCAGCCAAGGCGAAGGCCACGTCGAACGCGGCAGTGGAACCCATGACTCTTGCCTTCGACGTCACCGTGACGGCCGTGCAGGAACTCAGCCCCACTTTCCGCCGGATCACGTTCGGTGGCTACTCCCTGCGCGACTTCGGCGTGGCCGGTGACATGCTGGACCTGCGGGTGAAGTTGATGATTCCGTCCGTGGACCCGTCCGGCCGTGCGCTCCCGCTGCCGGCTTTGAAGTTGGGAGAGGCAAGCTGGTACCGGGAATGGCTGGCGATGGACCCGGCTACCCGCGGCCACATGCGCACCTACACGGTCAGGTCCGAGCGCCTCGACGCTGTGTACCCGGAAATCGACATCGACTTCGTCATGCACTTCGACGACGGCGGTCAAGGCGGTCCCGCAGCAAACTGGGCTGTTGCTGCGAAGCCAGGGGACGCTCTGACCATCATCGGGCCCAATAACCGGGCAGCCCAGTGCTCCACCGCTGGTGCCTACGGCGGCATCGAATGGCGTCCCGGGCTAGCCCAGCATGTCCTCTTGGCCGGCGACGAAACTGCGGTTCCAGCCATCAGCGCCATTCTCGAAAGCCTGCCCCAACAGATGACCGGCCACGCCTTCCTCGAAGTGCCCCAGGCCGGCGACTTCCGCGACATCAACACCGCCGCCGACGTCGAAATCACCTGGCTGGCGCGCGGCGCCGCACTAGGCAGGTCGCGGCCCCACGGCGAGCTCCTCAAGCAAGCGGTCGCAAGCACTGTTCCCTTGCCCGGCTGGGTGGGATTCACAGGAACAGGCGCAGCCGCCGGCCCGGAGCCCGAAGACGTGAACGTGGATCAGGAGATTCTCTGGGACACTCCCCAAAGAATGGATGCCGCAGCCATCGAAGCCACCAAGAACCCCACCCTCCCTGCCGGCGCGCTTCCCTTTTACGCATGGCTGGCCGGTGAAGCTTTTGTCATCAAGGAAATGCGGCGTTATCTGGTCCGGGATGTGGGAATCGACCGGAAGCAGGTGGCCTTCATGGGGTACTGGCGGCGCGGCAAGGCAGAGGGCTAAGCGGGCTGCAGGGCGGGCGTCTCTGATAGCTGTGTTAACATTCCCTTTCCCCTGAAGTCACCAGCCGGGGATAACTTAGCGGGGTGGGTGCTGGGGAGAAAGGGCGACGGCGGTTCGTCGCCATTGGCGATTCCTTCACCGAGGGCGTCGGCGACCCGAGCAATGTCCTGCCCAACGGGGTTCGGGGGTGGGCTGACAGGGTTGCCGAGAAGCTGGCCAAGGCTGAGCCGGGCTGGGAGTACGCCAATTTGGCTGTCCGCAGCAAGAGGCTTCGCCATATCGTCGACGAACAGCTTGAGCCCGCGCTGGCGATGGAACCAACCCTTATCACCCTCTACGCCGGCGGCAACGACATCCTGGACTTCGGTACGGACATGGATGCCCTGCTGAGCGACTACGAGATGCTCGTGGAAAAGCTTGCCGCCACGGGCGCCACGGTGGTCCTCTTTACCGGTTTCGACGTCAAAGTCTCTGCAATCCTGGAGCCATTCAAGAAACGCAACACCCTCTACAACCAAAGGGTCCGCGCCCTCGCAACAAAATACGGTGCCGTCCTGGTGGATTACTGGTGCTTCGAAGCCTATAAGGACCCACGTATGTGGGCGCCGGACCGGCTCCACATGTCCAAGGCCGGACATAAGTATCTGGCCGCACAGGTCTTGGATCACCTCAACGTCCCGCACAAAATCCTCCCGAAAGAATGGGATCCACCCGAGCGCCTCAAATTGCGCGAATGGGAACGCCGGCAGCGCCGTTGGGTCAATGATTGGGTGGTGCCCTTGTTCGGGCGCAAACTTCGAGGCGTCACCCTGGGTGACTCGTTGCAGCCCCGCTGGCCCCAACCGGTGAAGGTTCCACGCAAGGGTGGGCTGAAGAAGCTGGTGGATGTGAGAATGCGTGGCGAGTGAGCCTGCTGGGGTTGGGCCGGGGCGTCAGTGTGCCGGGGCGTCAGCTGTCCAGCAGGTTTTCGTAGCCGGTGGCCACGCTGGTGGCCCTGAATTCGATGATCTCGAAGTCTGCCACGCCATTGCTGTAGAAGGGGTCCTCGGCCAGTGATGCGTCCAGGGTGGCCTTGTCCGCGTTGGAGAGCAGCACCCCGCCGATAGCTGGTACGCGACGTCCGGACGCAAGGAACACACCGGCGTCGAACGCTTCCTTAAGCCACGCCATATGGCCCGGGCGGTGGAAGTCGACAATCTCGTCGGGGACCTTGTAGGTCAAAGAGACAACGAACATGCTGTCAGCTTATCGGTGGGCAGCAGGGGGAGACCTAAGTAACCTGCTGATTCTCCTAAGATGGATGTATGACTCAAACCCGCTGGCTGAACGCCGATGAACGCCGCGCTTGGCTGGCGCTTCTGAGCATCAATACACTGCTGCCTTCGGCATTGGACACCCAGCTTCAGTCGGCGGGGAAATTATCACTTTTCGACTACAACGTCCTTGCCATGCTCTCTGAAACTGAGGGGCGATACCTTCCCATGAGCGAGTTGGCCGCCCGCACCAGCGCATCACTGTCACGCCTCTCTCATGTGGTCACCAAGCTGCAAAAACGCGGATGGGTGGACCGGCAGGCAGACCCGCGCGATGCCCGGGTCACCGTGGCGCACCTGACCGACGCCGGCATGTCCACCATTTTGGCCCTGGCGCCGGATCATGTGGAGTCGGTGCGGACGCTGATGCTGGACTCCCTGACGCCCGACGACGTCACGGACCTGGCCCGGATCGGCGAGAAGATTGTGGCCCGTTTGGACAACAATCATTGGATCCTCCGGGACTCCTGATCCACATAGCAGTTCAGCGCTTTGTGGCGCCGAGTGCTGAAGTGGCAGACTGGCGGCATGGATTTTTCAGCCCGATATGTCGCCTTGGGGGATTCGTTCACGGAGGGAGTCGGGGACGATGACCCCACTCGCCCCAACGGTGTGCGCGGTTGGGCGGACGTCGTCGCCAGCCAGTTGGCACAAAGCAACCAGGACTTTGGCTATGCCAACCTCGCAATCCGGGGACGGAAGCTGCGGCAAATCATGGCGGAGCAGGTAGATGCGGCTATCGCGCTGCGGCCCACCCTTGTCACCATGTACGCAGGTGCAAACGACATCCTGCGGCCCAAGGTAGACATCGACTCGCTGTTGGAGGATTACGACGCCGGTATCGGCAAGTTAAGCGCTGCCGGCGCCACTGTTGTCCTCTTCACCGGTTTCGATGCCAAGAGTTCGAAGGTTTTCGGAGCCATGCGCGGCCGGACTGCGATCTACAACGAGCTCGTGCGGGAAATTGCCCAGGACCACGGCGCGCTGCTGGTGGATTACTGGCGCTTTGACGAGTACGACGATTGGCGTATGTGGGGCGAGGACAGGATGCACATGTCCACGGCCGGCCACATCAACATGGCCAAGCGCGTGTTGGACGTCCTCGAATATGAGCACGTCATTGAAGTACCCGAACTCGCGCCCCTGCGGCTCATGAATCGTGTTGAAACGTTGAAGGCCAACGCCCGGTGGCTGCGTGAATCTGCGGTCCCGTGGGTATCTCGCAGGGTTCGCGGCGTTTCGTCCGGAGATGGCCTGCACCCTAAATATCCTGAGCTTATCCGGCCTTCCTAGCCGCTTGGCCGGTTTCGTCGCGGAAGCCGGGAGTGGCCAGCAGGGTGCCGTCCCGGCGTACGGCCAGGACTTCGACGCCCCACTTTGCCACGGCCTGGTCCAGCATCGGGGTGCCTCCGGCCACGATCGCGGTGGCAAGGACGTCCGCCGTCATAATATTTGTTGCTGCGACCGTGACCTGGACGAATTCCGCCTTCCCACTACCTACCGTCCATATATGTTCACCGCGTTCGGCGCAGCCCGAGGTCGCCAGGGCCGGCAGGGCGCGTAGGGGAAAAGCGCTCAGCAGCGACTGCCTATCCCCGGGATCGACGACGCCGGCAAGCCACGGTTCATTGGTGCCTGGCTGTGGGGAGCCGCTAACCAGTACGTCGCCTCCAGCGTTGAGACACCAGTCCTGCAGGCCTATGGCTTCCAAGGAAAGAGCGGCCTCCTGTGCAGCGTGGGCTTTGACAATTCCGGACAGATCCAGGGCCCTATCAGGGCGCTCAGCCGTGAATGCGCCATTGGTTGCCAGCCGCCACTCGGACGCTTCATCGTAGAGCCGCCTCATGGACTCCGAGGCTTCCGATAAGGCCAGCTCACCGCGTGCCACCCGACTGGCTTCGGAGCCCTCGCGGTAGAGACTGAACTTCAAGTCCAGTTCGGTAAAAATGCCCTCGACGACGGCGGTGGCCGACTCGAGCTCATCCACGGCGGCTTGCGTGTATCTCCGTCTCGCTACGGTAAGACTCACCACCGTGCCCATGCTCCTGAAGATCCGGGCACGGAGGTGTTGCGCGTTAGAAGTGGGCCGCATCGAGGGCTGCCTGGAGGGATGTGAGGTAGGCGTCACTGGTGATGGTGGCTCCGCCGACCGTCTGCACGTTGGCCGACTGGGCCTGGAGGACCTCCGAACGGAGCACAGGGGCGGCATAGGCGCTGATCTGGGCGGACCTGTTCTCGGCATCCGTAAGTTGCAGGGCCTTGACCTCGGTGATCTTCCCGCCTTGGACGGTGACCTGCACTTGGACTGTGCCGTAGCGTGTCTGGACCGAGGAGCCGTCATAGCTTCCCGACGTCGCAGTGCTCGTGCCGCTGGAGGTGGTGCCGCTGGAGCTGCTTCCACCGGAGGTGGTGCCGCCGGTTTCAGTCCCGGAGGTGCTCCCACCGGAGGTGGTGCCGCTCGATCCCGTGCTGCTGAGGCTCGTGCTGGTTGCCGCACCTGTTTCGGAGACGTGGGCCCCGGATTGCCAGCCGGCAATCAAAATACCAACGGATGCAAGGGCTGTGGCTACTGCTGCTCTCGTTCTCACCAGTCAAACCTTTCGTAATGGAGTTGTTCCGCGGGCACCCCGGCCGCCTTGACGTCGTCGATGACTTTGCCGGCCCAGCCGGCAGGTCCGCAGACGTAAACGTCAGCTTCGGCGATGTGCGGTGCGTAGGAGGCAAGGGTGAATCCTGCTTGCTGCGCTGAGTGTGGGAGCCAAGATCCACTCTTAGGCGAACGCGGACCTGTCAGGTGATAGAGCGTTACGCCACGCGCTTCGGCGATGGCCATGATTTCCTGCCCAAGGAAGAGTTCGTTCTCGTCATGACCCCGGAGGAGGACCGTAGCGTCTCCAGGTTCGAAGGGGGTGGACTCCAACAGTGCACGCAGCGGTGTGATACCAATGCCGGCGCCGATCATGACCACGTGTTTACGGGATCGCGCCGCCGTGCTGAACATCCCGTACGGACCTTCGATGGCCACCTTGGTGCCAGGCTTGAGCCGTGCGAGCCTTGCGGTTCCCTCGCCCAAGATGCGGACGGTGATCCGCAACTTGCCGGGCATTGTGGCGGTGGCGGGAATCGGTTCGGCAGAAAGGCTGAAGGGGTGGGGCTGCCACCAAAATCCCGGGGCGAGGAACCTCCAGAAGAAGAACCTGCCGCCCGAGCCCGATAGCTCGTCCAGATGGAGGCCGGTCATTTCGATACTGAAAACGTCCTTGGAGACGCGCACCACGCGGCTTACCGTCACCTGGTGCCGAAAAGTGGCGAAGAGTGGCTCCAGCACACGGTTGTAAAGGAGGGCGGAGCCAGTGGCCATGCATAGTGCCAACCAGTACCAACGCTGCCAAGTACCTTGGGCGAAGAGGCCGCCCACGCTGAACTGGTGGGGTATGGAGGTCGCCACGGCTGCATATGTCAGCAGGTGGACGGCGTACCAGAATTCGTAAGGGAACCGGCGTCGAACGGCAACCAGGGACGTGACGACGACGGCGACAAACAGCAGCGCGGAGATGTACGCCAACCACATGTCGGGGACGTTGACCCAGAGCGATACGGATTCCGAAATGGGGTCCAATCCCTCTGCCGCGCCGTATCCGATGGCGATGAACAGACCATGGGCTAAGAGCAGATACAGTGCCGGCTTGCCCAAGGACTTATGGATCTCGATGGCTCGGTCGTGGCCCAGGGTGTTGTCGATGAAAGGGATTCGCGCAGCGAGCAGGAGCATCAGGAGAACCAGATCCATGCTGATCAGCCCCGCCACGATACCTATTGACGTTGTGGCTGCGGCGAAGGATCCGAATCCGGAGGCGCCGCCATAGGCCAGCCAAAGGCTCACAGCTGCAACCGGTGAGAGCCACCCGAGGAAAGTGATGAAGTCAGCCCGCACCCACCGGCGTCGGGCCTGTTGCCGGAAGCCTGCGGCGGCACTGGGTGCCATGGCAGGCACGGGGGCCTCAGGGTTTTCAGCCCGTGAACGTGGTGTGAGGAGCGAAGTCATGAAACAACATTGGCCCCCCATCCTTTGGTTCCGCTGTGAAAGGCCTTGCTATGGCTTATGATTCCGGATTGGTCTTAATTTGCACTGGCCCGTAGAATGGTTAGGCGCTAGGTAGTGCGGATCGTGTGCAATTGCTCCGGTTGGCGGTGAGTGGCAGTTTTACTGACCTCCCGGTGGCCGGTAGTTAGGGGCTCAAGTTGCGTGCATTCCTGTATTCGCCCGGTATCCCAGGAGCTGTTCCAGTGGTTTTCCACTGCCTGTCCTGAGGCCAACCTTCTTCGCCGCACCAGGTGCGGAAACTAACGAAAATGGTTTGGATCGGATGCGGACGCTGCCTGTCGCACGGCAACGCAGGAACATCTGTACGCCGTTACATTCAATCTTTGGAGGAGAGTCATGGCAGCACACTGCCAAGTGACCGGAGCCGAGCCGGGCTTTGGGCACAGCATTTCGCACTCGCACCGTCGCAACAAGCGTCGGTTCGATCCGAACATTCAGAAGAAGCGCTACTGGGTTCCGTCCCTGCGCCGCAACGTCACGCTGACCCTGTCAGCACGTGGCATCAAGACCATTGACGTACGCGGAATTGACGCGGTCGTCGCCGACATCCTGGCACGAGGAGTAAAGCTCTAATGGCAAAGGACAAGGACGTACGTCCGATCATCAAGCTGAAGTCCACTGCGGGCACTGGTTACACCTACGTAACCCGCAAGAACCGTCGTAACGATCCTGACCGCCTGGTCTTGAAGAAGTACGACCCCAAGATCCGCCAGCACGTCGAATTCCGAGAGGAGCGCTAAACACATGGCAAAGAAGTCCAAGATTGCTCGCAACGAGCAGCGCAAGGTCATTGTTGAGCGTTACGCTGCCAAGCGTCTCGAACTGAAGAAGACCCTGGTTGACCCGAACGCGACTGACGAAGCACGCGAAGCTGCCCGCCTCGGCCTGCAGAAGCTGCCCCGCAACGCCTCCCCGATCCGTCTGCGTAACCGGGACCAGATCGACGGCCGTCCCCGCGGTACGCTCCAGAAGTTCGGTATCTCCCGTGTTCGCTTCCGCGACATGGCTCACCGTGGTGAGCTCCCGGGCATCACCAAGTCTTCCTGGTAATCACGAAGTCCTGAAGAGGCCGGCAACCGCTAAGGTTGCCGGCCTCTTCTGCGTTTAAACCCCGGCGCTTCCTCTCTCACGCCAAGACGGTCTGCTGTTTTGGGTGGTGTTGTTGGGTGGATTTGCGTTGGTGTGGTGGGGCGTGTATTGTTTTCTGAGTCGCCGGGTGCGAAACGGAAAGCCGGAAGGTGTGTACGGTTCGGTGGGCGGCCAAAAATAACTCTTCTTTTCCAATGGCCCTTTGTTGTGGTGTGCTGCTTTTGTGGTGTGCTTGTGGGGGTTATGTTTTGGGGGGTCTGTTGTTTGAGAACTCAATAGTGTGCCAAGTTTGTTGATGCCGATTGTTTTTTGATTGGTTGAAATTATGGCTG
>NZ_JAWRXG010000106.1:0-287 GCF_046535135.1 Arthrobacter sp. SIMBA_036
ATTGTTTAATACACTTTAGTTTGAAAATCCGGGAAACTCTTCTACAGTTCCTATTTCGTGTCCAAAGTGTGAATGTTCCAGCGGGGGACTTAACTGAAATGAGGGGTATTTTCGAAAACACACCAGTATGCTCTATGACCTGCCGTCAATGACATTAAAGAAATGATTTGATGAAAAATAAAAAGGAGCGATATTCGTTAAAATTCAGGTAGTAGCCATACATAGACATATAAAACACATGATTTAATTCTAAATTCTTTACCGATCGTTCTAAAATCTGATATACT
>NZ_JAWRXG010000107.1:0-284 GCF_046535135.1 Arthrobacter sp. SIMBA_036
TGAATCGCCAGCGGCATCAGCACCTTGTCGCCTTGCGTATAATATTTGCCCATGGTGAAAACGGGGGCGAAGAAGTTGTCCATATTGGCCACGTTTAAATCAAAACTGGTGAAACTCACCCAGGGATTGGCTGAGACGAAAAACATATTCTCAATAAACCCTTTAGGGAAATAGGCCAGGTTTTCACCGTAACACGCCACATCTTGCGAATATATGTGTAGAAACTGCCGGAAATCGTCGTGGTATTCACTCCAGAGCGATGAAAACGTTTCAGTTTGCTCATG
>NZ_JAWRXG010000108.1:0-283 GCF_046535135.1 Arthrobacter sp. SIMBA_036
CTAGCAGTTTGGGCCTCAATAGTTGCTTTCTTGATGGCATTTCTTGCAGCTAGATATTGCTGACTATAAAACAATGAATAATGAGAATTGAAATCCAATAACATAAGCTCTTTGAACCTATGATTTGGGTCTATATCTGTTGTATCTCGTACAAAAGAATATTCATATTGAACTTCAAGTTCTGAAAGAGATTTTTTAATTTGCTGGGAAAATACATTAGCAAATGAAAGTATTGATAGTATTAAAAAGTATTTACGCATCCTCTAAATTTAATTAATTCTTT
>NZ_JAWRXG010000109.1:0-283 GCF_046535135.1 Arthrobacter sp. SIMBA_036
GGTCATTGCAGATAAAACCCCGCCACAGGTACAAGTCGCTTTTGTAGGATCAATAAAGACTACATAAAAAACATAGGCGGTAAAAACAAATAGTAGTCCGGCAGAAAGCCAAAGGCCGTATAAGCGGACTGGTCTTATGAGTAATAGTAAAACTGCTAATAACTCAATCCCCGGTAAAAAGTAGAACAAGAAATCCTGATATCCACCTGTTGTTGGATTCCAGCTTAATTGCCTGTAAAATGCCTGATGGTTTATCCATTTGCTTAGTGCCGCATAAACCCAT
>NZ_JAWRXG010000110.1:0-280 GCF_046535135.1 Arthrobacter sp. SIMBA_036
TCCGGGTTCGGAATGGGACCGGGCGTTTCCCCCACGCTATGACCGCCGTAACCTTGTTACCCGTCCCTGCCAAACCCCTTGGGGGTTTGTGGGTGGGAAGTATGTTGTGGTTACAACTGTGGTGCTGGTATTCAGTTGTGTTGTTGTGTGTTTTGTTCCCGGGTTGTTGGTTGGGAACCACATAGTGGACGCGTGCAGTGTGTTTGTGTGTGGTGTTAGTTGTTGGCCTATTAGTACCGGTCAGCTTCACGAGTCTTTAGTCCTCGCTTCCACATCCGGC
>NZ_JAWRXG010000111.1:0-280 GCF_046535135.1 Arthrobacter sp. SIMBA_036
TACGCTGCATTTTCGGTTCAGAACCGTCACGACCGATGGTCAGTTTGATACCCAGTTTTTCCGCACGTTTCGCCAGGTACGGCAGGTCGAAAGAGTCACCGTTGTAGGTGATGATGATGTCCGGGTCTTTTTCACGGATGATTTTCAGGAAACGTTTGATCATTTCACGTTCAGAAGAAACAACTTCAACGTACGGCAGGTCGATTTTTTTCCAGGTGATAACTTTCGCTTCTTCTTCGTCCGCGTAAGAGATCATGATGATCGGACCTTTACCGAATTC
>NZ_JAWRXG010000112.1:0-279 GCF_046535135.1 Arthrobacter sp. SIMBA_036
GTGCCTCCAAACATCGCGAACTTTGTCTGCAATCTCCATCACTCCACCCGGCCAACGTCGCACGGCCGCCGTAGCTGCATGAAGGCCGTTGGCGGACACCGAGGTCGCTCCCTTGCTGCCATCAGCCTCGTCGAGTAGCCTTCCGATCAGTGCAATGAATTCAAAGATCTGGCCTCTCTCTACGATCCTAAGGTCAGGATGGAGACTCCCAGCGACGTCCCGCTTCGTAACGAGACCCGGATCGATCAGTGCACAAGCGAAATCCAGGTTTTCAAAGCT
>NZ_JAWRXG010000113.1:0-279 GCF_046535135.1 Arthrobacter sp. SIMBA_036
GACAGAGAAAGTGATTACTGTGTCTGTTGTAGAATAGGCAAAAAGAAGAAAATGCCGAAAGAAATTGAGCATTTGAATGGTATGAAAATGATTTCAGCAGTAAACGAAAATGTCTTCGAATACTGTTTGCAAGGAAAGTTATTCCATGATGTTACAATCTGTTATTCCATGATCCGTTTGCTCTAAATTTTCAATTTTAGATAAGAAGTCATTTTTTTTACGAACAGAAACGTCCAGTACGGAATGATCTGCCATAATCACCTGTCCGCCTTTTCCTTT
>NZ_JAWRXG010000114.1:0-279 GCF_046535135.1 Arthrobacter sp. SIMBA_036
GGTTAGCTGGCCTGGGCTACATTATTACCGCAACTTATCTGCCATTTTTAGTGCATCAGGTTTTACCAGAAATAGACTCCTCACATATCTGGGCGGTATTTGGTATTGGCGCCATGCCCTCATGCTTTATTTGGCATAAAGTCCATCAACGCTTGGGAACTCAACTTGCCCTACAAATTAACTTAGGAATACAGGCTCTGGGTGTGGCGCTGCCAGCTATGGGCTCATCCGCATTTCATTTCTTGCTTAGTGCAGTTCTGGTTGGTGGTACTTTTATGG
>NZ_JAWRXG010000115.1:0-279 GCF_046535135.1 Arthrobacter sp. SIMBA_036
CGATGTGTTCGCTGGCATTTGCGGTCAGCTACAATCATTCGAAGACAAGCGATAGCCACACCAACGGAAGCTCAGGCTTCCTCTGGCTTTCAGCTTCTAGTTGAGCTGAGGGCCTGCGCCTTCGTTTCTCTTTGGCGCTGCCGCTGAGATTGAAAGCAGCACGAAACCAGCCCGTTACAGTGCAAATAGCAAGCTCTCAATCCCGCAGGCGCAGTTCGTCTGTCTGCATCTGCATCGAGCCCAGTGTTTCCAGGAAGCTCATGCCGAGCAGGCTCTGGT
>NZ_JAWRXG010000116.1:0-279 GCF_046535135.1 Arthrobacter sp. SIMBA_036
TGCCGCGACCGGCACCAACTGTACGGCGCAGACCATCGAGGCGACGCGACGGGCCGAAGCGCTCGGCGCCAGCGCGGCGCTGGTCACCGTCCCCTACTATTCGAAGCCGGGGCAGAAAGGCATTCTGCATCACTTTGGCGAACTGGCAGCGGTCACCAACCTGCCGCTGATCATCGTCAACGATCCTGCGCGGACGGCCTCGCCGCTTCTGCCATCGACGCTCGACGTGCTTTCTGCCGATGGCACGATCTTCGGCCTGCTCGACATCGAGGGCGATAT
>NZ_JAWRXG010000008.1:0-230911 GCF_046535135.1 Arthrobacter sp. SIMBA_036
CTACATCGTCTTCAAGAAGAATCAGCGTCCCTAACGCCCGCGCATGGGAAGAAAACGGATAACGTACTTTGCCATCAGAACAGTGATTATTGGATTCAACGCACAATCACCCCTCCTCCAAGAGCTATGCAGTTCCTGGTCATGACAGGAACCCAATCTGGTGAACTATGCCGCCGTCCGCAGTTTTACGTTGGCTTGGTCATGCATCCGTGCGGACAACCGACCAGATCTGCTGCCATCTCATGCCAAGGCGCCTCAGGACGGCGCAGATGCCACCGAGCGATCAGTTCAGGGCTTCATCCTTCGCAGTGAGAGCTGACGTTGGAAAATCCTGGCCGCCCGGCAGCACTCCCCCAGCGACGGTCCACGACCAACCCATGACGGATCTTCCGTCAACCTGGGAGTGGTACTGGGCGGCAGCCACCGTCAGCGGATGCCGCCAAGATCACTGTCAACGTAGGAACCAGGCCGGTTTTCGCCGTCGTGCTGGCAACTGCAGTGACCATCCAGCTGTAGCCGAACGGTCACTGGACTGGATGAGTCCAGGTGAATATCCACCGAGTCCTCCCCGTTGCTGCTAACTCGAAGAGTCTGTACTTGGTCGTTGAGCTGAGTCATAGTAAAAGCTTTCTAGAGTTGGGCTGTGTCTAGGCGGCACGGGCCGCGAAGCCACGCGCCTCTAAGGCGGGTTGGTGCATCAGGTGAGCAAGCTAATTACTGTCCAGGCCCGGACGGCGGGTGCAATCGGCGTTGTCGCTAACGCTGTAGCCATGAGATTAGTCACAAATTGTCTGCAATATAAGCGCAAGATTTGGGAGATAACAGTGCAGAATGGGTGCATGATCAACACCGATCCGCAGGGCGTCGCGTTTTTGCCCGGACGGCACAAGAGGCGCAACGCGTAGCTCACGGGTTGCTCCCCCGTCCCCGCGCAGGTGCGTGAGCTCCAGCGCGTGCTTGGAATGCAGCTGTTGACGAAGGACGGCCGGGGCGTGCGGCCGACCCGCCACCGTCATCTGCAGGCGCCAGCCATGCAGCATCACGTGATCACCTACTTCTCCGGCATCGTCGATGAAAACGACCACATTCGCCTCGGCCCCTACCCCGTGCTCTCAGCGAACTGCTCAGGATAAAGATGGAGGAATTCGGTAGTCCGTTCCGCCACGTGACAACGAAGGCGAGGCCCGAACCCAAGATCAACAGGAGCGAATAATTGACGAGGAACCTCCCACAATGGCGGGCGACCGTGGCTGCAACTCACGGCCGTGAGTGGCTCCCTCGGACGCTGCGTGGCTTCCCAGTTCCCCCTTCTGTAGGTCTTGAGTCAGTGGGGATGCTGGTGCCGCTGTTCTAGCGGATCAAGCCGCCCTCTCGCAGATCATCCCACAGCGCCTGCGGGATGGACCGGGCGACCAAATCGAGGTTTTGTTGCACCTGCTCCGGGGTGCGCATGCCCAAGACCACGCTTGTCACGGCAGGATGCTGGTACGGGAATGCGACGACGGCGGCAGGCAGAGTGGTGCCGTGCGCCAAGCAGATGTCCGCCAGCTGGTTGGCCCTGTCCAACAGTTCCCGGGGCGCCGCCTCGTAGTTGTATGTGGCATCGGCCGCGGGCCTGTTCTTGGACAGCAGGCCGGAGTTGAAGACGCCCACATTCACCACGGCCACATCGTGTTCCAGGCAAGCAGGAAGCAACTCAGTTGCCGCTCCCTGTTCCAAGAGGGGTGTACCGGCCGGCCAGCATGATCACGTCAATGTCGGTCTCGATGACGAATCGTTGAAGCATTTCGGCTTGGTTCATCCCCGCACCCCAGGCTCCGATGACACCTTCGTCGCGCAGCGCGGAGAGCGCCGGGACCGCACCTTCGAGGGCCTCCGTCCAGTAGTCATCAGGGTCGTGGATGTAGACGATATCGATCCGGTCTGTGCCGAGGCGTTCCAGGCTTTCCTCTATTGACCGGAGCACACCATCCCGCGAGTAGTCGCGGACCCGGACAACGTCGTCGGGGACATCGAAGCCATCAGTGTCCAGACCTCTGGGGGCCCGGTTGGGACGCAGGAGCCGACCCACCTTGGTGCTCACCACATATTCGCTCCGGTCCTGGCCCGAGAGCGCGCGGCCGAGCCTGCGTTCAGCGAGTCCCAGCCCGTAATGAGGCGCAGTGTCAAAGTACCGGATGCCGCGGTCCCAGGCCGCTGCGACGGCGTCGACGGCTTCCTGCTCCGGGACCTGCCGGTAAAGGTTCCCGATGGGTGCTGTTCCTAATCCCAGCACGGGCAACTGGACCCGGGTCCTGGGGATGCCACGCCGTTGAAAGACATCTGTTTGCGTCATTTCTTGATCCTCGTTCAGTTGAGCGCGGAACCTGTGCTGCGAACTGCTCCAGCGCAACCAGCTGGGGGAAGCGGGCGCAGGCGTCAAAAGTAGACCCATTACATCACGCTCCTCCATAAGCTGAAGCGATATTCAGCTTCCTGCTTGCTACCCCGCGCGGCTGCAGTCCTGAGGGTCCCGGAACAATGCTCACAACGGGCTGATGGCCACTCCCCCGCCCGATCTATTCGGCCAGGCATGAGTGCACCGCTTGCTCCAGCAAGGGAGCGCAACGGATCCAGGCGTCGGCAGGGGCGGCGACGACGAGTACGCTGCTGCCCCGGCCGCCAGCAACCAAACAGGCTATCTCACTGTACCGATGCGCGCCGATTGTGGTCACGTAAGTGTCGGCCACGCACGAACCGGTGCCACCACGGAACACCATTCCGTTACTGCTCGATGTTTGGGTTACGGATGCGGCGTGTTCGCCCGATAGGTGGTCGAGGCGGGATCCCGGCCAGTTGGCCTGCGACTCATCCCCCTGTTGGGGGGTGGAATTGAAGTAAACCTGAAGGTCACCATTCGGTGCTGTGATTCCCGCCGAAACACTCCCGGGATCGCTTTGCACCGCAATGGCACCGGGCGGGATGGACAGTACCGCCGTTCGGTCCGGAAGTTCCATCGTTTTCCATCCATCGGGTGCGAGGCCGGACTGAAACCATGCGAACTGCGTACCCCGGATGAGCCACTCGCCGTCACCTGCTTCTGGTCCATCGCAGCGCAAGCACTGATGAGCAGCACCACCGCGACTTCGACAAGGCCCACATGACTCTTTGACCTCCGAAAGCCCGCGGACGCGCAAAGGTTCGTATGTTCACCATCGCCAGTTCGGGCAACGGCCCACCCCGGGACGCGGAGAGTGTTGCCCGCCCCCTTCACGCTACTTGTTACCGTCACCATCGTCCGGACCTCCACTGTTGTCGGCGTCGTGATCATTTACCGCAGGTGCCGGAGGGGCGGGCGGAGCGACGACGACCGGCGGGACCGGAGCTGGCGCGGCTGGTGCGGACGGGGCAACAGGCGGGGCGACAGGCGGCGACGTTGTCGGGTCCGGGTTGGCGGTTCCGGTCTCGGGCTTCGGGGACGGGGTCACTGTGGTCAAGCCCTTCACGCATACTCTCGTTTTCTTTATTCGACCGAAAGAATCGCGCACTAACAGGCCTTCAAGGCGCGATCTTGGGCAGCAAGCCCTTTGGCCCTCACTGAGAATGTGCAGAATGCACAGGCCTGCGAGATCCTCGCCGCTAACGTGACTTACCACACAACAAGTGCACGTCCCAGAACCATGAGGAGATACACATGCCGAACTACAGGGTGTCGATGGATATCGGCGGAACCTTCACGGACATCGTGGCGTACGACCAAACCGCAGGGACCTATCAGGCGACGAAAGCATCCACTACACCGGGCAACTTGAGCGTCGGCGTGATTGCCGGCCTCGAGTCCATTGTTACCGACCTTTCAGACATCGAGTTCCTGGTCCATGGCACAACCCAGGGCCTGAACGCCTTCCTGGAGCGTCGCGGCGTTCCCGTGCTGCTGCTGGCGACCGCCGGCGTCGAGGATTCTTATCATATTGCCCGGGGCCCACGTCTGGAGCTTTACAACGCCCAGTACCGCAAGCCGACTCCCCTCGTCGAGCGGAAGGACGTTATCGGCGTCGGCGGACGCCTCGACGGTCAGGGCCATGAGATCCGGCCGCTCGATGAAGTGGCCGTCCGTCAAGCAGCACGCCGAGCACTGGACGAAGGATATGGCGCCGTGGCCGTTGCCTTCCTCTTCAGCTACAAGAACCCGGCCCATGAGGTTCGTGCCCGCGAGATCCTGCTTGAGGAACTGGGCGAAGACTTCACCGTCTCGCTGTCGCATGAAGCAGCGAAAGAGTGGCGCGAATACGAACGCACCTCGTCCGCCGTCGTCGAGGCGTACACGGGACCCGTGGTCCGCAACTACCTCCTTGACCTTGAAGGGAAGCTAGCGGACCGCGGCGTGGAGGCCCCGCTGCACATCATGCAGTCCTCCGGCGGCGTGCTTACCGCTGAGTCCGCCCGGAAGCGTCCCCTTCAGACCCTGTTGTCCGGGCCTGTGGGCGGCGCGATGGGCGACGTCGAGCTGGCCGGCGTGTCAGGCAACCGGAATCTCATCGGGGTTGACATGGGCGGCACATCCTTCGACGTCTCCCTGGTTGTCGACGGCAAACCCGACGTGTCCACCGAAGCCCACCTCGAAGGCCTGCCGATGCTCATGAGCGTCGTTAACATCCACACCGTGGGAGCCGGCGGCGGCTCGGTGGCATGGCTGGAAGCCGGCGGCCTCCGGGTGGGTCCGCGTTCGGCCGGGGCCACCCCGGGTCCGGCCTGCTACGGTCGCGGCGGCACAGAACCCACCGTGACCGATGCCAACCTCGTGCTCGGCCGAGTGGACCCTGACTGGTTTGCGGGCGGACAAGTAGCCCTGGACCGTGAGGCAGCCATCACCGCCCTCAAAACCGTGGGAGACGAACTCGGCCTGGACCCGATCGCCATGGCCGAAGGAATCTGCGATGTGGCCAACTCCCAGATGGCCCAAGCCATCAGGACCATCACTATCTCCCGCGGCATCGAACCGCGCGACTTTGCCCTCGTCGCGTTCGGCGGCGCCGGGCCCATGCACGCAGTCTTCCTGGCCAAGGAACTGGGAATCCCGGAAACCGTTGTTCCCAGGTTCCCCGGCGCGTTCTCGGCATGGGGCATGCTGCAAACCAACATCCGAAAGGACTTCTCCGAGCCGTACTTCTTCCTCGATGAGGACATCGATGTGGCAGACATGACCGGTGTCCTGCAAAGGATGGAAGTGGAGGGTCTGAGGTCCCTTATCTCCGAGGGCGTCCCCGAGGAAAGCCGCCGAACCAGCGCCTCCGTGGACGTTCGCTACCAGTCGCAGGAATTTACGCTCAACGTGCCCCTGACGTCCGCCGACGAACCTGAGGCGGAGGGCTTCGTCGCCAACCTGGCAGCCCGCTTCTCCGCGATGTACCACGAGCGCTACGGGCACTCCAATCTTGGCGCACCCATAGAAATCGTCGCGCTGCGGACGCAGGCAGTGGGCGACTTGGGCCGCTTGGAGGCACCGCTCTTCGAAACGGCACAGAGCTCGGAGTTCAAGCACGAAATACGCCGGGTGGTCTTTGACCACGTAGAACACGAGACCACGGTAGTACGACGCGACGACCTGGCCGCCGGGCACACCTTTGAAGGTCCGGCCATCATCGTTGAGCAGACCGCCACCACCGTGGTGCCACCGGGATTCAACGTCACAGTGGACGAGTTCGGCTCCCTGGTCATCCGCACTGAAGACACACAAGGAAATTGAGGAACCACCGATGACAATCGCTGCAGTCAAGACCCTGGATCCGGTAACCGTGGAAATCATCCGAAACGCGCTCACCAGCGCCGCGGACGATATGAACGCTACCCTGATCCGCTCCGCCTACTCCCCCATCCTCTACGAAGGCGGGGACTGTGTGGTGGCACTGCTGGACACCGAACACCGTGTACTCGGACAGTCCGCCGGCCTCCCGCTGTTCCTCGGCAACCTCGAAACCTGCTCCATCGCAGTGGAGGAGCTGTACGGCCGTGAGGTCTGGCAGGAAGGGGACGTCTGGATCCTTAACGACTCATACCTCGGCGGCACGCACTTGAACGATGTGACCATCTTCGCGCCGATCTTCGATGACGGCCCATTGGTTGGCTTCGCCGCCACCCGCGCACACTGGATGGACATGGGTTCCAAGGATGTGGGCGGCTCCATGGATGCCACGGACATCTTCCAAGAAGGCTTCCGCATGGGGCCGGTCAAGCTCATGGAAGCCGGCATTGAAACCTCAGTGGTGGATTTGATCCGCACCAACGTCCGCTTCCCCTACCAGACCATCGGCGACATGCACGCGATGATAGCCGCCCTCCGGATGGGAACCACCCGGATGAAGGAACTGGTGGGCCGGTACGGCATGGAGCAGCTCGACGCTGCCCGCGATGAGATCTTCCGGCAGACGGAGGAGATCGAGCGGGAAACCGTCGGCAACATCCCCGACGGCGTTTATGAAGCCGAAGGCGTTCTGGATAACGACGGCATCAACTTGGACACCCCCATTCCCATCAGGTTGAAGATTACCGTCGCAGGCGACACTGTGGACTTCGACGTCAGAGGCTCCGCTGACCAGACCACGGGCCCGGTCAACTGTGGCGCAGCCCAAGCCGTGTCGGCCCTGCGTGTGGGGTACAAGCTCCTTGTCAGCCCGGACTCCAACTCCAACGGCGGATCCTTCCGCCCGCTGACCACCCAAGTACGCTCCGGCTCGGTGCTCGGCGCGGTGGCCCCGGCACCCTGCCAGTGGTACTTCTCGCATCTGGGACTGCTGATCGATCTGGTCTCCAAGGCAATGGCACCCGCCATGCCTGAACGAGTAGCCAGTGCCAGCCACGGCGACTCAATGATCATCACTGCAGCGGGCTTCGATCCCCGCTTTGGCCGGAACTTTGTCAGCATGGAAGCCACCCTGGGCGGCTGGGGCGCTTGGCAGGGCACGGACGGCGAATCCGCCATGATCAACAACGTCAACGGTTCGCTGAAGGACCTACCCATCGAAATGATGGAAACCCGTTACCCGCTGCGGATTAACGAGTACTCCATCCGCCCGAACTCTGGTGGCCCCGGTCAGTGGCGCGGCGGCAACGGAGTGATCCGTGAATACGAGTTCCTTGCCGACTGCGTGGTAGGCCTCTGGTTCGAAAGATCCAAGACGCCGGCTTGGGGCCTCTTCGGCGGTTCTGATGCCCAAGGCCCTGAAGTAGTGATTAATCCCGGCCGTCCCGATGAGGTCCGGACGCTGAAAGCCAACGCACGGAAGATCAAAACCGGCGACGTGGTCCGCTTGGCCGTCGGGGGCGGCGGCGGGTTCGGACACGTCTCCAAACGCTCACATGAAGACATTGAGTACGACATCGTCAACGGCTTCATCACCGAGGACTTCGCCAAGACCCACTACGGCTACTAAACGCCGCATAGAAAGGACTGACCGTGAAAATCACCAAGCGTCCAGCCGCAGCTATGGCCCTCATGGGCCTGGCCCTGCTGACCTCAGCATGTGCTCCACCCGCGCAAAGCAGCACCACTGCTGCAGCGGCTGCCAGCGCAGACCAGAAGCTCAACGTTGGATTTTTCGGTTTTGCCAAATCCAACGGTTTTGCCCAAGGCACCTACCTCGGCATCGAGCAGGCGGCCAAGGCCAACAACGCCAGCGCCACCTTCGTAGACTCCAATTTCAATGCCCAAACCCAGGTCCAGCAAATCCAGGACGCCGTCACCTCCAAGCAATTCGAGGTGATAGTCGTCCAAGCGAACGACAACCAGGCGCTCATCGCACCTTTGACGCAGGCCGTACAGGCGGGCATCACGGTGGTCGTGGAGTTCTCGGTCATCGGGCCCAAGTTCGACACTATTCAGCCGCAGGTCCCCGGGGCCATCAGCATCGTGGACCTGCCCACCCGCAACGGCAAGGTGCTCGGCGAGATGGGCAAGGAAGCCTGCGCCACGGTGCCCGGCAACACCTGCAAGGTAGCTTACCTTGAAGGCTTTAAGTCCCTGCCCTTGGATAACGCCCGGACGGAGGCTGTGAAGGCGGAACTGGCCACGGATCCGAAAATCAAGCTAGTAGCCAGTGTGGAAGGCGGGTACACCCAGGACAGCGGCCGCCAGGCCTTCCAGAACGTCTCACAAGCAAACCCGGATGTGAACGTGGTGATCGGCGCTTCCCAGGCCATCACGGGAGCCGCCGCGGCCGCCGGGAACAGTAGCATCAAGTTCATCGGTAACGGCGCATCCGTATCCAACGTGGAAGCAGTCCGGTCCGGCAAATGGTTCTCCATTTATGTCAGTGACGTTGTGGCCAACGGTGCCAAGGCCACCGAGCTGGGCCTTGCCAAGGCACGCGGCAAGCAGGTCGAAACTGCCATCGACGAGGCCAGCCTTTCTCCCAACAACGGCAAGGGCACCAAAGAAGCTCTGGATCGCCTGAACTACGTCTCAAAGTACTCCGACTAATCCAGTCCCTCAACGGGCAACCCGGGGCCGGAGCCTGACCGCTTCGGCCCCGGGGAACTGGCCCCAAATCCCCTTCGATCTCCAGAGGTCAACATGGCTATACAACAGTTGGAAAATCGCGAGCATGCCAGCCGGAGGACGGCCCCCGAAATCTCCGTCTCCAGGATCGGGAAACGTTACGGTGGCACCACGGTCCTGAACGATGTCACGCTGTCGGTCACGCCCGGGGAAATCCACGGAATCATGGGGGAAAACGGCGCCGGCAAGAGCACCCTGCTGAAAATTCTGGGCGGCGCCATCATGGCGGACTCCGGCACCATGGAATTAGACGGACACCCGGTCAGGATCACGAGCCCCCGGGACGCTATCTCTCACGGTATTTCCCTCATCTCCCAGGAACTGGCACTAATCCCCCACCTGTCAGTACTGGAGAATGTCTTCCTTGGCCGCTGGTCGAACAGGGGAAGCCTCCTCCACCCCAACAAGGACGCGGAGAATCTTGCCCGGCTGTTGGAGGAGACCGGTTTTGAGTTGGACCCGCGGGCCACGGTGGGAACCCTGCCCATAGGCCAGCAGCAGCAGGTGGAAATCCTGAAGGCCCTCGCCCGCGGAGCGACCGTGCTGTGCATGGACGAACCAACGGCGGTCCTTAACGAGGCCGAGAAGGAAAAACTCCTGCAGGTAATCAAAAGGCTGGCCCACGGCGGAACCACGGTCCTCATCGTCTCCCATTACCTGGAGGAAGTACTGGAGTTGGTGGACCGGGTGACCATTCTGCGCGACGGACAGCACATCCTCACCAAAGACGCCGCTGGGCATACGCCGGAGTCGCTTGTGCGTCTGATGGTCGGCCGGGAAGTCGATTTCCTCATACCGGAGGTTCCGCACGTTCCATCCGAAGCTGACACGGTAGTCCGGGTTGTCGGATTGACGAGTGCAAAGGTCAAGGAGATATCCTTGCAGGTCCGCCGCGGAGAGATCCTCGGCATCGCCGGGCTGGTGGGCAGCGGTCGCAGCGAAACGCTGCTCGCCATTTTCGGCGCAGACCGGACCATCGGTGGCCATGTAGAGATCAATGGCCAGCCGATCCGAGCCAGCTCCATCAGGGACGCCATCAAGGCCGGTATCGCGCTCATACCCGAGTCGCGGAAAGAACAGGGTCTGGTCATGTCCCGGCCCGCCGCCGAAAATATCGCCCTCTCAACCCTGTCCGCACGCTCCTGGGCCGGCTTCGTCAGCGCCCGGCGGGAAAGAGCTGCCGTCAAGGACGTCAGCAAATCCGTTGACCTGCGCGGCGCCCGTCCCGGGCAACCTGTAGCCAACCTTTCCGGCGGCAACCAGCAGAAGGCACTTTTCGCCAAATGGCTGTTGAACCCTCCAGCAGTGCTGCTTGTGGACGAACCCACCCGGGGAGTGGACATCGCGGCCAAGGCCCGGATCCACAACATCATCGCCGAGTTGGCTGCGAAAGGTACTGCAGTCATCGTCGTCAGCTCCGAGCTCGAAGAAGTGCTCGGCTTATCCCACCGTATCCATGTCATGAGGCACGGGCGCATTGTTGCCGAGTTCGACCGAAACGCCTCCCGCGATGAAGTCATGACCTCCGCTTTTCTGAAATAGGTGAATCAAAGTGACTACAACGTCAGTTGCCGTGCCCTCGACGGCAGAGAAAAAGTTCAATCTGAACCTCAAAGACTTCGGGATCGTTTTCGGCTTGGCCGCCATCATGCTTTCCTGGCCCTGAACACCGGGACATTCCTAACGGGCCGCAATTTCATCAACCTGTTCGACCAAGCCGCCGTGGTGGGGCTGCTTGCCGCCGCAGCCACGCTGTGCATCATCAGCGGGGTCTTTGACCTGTCCTCGACCGCCACGCTCGCGGTCTCGGCCATTTCGGGCGTGATGCTCACCCAGCATTTCGGCGTTGCGGCAGGGTTCATCGGAGCTTTGCTCGTGGGCGCCCTCCTGGGGACCATTACAGGATTGATCGTGGTCAGCACGAAGGTCAACTCGTTCATCGGAACACTGGCCGTGAGCATCATTTACCGGGGCTTGGCAATTGTGATTACCGGCGGCGCAATTGTCGCACCTCTACCCGAGCAGCTCCCGTCTTTCCAAAACTGGACTTGGCCCAGCCTCTTCGGCCTCACTGCCGGCTCCGTATTGATGCTGGCGATGACAACGGTGCTCGGAATCGTTCTGTGGCGCACCACCTTCGGCCGCAGGATCTACGCCGTAGGCGGCAACCAGGAAGCCGCCCGTTTGAGCGGCATCCGGACGGGGTCCATCCACGTTGCAGTCTTTGCGATCAGCGGCCTCTGCTCCGCCATGGCCGGCATGATTCTGGCCTCGCGCGCCGGCTCCGCTCAGCCCGCCATGGCCGTCGGGGTCGAACTCACGGCAATAGCTGCTGTGGTCATTGGTGGCACCAGCATCTTGGGCGGGCAGGGCGCCATGTGGAGGGCATTTATCGGAGTCATGATCCTTACCGTCATCAGCAACGGTTTTAACCTGCTCCATTGGGACACCACCTACCAACAGGTAGTGACAGGAATCCTCATCTTGGTGGCCGTTGCAGCCGATGGGTTGTTCTTCCGCAAATCCACCAGATGACCGTCCAGGGTGGACCCTAGAGATATGACATGGATACACCGCGGGGCAGGCGCCCGGCACGAAGTTGAAAGGGAGGCCCGGCAATGCGGATAGGACTGACCCTAAAGGGCAGCAGTTGCCGGGCGCTCGTTCTGGATGGACGTTCCGACGTCTCCGCAGCCGAACAGTTGGAGGCCAGCAGCCTGGCTGAAGCGCTCGACGCGGTGCTATCTGCCTTACGCCCTCGGCTCGGAAACCGGGTCACAGACCTGACCGCCGACGTCGGAAATGTACTCGCCGCGCGGCAGCCAGGGGACGTCGTCGCAATCCGCATCTCTCCCCGGCCTCCGGCTGATCGGTTCCACAACACCGTTCTGCCGGCGCTCATTGAGCCGGCAGTCGCGCGGACTGTGCATGTCCGCGGCGGTCACGACCTGCGTGGGCGGCCGCTTGCCCCGCTGGGCCTGGACGCGTTCCTGGCGGAATTGCCGTCCATTGTGTCTGGAGGCTTGCGCAACGTCGCTATCACCGCCGTCGGCTCCACCGCCTCCCCGGAACACGAAATGCGCATCGCTGATTCCATCCTGTCCAGTAACAGCGACATGAGGATCAGCATTTCCAGTGATTTCTACTCAAGCGCATTCCGAGACCGTGACTACACAGCCATCCTCAATAGCGCCTTGATGGAATCGGGCGAAGAACTGGCGGCAATGCTGGAAGACGCCGGGCGGCGCTACTTTCCCGCTGCCACGCTGTCCTATGCGAGAAACGACGGCGGCCGGGCCCCGCTTGCGCGGCTTGCCGTAGCACCAGTCCACGCGCTCCGTCCGCAACCTGCAATGGAAATCCTCGGCGCGGCAACTTTGGGCGGACTATATGAGGGCGAAGTAGTTGTCTGCAGCGATGCTGGTGTGAGCGTCGGCAACATGCGCCGTGGTCTTCCTGTTGCACACAGCATCATCCGGCAGGGGTATGAAGCGAGCCTCGCCACCAACGCCGCCTTCGTGGAACCGTACACCGCCAACCATCCATCCCGTCCCGATATCCCCACGGTGGTCGCCGACGTCCGCACCAGCCAAGACACCCCGCCCGGGTACGGCCTGGTGCCAACACTTCCGAGTGCCCAGGACCTGGCCCTCATAGGCTGCGCCGCGACACCGCTGACGGCTTGGATCGACAGGCTCGAAAGGGTCAGCGGGCAGGCCGACCTGCAGCGCGTGCAGAAGCGCGCCGAGGAAGAGGCCCAATCGGCCGCAGTCCAGCTGGGCGCGAGCCCAGCCGACACCCGCATCATCGAATCAAACGTCTTCGCAGTGCCCTACGGAAACCCCGGAATCGTCCGAATGCGGGTCCAAGCTGCGGGCGGGACCTCCACCAATGGAGAGCAATCGTTGGCAACACAAGCCATGGGGGGCACGGCATGAGCCGCATCCTCACCGCCGAAGACGTGAGGCACCTCCGCACCGGTGCCCACTTCTTGGCGTGCGCCATCGATCCCACGGCCATCCATGTGTACGCCGGCATGATCCAGGAGGCAATGCAGATCCGCTCGGTGGAACTCATCACCGTGGACGAACTCGCGCCGGATGACCTGGTAGTGGCCGTCGGTATGGTGACGCAGGGCCTGTTCATCGCTGACATGCCCCCCGTGGGTGACGAGTTCACTGGCTGTATCGAAGCGATCGAAACCAGGCTCGGCCGTAAGGTGCGGGCCATCTATTCACTTGCTGCCGCCAACATCAATGGAATCATTCCGCTCATGGTGGGACTGCAGTCCGCGCTTCCCGTGATTGACTCCGATCCCATGGGGCGTGTCTTTCCGCTCATCAGCCAGACCACCTTGAACATCGGTGGGGTGGCCATTGGCCCCATAGCGCTCATGGGAGTAACCGGTGAGCGGGCCTTGGTGGAAGCGGGTGATCCGCAGCGCGCCGAGACGCTGGTTCGCGCACTCGTCACCGAGCTCGGCGGATGGGCCGCCACCGTTATGTATCCGTGCTCTGCGCAGCAGCTGGCAGAGCACGGGGTCCACGGCTCCATCAGCCGGATGATCCGAATAGGGCAGATCCTTGACGCCGAAACCTCGGCTGAGAGCAAATTCCTGTCACTTGCCGACTTTTTGGGCGTGACCCGGATTGCGCGGGCGCGGGTGAGTCACATCGAAGGCCTGTCCCGCCCAACTGATCTGGGACTGCCTGCCCAGCCGTCCAGCGTCACCATGGAGGATGAAGCCACTGGGCAGGTCATCCGGCTGGAGATCCAGAATGAGATCTTATTGGTGCTGGTGGATGGTGCTGTAGCGGCAGCGGTTCCAGACATGGTGACGCTGCTCAATTCCGAGCACGGTCGTGTGGCCAACCTGGACGACCTCAGGGTTGGCAACGTCGTGGATGTGCTCAAACTCAATGCCGCACCGCAATGGTACTCGGAAGCGGGACTGGACTTGGCCGAACCGGCTGCGTTCGGCATTCCACTCAAGCATCCAAGGCGGCGCCGTGGCTAGGTCGATGAAGGACACCCGGCTCGATGTTGCCGGACTACTGGCGCACGGGTCCCTGCGCGGCACGACCCCGTTGTACCTCACCCCGGCCAGCGCACTGATAGACAGCGTCGTTCTGGTTTCCCAGCTTGAGGCGATCCAGCGGGTGCGGCCAAACACCGTTGTGGTATTCGCAGCCGAAATGGGCTCCGGTGGATGGCTCGTATCCGCCGCGTTGAGACATGCCTGGGAGCGGCGGGCCAGCGCCGTCGTCGTGGCCGGAAGCACGTATTCGAGCGCGGTGATCGGCCTCGCGGAGCGGCTGGGAATAACCCTCTTGGCTGCTGAAGGGAACCCTGCCGACGTCGCATTGTCTCTGGCTGCGGAAATTGGTGCCGCCCTGTCCGTGGTGGACGCCGAACTCGCCCGCTTCGCCCGTGCCGTAGCCAAGGACGGTACACTCGCCGACGTCCTCAGAACCATCTCCGGGGAACTGGATGGGGTGGGCGTCTCGCTGGAGCACGACGGCGTTGCCCTCGCCTCTGCGGGCAACGCCCCGCGGGACTCAGCAGAAGTCATAGCGGTCAACATCGGAGCTGCCGACGCCGCCATCCCGTCCACCCTCACCGCACGCGTACCCGCCGCTGGCGTACACAACCTACGGTTGGTTCGCTCGATCCTCGAAGTGGCCGCTCCTTCGGTGAAGGCCGCCTGGTTGATGGATAATTCTCGAGACGCCGGCCGCGCTGTTCCCACTGCGGCACTGGCCGGGCTAAGCCGGAGCACGGGTTCTTCCGGAAAAGCCTTCGAAGAAGACCGGCGGCACCTCCTCTCACAACTTGGCTGGCACCGGGACGAACGCTACGTGGCTGTCTGGATTTGCCGGAGTGCCGTGGATGCGGCAAGCAACGACTTGACGGCGGTGCTAAGGCTGCTCTGGCGAAAGGTCGCGGCACGCAGTCCTCTGGCGGAAGTCGAGGGCGGCTGGCTGGCCCTTGTTCCAGCCAGAAACGAGGCCGTTATTGCACAACTCGAACTTCGACTAAAGGCACGGCTCCAGCCGGTCCTCACCGAGCTGGGCCTCGTCGCCGGCCTGTCACGCTGGGCGGAGGAAGCTCCGCCGCTTCCGTCCATCATCCAAGAGGCGCGGCTGGCTGCCGCCTCCGCCCAATCAGCGGGAGAGGGCACGGTTTTGGGCTTCGCGAGCCTGGGTGTCGCGGCCGCCACGACGTTCGTCGACAAAGACGCCGTGGCTCTGGTCGCTGAGCTGACCCTACCGCGGCTAATGGCTTGTCCTGACAGGGACGCATTAGTGGCGGCAGTAGGGGCCTTCCTTGACCACCGCGGCTCGGTCAGCCTCGCAGCGGCTTCGCTCGATGTGCACCGCAACACCCTCCAGGGCCGCCTGGGCCGCGCCCGGGAACTGGGTATCCCGCTGGACAATCCGTCCGAGTTGCTGTCCGTCCACCTGATCCTCGACGTGCTGCGGGTGAAAGCACACGAGAAACGAACGTCCACAAGTCCACACAAAGATCCGCACGAACCGAGAAAGGACTCCCATGAGTTCCCAGTTTGAATCATTCGACGACGTCTACTCCGCCGCCCGGGACACCGTTGGCGTCCGCCTCTTCACGGCCTCAGTCATCGCCGACGCCGGAAGCAGCATGGCGCGTATCTACACCACCCACCCCGAGGTCTACCCGGTTGGCGGAAAGAAGACCTTCGCGGAGGACACCAACCCGGTGTGGCTGGAGCAGGTCCTCATCGGACAGCAACCATTCCTGAGCGCCGACAGGGAGTCGGTCAGGACCTTCTTCTTCGACTCCGCAACGATTGAATCACTGGGGTGCGGCGCGATAGTCAATGTTCCGGTCGTCAGCGGCGGCCGTACCATCGGCTCCATGAATTTCCTGGCGCCCGAAGGCACCTACGACCAGTTGTCGGTGGATGCCGCCGTCGAGGTTGCGCGGCGATCTGTGCGACTCCTCGAGGACGCCCTGGCAGCCATCAGTTAACTCGAACCCTCCAATAGGAAGGAAACACTTCACATGATCCCCAACTTACCGGGAGACCTGACCATTCGGAACGCCAGGATCTTCGACGGCGAATCACCCGCACTCGTGGAGGGCTCCATCAGTGTTCGCGACGGCAGGATCACAGCCGTAGGCGACACGGACGGCAGCGAAGCCCGCCCCGGCTCAGGTACTGTGCTCGACGCGGGCGGACGGGTTGTGATTCCTGGTCTCATCGATGCCCACTTCCATGCCTACGCGCTCAGCCTGACCTCGGCCGTCAATGAAACCGGGCCCTTGAGCTACTCGGCGTTGGCCGGTGCCCGCAGGCTTGAGGCTGCGCTCCGCCGGGGCTTCACCTCCGTTAGGGACGTGGCCGGGGGCGACATCGGGCTTGCAACTGCCATCGAAGAAGGACTTTACCCCGGTCCCCGTTACTTCTTTACCGGTCCGGCGTTGAGCCAGACGGGCGGTCACGGGGACATCCGCGCCGCAAACGACGGAAGCTGCTTCCATGGCGGCCACATGTGCGAAGTGGTGGACGGCGTTGAGGACTTGCTGCTCGCGGTGCGCCACAGGTTCCGAACCGGCGCCACGGCCGTCAAGCTCATGACCTCCGGAGGCGTGATTTCACCGGTCGATCCAATCCGCGTCCCGCAGTACAGCCCTGCGGAGATCCGGGCGGTTACGGAAGAGGCGTCCCGGCGTGGCAGTTACGCCACGGCGCATGCCTACTCGCCGGAAGCGATCAGCCATTCTGTGCTCAATGGGGTTCGCTGCATTGAACACGGCAACCTGCTGGATGCTGAGACGGCCCAGCTCATGGCGGAGCACGACGTCTCTCTGGTGCCTACCTTGGTAACGTACGATGCCATGGGCCGCCGCGGCGCCGAGATCGGACTTACCGAGGTGGGTGCGGCCAAAAACCAGGAAGTACTGGCCGCAGGCAAGAAGGCCGTCTCACTGGCACGGGAGGCCGGTGTCCGGATTGGCTTTGGCACCGACCTTATGGGTGAGCTTGAGGATGAGCAGCTGACCGGGCTTCGCCTGCAGTGCGAGGTGTTGGGGGTCCACGACGCACTCCGCTCGGCGACGTCGACCAACGCGGCACTGCTCCGGCGGGACGACCTGGGACGCATTGCGGAGGGGGCCTGCGCGGACCTTGTGATGCTGGACGGCAATCCCTTCGAGGAGCCCTCGGTGCTTTGGGACGCGGGCCGGCCCCGAACCGTCATCAAGGCTGGCCGCATTGTCTCTTCGGGCGGACTGGCGGGCCAAGAACTGCCGTTCGAGCTGCCCTTGGCCCATGACATAAGCGGGTTCGCAACCTATGAATGAACGGGGAACTGACCTCTTCCCCGGGCCGCGGCACGAAAAGCAAAGCTGAATGTGGGCCCGCCTCTCCCCTATTCAACGCAAATTTAGGGCAAACCCCTCGAACGTTTGAGGCTGGCCCGGTTCTGCGGCGCCCCGAACCGGGCCAGCCTTCTTGCTAGCGTCCCTTGTACTCTTCGGCGGCAGTACGGAGCCTGCGGTGGACTCCACCGTAGGCCTCGGCTGATTTCAGCGACCACTTCGGTAACTTCGCCAGCATCGTGTAGTTCGGGTCGCAGACATTCGCAGCTGGAGCAAGACCGAGCTGACTGACGAGCTGGTAAGCATCGAGGGTGTCCATACCGGTGAGGTCAGAGGTCCAGGACACAAGGTCGGTTTGACTGATCCGGAACGCGTCATCGAGGGGCCGAACTGAGCCCGTGCTCATGATGTAGTCGTCATTTTCGAGCCTTGGCCATGCCAAGGCCCCTCCCTTGACGACGTCGACCACGATTGCGGTGTTCATCGCCGATTCCAGCCCGGTCCCGCAGACCTCGCCTTCCCCCTGCCGCGCGTGACCGTCACCAAGGGAGAGCATCGCCCCTGACACGTTGACCGGGAGGTAAAGCGTTGTCCCTGCCCGCACTTCAGGGGTATCCATGTTGCCCCCGTGAGTTGAAGGGGTCACCACCAGACGGACCTCCCCACTGGCGGGGGCTACGCCGACAGTACCGTGCATCGGATCCAGGGGAAGCCTGAGTACGTAATCGGACCGACGGGCACGGAACGTAGCCGTCCACGACTCAAGATCGAGGTCATAGAACCAAACGCGTTCCTCAAGCGGTTCCGACAGCATCGCCGTCTCGCGGGTTGGGGTCAATGCCCCAAAGAACGGGAAAGTGCTGGAGATTGCGTGGGCGCGGGCAGGTACGATCGACACGAAGTGGACGGCCAACACGTCGCCGATCTCCGCTCCTTCGACGTGGATCGGACCCGAGACCGGATTAAGCTCAGCGAACGGGACCACCTTGCTCGGCAGGTCTTCTGCGCTGGTTACCCGGCCTCCGTAGCAGTCCTCCGTGCTCAGTTCGACGACGTCGCCGGGCTTCACGCTGATGAGTGGTTCGACTCCCCCAAAGACGTAAGAGTACTGATCCGGGCGGGGCTTGAGAGAGTGGATTGTCATATCAGCCCACCTCATTGAACTCGAGCGGGGAGGCGGCTCCGGAGGGATCCGTCATTCGTCCTGCCTTCTGCAGGATGATGGCCACGATGACACCAACAACGAGCCAAACCACACCAAGGATCTGCGCGGCGATGTTGGCGTTGATGATGACCGAGACCAGGATGGCGAAGCCGAGAACCGGAAGCACCAGGTGCACCATCCACCGACGCGACTTCTGGCGGACAACAAACCACCACACCACTGCGACGTTTAGCAGGGAGAACGCAGTCAATGCGCCGAAGTTGACCAGGGTGGAGATTTCAGTGAGGCCGTTGGGCTGGGTGACCAGGTAAAGGCCGAGTACGAGTGAGATACCGGCGACAAGGAATGTGGCGTTCACCGGTACACCGCGTTTGGGGTGCACGCGGCTCAGGAACTTTGGAAGCTGGCGGTCCCGTGCCATGGCGAACAGAAGCCGGGATGTCGCTGCTTGAGCGACCAAGGCATTGGCGAAACCCCACGCGACGGCGGTCGCCGCAGCCGTGAGGATAAACAGGAAGGGGCCACCGGCGTTCTGGGCGGCAGCGTAGAAGGCCGTTCCGTCGGGATCGCCATTGGCGATGAGGCTGGCCGGGTCGTGTACGAGCATGGATCCCACCCACGTCTGTACAACAAAGAGCACGCCGACCAGGAGCAGTGCGGCGATCATTGACCGACCCAATGATTTGGTGGTCCCCGAGTTTTCCTCGGCAAGGGTGGATATGCCATCAAAGCCGAGGAAGGACAGCACTGCGATCGAGACCGCTCCGAATATCAAGGACCAGTCGAACGTGTGGGAGTTGAAGAAAGCGTCGAAGCTGAAGGTGCCCTGACCGTTGGCGACAGCCGTAAATCCGATCACAAGGAACACCGCCAATACGAGCAGTTCCAACACGAGCATGACCTTGTTGACCCGGGCGGTGAACTCGATGCCAAGATAATTGACCACGGTGTTGAGCACGACGAATGCGATCAGCCAGATCCACAGGGGCACAGCGGGGATCATCCCGTTCATGGCGATCGACGCCGCTAAATATAGGAGTGCAGGGATGAGTACGTAGTCCAGAAGGATCATCCAGCCGGCTACGAATCCCAGGATCCGTGTGATTCCGCGGCCCACATAGGTGTAGACGGAACCCGACATCGGGAAGGCTTGGACCATCTGCGCGTACGAGTTCGCCGTACACATCATGGCAAGCATTCCGACGATGTAGGCCATCGCGACCATGCCGCCGGAGGCCTGGAATACGCTCCCGAAGATCGCAAACGGGGCGATCGGCACCATGAAGATCAACCCGTAGACCAGCAAGTCGGAGAACTTCAGACTGCGCTTAAGCTCCTGGCGGTAACCGAAATCCTCGATCCCGTCGCCCGTCTCGCCCGCAATCTCAGGCGAAACAGCACCGTCGTTTGTTGCGCTCGATCCCTTGATAGACATCAATTTTATCCAATGGTCAGCCGCAGACGGCATGGCCCGCGGGGAGGTGGAGAATTTATTTCCAGATGGAATGATTGGATACTACTGGGATGAGGCCTAGATCACAAACAGGTCGTTCCCCGCGGCCACTGCGATTTCCCAACCGGCGGTTGGTCGAGCAAAAGCAGAGCCTGTGGACCCCGTCGTCGAAGTTAGGCGCCGAGCGGCCTTACTAGGCGGCATCGACTCCAAGAGCCCGCTTCGCCACAATTCCATCAGCAGGACGACTCCGTCATAACAGCCTTGGGCATACGACGCCGGAAGGGGTGCTGATGCCCCGAAGCGATCCCTATACAGCTCAAGCAAGCTCTGATGTCGCTCATCGCCCTTGCCAATGAATGACGGCATCGCCGAGTACAGCATGCCCGTTGAGTCCCCTCCAGCCGCCAAGAGGCTGTTTTCATCCAGCGTGGTGCATAGCCGGATGAAGCGCTGGTCAGCGCCGATCTCCGCTGTCGAACGGTGAAAGGTGATGCCGTCGCGGCCAACGAGCGAGATCAAGATTGCATCCGCGCCATTCTTCCGCGACTCATCCAAGAGCTGCTCCGCATCGACCGAGCCCAAGGGAACGAGCCGGTCCATAACAACGTCCTGCCCTAGCCCTCGTAGAAGCTGGGCGGCGGTGCGGTGAACCTGTCGTGGCCAGATGTAATCATTGCCGATCAAAGCCCACCGGCGCACCCGGCGGTGCGCGATAATCCATTCGAGGGGCCCCTGAAGCTGCAACCGCGGACCCGAACCGATAAAGATCGTACCCGCCCCTCCTGGTTCCCGCTCGTGTGGAGGCGTGAAGACATAAGGCACCCGGTCACCAACCACCCGCGAAACAGCCGCACGGACATCCGAGGTGTGGGCCCCGACGAAGCCCTGGACGAGTCCGGCGCCGACAAGCTGACTTACGATACGTGCCGCCTCGGAGGGTCCCCGACCGGCGTCGATCACGACGAGCTCAGGTACGACGCCGGCCCGTTCAACCACGTGCTCGGCAGCAAGGACTGCGCAGTTCAGGATTGACGGACCCGAGATACCCATCACCCCCGACAGCGGAGCGAGCAGCCCGATACTCAGGGTTCCCGGAGTAGGGCCCCGCAGCAAAAGAGTGCTCGGAAGCACTAGGCTGGTGGCAGAGGTCACAACCCGATCTTGCCGCATCGGGGAGCACAGAGCGATTCAGGAGGACTCATGTTCCCGGTTTGGGATAAAAACGGACCCGGCGTCCCGCTCGCCAAGGTTATCTCCGCCCTCGCGGCCATCGAAAAAGAGCTACTCGACGGTCTCGCACTAGCGCTTAGCGAGGAGGACGCCACCGTGGAACAGTGGCGGATACTCAGCTTGGTCTCGAAGTTTGATTCCCCGACGATGGGCGAACTTGCCGCATCCTCGGGCATGGCCAACGCGTCCCTGAGCAGGGTGATCGACTCGTTGGAAGATGCCGCCTCTGTCTTCCGGATTCCCAGCCCCGAGGACCGCCGTCGAGTCACCGTCCAGATCTCCGACCACGGCAGCGCCAGACTCGACAGGATGGACAGCCTCGTCTCTGCATGGGACGCGGCGACTCGGGAGCGACTGGGTAGCGACACCGTCGACGCCCTGTCCCACGCCGTCCACTTGGCAGGCCTACGGGAAGCAGCCGGGCGCCCGGCTCCGGAAATCGTGGCCCATTAGGCGCAAACCCAGTAGCTGCGGTTAAGCTGCGATCGTTACCGACGTCGACAACACGGCACCGTTCTTATCCAGTGCCTGTACCGATACATGCGCAGCTGCTGCGATCGCAGCTGAGGTCTCAAAGCCGCGTTTAGGGAACGTTCCAGCCTCACGAAGCGCACTTGGACTGGTGCCGCTGAGGAATCGCCACTTGGCAACCTCCGTGGCGCCGTTCCAACTCGCGTAGACCTCCATCGTTGAGCCATTACCTGGAACCACAGCTACGTCGGGGAGCGCGGCAGGCTGCGCGCTCCATGCGCTTCGGTAAGCCCGATAGGAACCGGTACCCACACGGGTCGCCTCATAAATGGCGGAGCCCTGAGCAGTGAATTCGGTGACAGCCGGGTCTGCGCCCCAACCGACCAGAACATTTCCGTTAGGCAGGAACTGGAGACTACCCATGGCATTGCCCCGGTGACCTGCGTTGTTGAACTCTTGGTGGACCGCGGCCGTCCGGGCTTTCTCGTCAACGGCGAGCACCAGACCACGCGATGTCCCCGCCGTGCCGGAATAGTAGTGATTGTCGAACATGCTGATCAGTCCGTTCGGCCGCCGTCGTGCATCGTGCTGCCAAGCGAATGCTGCATTTGGCCCGAGCTTGAAGTCGCTTTGCTTGCCACCCAGCCGCCACCGGATGGTTCCGGTCATCCTGTCCACCAGATACAAAGCGTGCGTGTGCCGGGATGAAATCAGCAACGCGTCTCCGCTCTCCTCCACGGAATTCAGGTGGTACGGGTCGTAGGCTTTGTCCGGCGTCGAGCCGTCACTGCCGGCGTCGTCAGACGGACGCAGAAAGGAATCCGTCAAGGGAATGTGTTCCAAGGCGTCCCAGTCCAACAAGACAGCTCCGGTCCGGACATTCACCTCCTGCACATGGCAGTTGAACATATTGCCGGCGACCGGCCCGCCTACCGCGGACAGGTCATGCTGAACGGTGGGATAGGCGGTCAGTAATGCGGTTCCCGCCGATGTCAGGGTGAACTCGTGGAGGTCTGCCTGCATCCCTTTGCCTGCCGTGACTTCGGCGATAATCCGATAGCTGCTGTCCATGATTACCCCCTTGCCCATGCCGTGGCCGCCGACGCCGGTTCCGGTCCAGTAGGTGAGCACAGGCTGGCCCTCGAAGGATTGCACGCGCAGATCCATCACACCGGCACCTGTCGGTTCCAGCCAGACAGGCTCGCCGACGTTGTTCATGATCATTCCGTTCGAACCATGTCCCATGGGACCTGTAAACAACAGCCCGGGCGCCGGAGATCCCGTGGACCAACTGGCCACATGCGGGGCGGTGAGGTGCGTCGTCACGAAGGTACGGTCAGGCGGCGCCACGGCCCGGGGCGAAGGTGAGGATGAAGGGGAAGCGGTGGGAAGAGATGGGGAGGCTGAGACCGTCGTTGTCTGAGCAGCCAATCCAGGCATAAGTCCCGTTTTGGATAGGCCGGTCGCGCCAAGCGCTCCAACACCTATCAGTCCGGCTCCGTGCAAGAGGCGACGCCGGCTCAGCGGCAGAGATACTCGCCCGTGCTCACCGGCCGGAGCGAGCTTGCCGTCGTCGTTGGTTCCAGGGTCTCGTTCAACGTTCACCCACTCAGGGTAGGCACGGATGCTATGTGGGCGCGTCGAGAAATCTTTGAATCCGCTGTGACTGAATGAGGTGGACCCTGGAGGGTGTCAGTACACAAAGGGCTGCAACGCCGTCGTGAGCGGGGCACCTATCGTGCTGATACCGCTGGGATCACCGCGCGAGGCTGTGGGTTCATGCCTGCTTGAATATGCTGCAGGTCAGCCAGCGCATTGGCACAATGCCTGCACATGGCAACATGCTCGTCCACGCGCAAGCGTGCAGCCTTGTGCACCGCGTTCCTCACGAACTTGCCCAAATGCCGTGCGAAGTCCGTACATTCCTCAATAGCGGCTTTGCCCACGTGCTGCTGTAGGTACGCTTGCCGCAGTCCCTCCGTTGCGCGTATCAGTAACGAGGACACACCATTCGGCGTCAAGTTCAACACTCGGGCCGAGGCAGCCGGCTTGAGGCCTTCGACTTCCATGCACCATAGAACGGCCTGCCACCGCACCGGTAGGGAGCGGAATGCCCGCATCAGGATCGTTGATTCGAAAGCTGCGATGCTGGTGTTTTCCTCGAGTGTCAAAACATCCAGCGCGCTTCCATAGCCCAACGTCGCAGAGCGCCGCACTTTCAGGTTCCTGCGGTGGGCCATGCGCCTTACGGTAGTGGTCAGGTATGCCTGGAATGATTCGCGGGGCCCTTTTCCTGAGGTCAACGCTGCAAACACCGCCGCGAACGCCTCGGAAACAACATCCTCGGCTTCGCTGGAACTATCTGATTCCGCCCGCGCCACGTAGCCCGCGACCTTACGATGGCGCCTGTACAGTTCCGCGAATGCTTCGTGGTCCCCCTCCCGCACCAGGGCGATCAGGCCTGCATCATCCGACCCTGCACCGGCACGGACCTCATCGTCCGTGCGGCTGTTGGGAGCGGGGGTCTCGAAGGGGCGAGGGATACCGAAGATGGGTTCCAGGCGGCTGGCAGCTGATGTGCTGATGAGAGGAGACATGGCTGGCTTTCAAGTGAGGAACGGGCGAACCAAACCTAGCCAGCAAGTGATCGAATACACTCAAAATGCAGGATTCTTCCGAGAAAAGAGCGTCCGATGCAGGAATATCTGCTCGATGAGCGGGATCTCCGTCTACTGCATGCACTTCAAATACGTCCGCGGGCGCCCTGGACGGCGATAGCTCCGGTGGTCGGCGCAGACGCGGTCACATTGGCAAGACGCTGGCAGGCTCTCCAAGACTCAGGTCTTGCCTGGATTACCTCCTACAAGGGTCCAGGCGCCAAATATGCCGGGGCGATCGTGGAAATCGACTGCGTACCGGCAAGCATTGCCCCCGTCACGGAAGAGCTCGCCCGCGACCCGGAGGTCCTGTCCATCGATCAAGCCGCCGGTGGGCGGGATTTGGTGGTGACGGTTCAGTCTCGCTCCGAAGCAGCCCTCGGCGAATTCGTGCTGGACAAACTACCGTCCGTGTCCGGCGTCACCAGCACTCGAACCCACCGGGGGATCAAACTTCTCGCCGACGCACAAGTATGGAGGCTGCGGTCGCTGAATGAACGCGAAGCCAATCGGTTGGCGATCGATCTCCCGGAACCGGGAAACGGGCAGCGAGGAGTCCCGGCCGACGTCGAGAGTGGACTCGCCAAAATACTCGCGCTGGACGGCCGGGCCACCATAGCTGACATCGCCGGTTGGCTCGGAATCAGCCAAACCCGGGCCAAGACGGCGTTGTCCGCTCTCCTGGCAGAGAAACGCCTGATCATGCGCCTCGAAGTGGCTCGGCCCTATACGCCGTGGCCGCTAGCCGTATGGTATTTCCTCCGCGTGCCGGCAACCCATGTTGAAGACGTTGCAGGAAAACTGACCGGACTCAACGAAGTGCGATTGGTAGCAACCACGGCAGGTATGTATTCGATTCTCATGACGGTATGGCTTCGTCGCGTTGAAGACATGACAGTACTTGAGAGGCAGCTTGGCGAAAGATTGCCTTTCGCCGAGATCATGGACCGCTCGATAGTGCTCCGTACCCCAAAGCACATGGGTATTCGGCTCACCACGGACGGACGGAGGGACCTATAGCCGGATCAATCTTCTTGGGGAGCCCCTGCGATGTTGACCAGCCACGCGATGCCGAATTTATCCACGCACATGCCAAAGGCATCTCCCCAAGGCGCCTTCTCCAGCGGAATGGTGACCGTGCCGCCGTCGATAAGCTTTTCCCAGTAGTCACGAAGCTCTGCGTCATCCGAGGACTCGCCGCTGAGGGACACGGAGATGTTATCTCCGGGGTTGTGCTGCATGCTGCTGGGTGTATCCGCGGCCATCAGCGTGAAGCCGTTCGGCGCCACCAACATGGCATGCATCACCTTGTCAGCTTCCGCAGGGTCCTCGTTTGCCTGGAAGTCACCGAAAGTGCTGACATTCAGCTCCCCGCCGAAGACGGACTGGTAGAAAGTGATCGCGTCGCGGGCGTTGTCACGGAATGAGATATAGGGGTTCAGGCGGGTTGCCATCGGTCAGATCTCCTCGGGTTGTCGTGGGCCAGTGGCGGCCGTGCCGTCATGCTAACAGCGGCGGGTGCTGCGTGTCCCCACCTTTTCAAACACGCTTTTCAAACACGCTTTTCAAACGCCGTCGTAGGCCTTTTGCAAAAGGTCCATGTCAAGCTTGCGCATCTTCATCATTGCCTCGAGGGCGCGCTGGGACCCTTCAGGATCCGGTCCATTGAGGAGTGTTGGCATGGCCGTGGGGACAATCTGCCAGGACAAGCCGAACTTATCCTTGAGCCACCCGCACTGACTCTCCTGGCCACCAACCAAAAGTGCCTCCCAATAACGGTCAACTTCCTCTTGGGAATCACAGTTAACCACGAGCGAGACGGCCTCATTGAACGTGAAGATGGGGCCACCATTAAGGCCTACGAACTGCCTGCCCTCGATCTCGAACCCAACGGTAAGGGCGTTGCCGTCAGGTCCAAGCACGGTTTCCCCTATGGACGAGTTGTCGAAGATCGAGGTGTAGAACTCGGCGGCCTCGGCCGCTTGTCCGTCAAACCATAAACAGGTGGAAATTTTCTGCATCTACCGCTCCTCGATTCATGTCGGGACCCGGTTGTCCCCCCCGTCCGAGGCTAATACTGCCGTCCCGCCCACACAACGGTCGACGGCGGTAGCGTCCAAACTTCGTCCCGGGGCCAGCACCCCGCTATGGTCGAAGTCATGACATCACCATTCAAAGCGGGGATCTACGCCGCCGTCGCGGACCTCCTGCTGATCCTTGCCTTCGCCGCCATCGGCCGCGAAGCCCATGCTCGCGGCGACATTATTGGGGGTGCCTTCACGACGGCTTGGCCGTTCCTGGCGGGTGCCGCGATCGGATGGATAGCCCTGCGGGCATGGCGTTCCCCGTTGGTCCTTTGGCCGTCCGGGGTAGGCATCTGGATCGGCGCCGTCATCGTTGGAATGCTGCTGAGGGCGGCCACCGGCCAAACTGTGGTGCTGGCGTTCGTGATCGTTGCGTTGATCTCCCTTGGAGTGTTCCTCTTGGGTTACCGAGCGGTCACCGCATTGGTCATCCGGATGTCGCGCAGGCGGCAGCGCAGGGCCTGACCATCACCGAGTAGACCCCTGCGCCATCCCCGTGCAGCCCCATGGACTAGGCTGTAAACACACCGCAATGATGCCCTCCCGGAAAGGTTCCATGTGATCACTGCATTCGTTCTGATCAAGACCGATGCTTCACGCATCCCGGAAACTGCTGAGCAAATTTCAGCCATCCAGGGCATCAGCGAGGTCTACTCCGTGACCGGGGAATGGGACCTGATTGCAGTCGCTCGCGTCACCAAGCATGAAGAGCTTGCGGATGTGATCGCCGACCGTCTTTCCAAGGTGGCCTCGGTAGTCCACACCACCACCCACATTGCGTTCCGTGCCTACTCGCAACACGACTTGGACGCGGCTTTCGCACTCGGTTTCGAATAAGTACCGGAGGAGGTTCAGCCTTGGCTGAGCTCAATCCACTTCTTCAGGACCTCCGCAGCCCGGCCCGAATCCACTGACTCTGCCGCGCGCGCATAGGCGGCCCGCATTCGGTCAACCAAGCTGCCCTCGGACTTCAGGTCCACGGCCACCAGGCCTGCTGCAGCGTTCAGGAGAACGGCGTCGCGTATGGGCCCCGTCTTCCCGTCCAGCACTTCCCGGACCACGACGGCGTTCGCCGCAGCATCGCCACCCCGGAGATCGGCCACTGTAGACGCCTTAATCCCCAACTCGGTGGGCGAAAAAACCTGTTCCGTGACAGAACGGTTCCGGATCTCCCACACGGTGGACGGCCCGGTCGGCGTCAGCTCATCCAAGCCGTCGTCACCGCGGAAAACAAGGCCTCGGCTCCCCCGCCGGGCCAATACGCCAGCCACAAGGGGCGCCATGCGGGCGTTCGCCACACCGACGGCGGAAGCCTGCACCTGCGCTGGGTTGGTCATCGGCCCCAAAAAGTTGAACGCAGTTGGCACGGCCAGCTCACGGCGCGGCACGGCTGTGTGCCGGAACGAAGGATGGAACACCTGAGCAAAGCAAAAAGTGATGCCAGCTTCTTCGGCGTTGCGGGCCACGCGATCAATGGAAAGGTCCAAGCGGACGCCCAGCGCCTCCAGTACGTCCGCGGAACCGGACGTCGACGACGCGGCCCGGTTTCCATGCTTGACCACTTTTGCGCCCGCCCCGGCGGCGACCAACGCGGCCATCGTCGAGATATTGACGGTATTGAGGCGGTCGCCTCCGGTGCCCACGATGTCCAGCTTTTCTCCGGAAATCGATATGGGGTTGGCGTTCTGCACCATCGCCGCCACGAGACCGGCCAGTTCCTCGACCGTTTCGCCCTTGGAGCGAAGCGCCACCAGGAATCCGGCAATCTGCGCCGGAGTCGCTTCGCCGGCCATGATCGTGTTCATGGCCCATTCGGTGTTCTCCACCGCAAGGTCGTCGCCATTAATCAGTGCAGAGATGAGCCCGGGCCACGTATTGCTGGCTGCGGGTGCCGATGCCGGAGAAGTCACCCTCTGATGCTATCTAGGTAGCCATGCCCGTGACGAATGTGAACCGACGCGGGAACTTTTCCGCGCGATTTCGCGTCTTTGTAGAAAAAGTCCCCCCAAACGGTGGTTTGCATTGGGAACTCTGGACTTTTACAGACATAATGTCCTTGTGACATCTGCGACCCATGCCCCCAGTACCCCGGCGCACCCGACGCTGAACCGCCCCAACTTGGTTTCTGTTGGAACCGTAGTTTGGCTGTCCAGTGAGTTGATGTTCTTCGCCGGCCTTTTTGCCATGTACTTCACCCTCCGGTCCACTTCAGGATCCTTGTGGGCGGAAGAGACAGCTAAGCTCAACTTCCCGTTCGCGCTGGTGAACACCATCGTCCTCGTGGCGAGTTCGTTTACGTGCCAGATGGGCGTTTTCGCCGCTGAACGCCTCGAACCGCGCCGCAGGGGTAGGCTGCTGCAGTTCACCCGCTGGGGTATGACGGAGTGGTTTGCCCTGACGTTCTTGATGGGCGCCTTCTTCGTTGCCGGCCAGACAACGGAATACGCCATGCTTGTCTCCGAGCACGTCACGCTGTCCGCCAACGCCTACGGATCCGCCTTCTTCATGACCACCGGCTTCCACGGCCTCCACGTCATCGGTGGACTGATCGCCTTCCTGTTCATCATCGGCCGCGCTTTCGCAGCCAAGAAGTTCGGGCACTTTGAGGCAACGTCAGCGATCGTCACCTCGTATTACTGGCACTTTGTCGACGTTGTGTGGATCGGCCTCTTCCTGGTCATCTACGTCCTCAAGTAAGCCCGGCCTTGACTCTTTTTCTACAAGAGGCAGAATTTCAAGAAGCGGCTCATAGAGCCGACGCAGGATCGAAAAAAGGAACCACCACGTGAAGGCACTATCGCAGAAGCGACGTCACCCACTGGCAGCCATTGCGCTGTTGCTGATGGGCCTACTCCTCACTGGTGGGCTGTACGCCGTCGCCACATCTGTCAACCAGGCCAAAGCCGACACCCCCACTGCCAGCGCAAGTGACGTAGAGCAGGGCGGCAAGTTGTTCGCCGCCAACTGCGCCACCTGCCACGGCATGGGTGCCAGCGGATCCAAAGACGGGCCCTCGCTGGTCGGCGTCGGCGCCGCAGCGGTTGACTTCCAGGTTGGAACCGGTCGTATGCCCATGCAGATGAACGGACCACAGGCCCAACAGAAGCCAGTGCAGTTCAACGACCAGCAGACCTCTCAGCTGGCAGCATACGTAGCTTCGCTGGGCGCAGGCCCGGCCATCCCGGAAGCCGGCCTCTTGGACGGAAAGGGTGATGCCGCCAAGGGCGGCGAGCTCTTCCGTGTGAACTGTGCCATGTGCCACAACGCCGCAGCCGCAGGCGGTGCCCTGACCCAAGGTAAGTTCGCTCCTTCCTTGTCCGATGTCAGCAGCCAGCACATCTACGAAGCCATGGCAACGGGACCGCAGAACATGCCCGTCTTCAATGACTCGAACGTCTCCCCTGAAGGCAAGCGCGACATCATCACCTTCCTGAAGACCATTGATGCCAACGGTTCACCGGGCGGTGCCCAACTCGGCTCCCTGGGCCCTGTGTCCGAAGGGCTCTTCGTTTGGGTGGCCGGACTCGGCGTCATCATCGCCTTTACGATTTGGCTGACGTCCCGCACGTCCTAGCCTTTCCCGGCAATTAGAAAACTTCTGCTGGAACAACAGCAGTTTGGAACTGAAAATTAACTCGGCTCAGGTCGAGACAACGAGAGAAGGATGAGGCGAATTATGGGCAACCATAGTGACGGCAGTCCGAACCACTCGGGCACCGTAGCTACGGCTGGTCAGAATGAGGTGGAGAAATTCCAGGATCCTGGACTTCCTCCGCATCGTTTGCGCCTGGCTGACACGGACCCGGTAGCCGCAAAGCGTGCGGAGCGTCAGGTAGCCATTCTGTTTGGCATCTCTGTCATTGGCACGCTGGTCTTCTTGGTGGCGTACTTTGCCATCGACTTGGGCAAGGATTCAACCATTGCAACGATCCGTACGCAGAACCTCTTGCTGGGGCTCGGTACTGCATTTGCAATGCTCGGAATCGGCACCGGTATCGTGCACTGGGCCAAGGCCCTCATGCCCGACCACGAAGTGTCAGAGGAACGCCATGCCATTCGCACCGAGGAAGATCGCCAAGCGGCTGTCCGCATCGTTGACGATATCGTCGAAGAGACCGGCATCAAGCGCAGGCCATTGATCCGCAATACCCTTCTTGGCGCTATTGCCTTGGCACCACTTCCGGCGTTGGCCGTCTTCGGCGACCTGGGTCCCCGTCCCGACAACACGCTCGCACACACCATGTGGGCTCCCGACGGCGGCAAGCTCAAGCGCCTGACCCGCGACCCCGACGGCACGCCCATCAAGGCCTCAGACGTCACCATTGGTTCAGCGTTCCACGTCATTCCCGAAGGTCTCAACGAACTTCCGGAAGGCAAGCTCAATGCCAAGGCCAAGGCCGTAGTCCTTCTCATGCGGCTCGATCCCAGTTCCTTGAACCCGTCCGCGGGAAGGGAAAACTGGAGCTACAACGGCATCGTCGCGTATTCCAAGATCTGCACGCACGTCGGTTGCCCCGTTGCCCTCTACGAGCAGCAGACGCACCACCTTCTGTGCCCCTGCCACCAGTCCACGTTCGACCTCACGCAGGAATGCAAGGTCATCTTTGGACCGGCCAGCCGTCCGCTCCCCCAGCTGCCCATCGCAGTTGACGCTGAAGGCTACCTCGTCGCAACCAGCGACTTCAAAGAACCTGTAGGACCGAGTTACTGGGAGCGTGACGAGCATGAGCGCCTCATCAACAGCTGAAGCCCCCTTCGTACCGGAATCCAAAGTTGGCCGTTTCACCAACTTCGTGGATGAGCGGGTGGGCGGCTCCGGCATCCTGCGCGAGTTTGGCCGCAAGGTCTTTCCCGACCACTGGTCATTCATGTTCGGCGAAGTGGCGTTGTACTCCTTCGTCATATTGCTGATGTCAGGTACGTTCCTGACGTTCTTCTTCGATCCGTCCATGGCGGAAACCCACTACCAAGGTTCCTACACTCCGCTGTACAACGTGGATATGTCGGTGGCCTACAACTCCTCACTGAACATCTCCTTCGATGTACGCGGTGGGCTGTTCATGCGCCAGGTGCACCACTGGGCTGCACTGCTGTTCGTCGCATCGCTCAGCGTTCACATGTTGCGCGTCTTCTTCACCGGAGCATTCCGCAAGCCACGTGAAATGAACTGGGTAGTAGGCGGTGTCCTGCTTATCCTCTCGATGGCTGCCGGCTTCACCGGCTATTCATTGCCTGATGATCTCCTGTCCGGCAACGGACTGCGCATTATTGACGGCGTCATCAAGTCCATCCCGATTATTGGAACGTACATCTCGTTCTTCCTCTTCGGTGGGGAATTCCCGGGAACGGCAATCATTGGGCGCCTCTACGTCCTCCACATCCTGCTGGTACCGGCGTTGATCCTTTTGATGATCGTCATCCACCTCTTCATGGTTGTGGTCCACAAGCACACCCAGTACCCCGGCCCGGGCCGCAACGATGGGAACGTCGTCGGATACCCCCTGGGACCCGTTTACGCTGCCAAGGCCGGTGGATTCTTCTTCATCGTCTTCGGCGTCGTGGCACTCATGGCCGCTGCGTTCACGATCAACCCGATCTGGAACTACGGTCCTTACGACCCCTCCCCGGTCTCCGCTGGAACACAGCCTGACTGGTACATCGGTTTCGTTGATGGTGCCCTCCGACTCATGCCGGGTGTTATCAACGGCTGGCACGTCGAGCAGACCATCTTCGGACACACGCTGACGTTGAATGTCCTGCTCCCGGCGCTCGTTCCGGCCGGCATCATCTTCACCGTGTTGTTCACGTACCCGTGGATCGAGCGTTGGATCACCAAAGACAACCGGGAACACCACGTTCTTGACCGTCCGCGGAACGCTCCCACCCGTACGGCCATCGGCGTCGCAGGATTCACCTGGTACTGCGTCATGTGGGCGGCCGCCGGTTCGGACCTTATCGCGACGCACTTCAGCGTTTCGCTGAACGACGTCACCTACTGGCTCCGGACACTGTTCTTCGTCGGACCGTTCATCGCCTTCTTCGTTACCAAACGAGTTGCCTTGGCACTTCAGCGTAAGGACCGGGAAATCGCCCTTCATGGTCGCGAAACCGGCCGTATCGTCCGGCTTCCCCACGGTGAGTTCATCGAGGTGCACGCGCCTTTGGATGAATACAAGCGTTACAAGCTCGTAGGATTCGAGTCACCGCTCCCCCTGCCGGCCCAGCCGAACGGACACGGCGTGGTGACGCGGAGTGAGAAGCGACGCGCGGCTCTTTCCAAGTGGTTCTTTGAGGACAGGGTTGCTCCGGCAACACCTGCCGAGCTCGAGGCAGCCCACGCACATGGTCACCACGAGACCATCGAAGCAGGCGCAGACCAGAAGAGCCTGAGCCACTAACCAGCTCATTTCCAAAAGGGGAAGGCCCAGTCCATAAGGACTGGGCCTTCCCCTTTGCTGTACATTCAGTTGCCCGCTCCAGGACATTCATGTGTCCGCGCAAAGCGCTGACTAATGGGTGCGATATCCCGAAGCGTAATTCCTGGTGGGACGGACGCCCGGGCGCTGCAACGGCACCCACAGCTTGTATCGGTCAGCGCGGTAATAGGACACTGAATAGTCCACCATCGCCCTGGCAACAAATGCATGGCGCTGGATCTTCAGCAGTGGCGACCCCACATCGACATTCAGCAGGCGGGCCGTTGACGGGGAGGCTGCCGTGGCCTCGATCATGTCCTCGCCCCATTCCATCACCAGTCCATAACGCTCACTGAGAATGTTGTATAGGGATGTGGGCGGTGCCTCATCCAAAAGACCGGGTACCCGATGGGCCGGAATGAAGTTCTCGTCCACACTCATCGGCTCGTTATCGGCCAGCAGGAGGCGTCGGAAGCGAACCAGGGGCGTTCCCTCCTCGAGCTGCAGTTCGCGAGCCAGAAAGGCACTGGCGGCTATCTGCTCAAAACTCAGTACCTTAGCAGCGGGTACCATGCCACGCCGTTGCATCTCTTCGCTGTAGGAGGTGAGCTTCACCTGCAGGTCCAACTTGGGCTTCCTCACAAACGTGCCCAGTCCAACAACGCGCTCGAGGACTTCTTCACCAACGAGGGCATCGATTGCTTGCCTGACCGTCATCCTCGCCAGTCCGAAGCGCTCAGAAAGATCCCGTTCCGAGGGAAGGGCAGAACCGGGCGGGCACGATTGCGCTATGAAAGACCGCAGTATCTCCCGGAGTTGCACGTAGATGGGAGTCGCGCTGGTGCGGTCAATGTCGCCCGCAATGTTCGCCGCTTCAGCCACGATATTGGTCCTGCAGAGGATCGCTCATGGTTCAAGCGTAGTTCACACTGGCTACAGGTCTAGACCAGTGTGGCGGTGCCGTTCGTTCAACGGAAACCTCGAAGGCTACGCTTGTAAGGTCAATTTATTGTGGCGGCGGGACCGCCCGAGCGGAGGAGCAGTGTTGCCCGAACAAAGATCCATTGTGGCTGCGGCCCTTGGCCTGCACGCACGGGCGGCTGCCATCTTCGTCCGCGCAGTCACGGACACAGGACTGCCGGTGACAATCCGGAAACCAAACGGATCAGCCGTGGACGCCCGCTCCCTCTTGGAAGTAATGAGTGAAGATTTTGGCCATGGATGCGAGGTCCTGCTTGAGGTTGCGCCTGACGCCCTACCTGGCCCTACCAGCGTGTCCGATGTTGCCGCCGCGCTGAGGTCACTCTCCGCGGTCCTGGAGCGTCCTGGACTCAACTAGGGCACGAACGGCAGCCTTAAACGTCGATGGGCCCCACCAGTGGTGGGGCCCATCGCGCTATTGAAGAGAACTTACTAGTGGGCGTGATCGCCGCGGCTGTACTCGAACACCCATCCCACGAGGGCTACGACAGCCAACCCGGCTGCAATGAACGTGATCCAGAAGCCAATGGCCAAACCAAGGAACCCACTTGCACAAGAGATACCCAGTACCAGCGGCCACCAGCTCCAGGGGCTGAAATGCCCCTGTTCGCCGGCGCCCTCGTGTACCTCAGCGTCGGCGCGGTCTTCAGGGCGCAATCCAACCCGGCGTCCGGTGAATCCCAGGTACGCGCCGATCATGCCGGCCAACCCACCCACCAGCAAGATACCGAGGATGCCTACCCACTCAGACCAGCCGGTCAGGAAGCCATAAACAATAGCTACGGGGACGAAGAAGAAGATGCCGGCTCCGAAGAGCCATGATTCGACTTTCACTTTCGGACGTCCTTCTGGTCGGCGTTACCCAAGGCGGCAGCTGCGGGAGACGGAGCCCCGGCGGTAACGATCTGGGCGAGTTCCGGGTGGTGCAGGTCCAGGGCCGGGCGCTCGGAGCGAATGCGGGGCAAGGAGGTGAAGTTGTGGCGAGGAGGCGGGCAAGAGGTTGCCCACTCCAGCGAGGCACCAAAGCCCCACGGGTCATCAACTTCGACCTTCTTGTCACTGCGCCACGTGATGTAGACGTTCCAGAAGAACGGCAGGAGGGAGGCACCAAGGACGAACGAAGAGATGGTGGAGAACTGGTTCATCCAGGTGAAACCGTCCTGCGGAAGGTAGTCAGCGTAACGCCGCGGCATACCTTCAACGCCAAGCCAGTGCTGGATCAGGAAGGTTCCGTGGAAGCCCAGGAACAACAACCAGAAGTGGATCTTGCCGAGACGCTCGTTGAGCATCTTGCCCGTCCACTTTGGCCACCAGAAATAGAAGCCGGCGAACATTGCGAACACCACGGTGCCAAACACCACGTAGTGGAAGTGGGCCACCACGAAGTAGGAGTCCGAAACGTGGAAGTCAAGCGGCGGTGAGGCGAGGATGATGCCGGTGAGGCCGCCAAAGAGGAAGGTCACCAGGAACCCAATGCTCCAGAGCATCGGAGTTTCAAAGGTGATCGAACCCTGCCACATGGTTCCAATCCAGTTGAAGAACTTCACGCCGGTAGGTACGGCGATCAACATGGTCATGAAGGAGAAGAACGGCAGGAGCACGGAGCCGGTGACATACATGTGGTGTGCCCACACGGTGACGGACAGCGCTGCAATGGCAATTGTCGCGTAGACCAAACCCTTGTAACCAAAGATCGGTTTGCGGCTAAAGACCGGGAAGATCTCGGACACGATGCCAAAGAACGGCAGGGCGATGATGTAAACCTCAGGGTGTCCGAAGAACCAGAACAGGTGCTGCCACAGCACGGCGCCACCGTTGGCCGGGTCGAAAATGTGCGCCCCGAACCGGCGGTCAGCGCCAAGTGCGAACAAAGCAGCTGCAAGCGGCGGGAAGGCCATGAGTACCAGGATCGCGGTCACCAGGGTGTTCCACGTGAAGATCGGCATGCGCCACATGGTCATGCCGGGGGCACGCATGCAGATGATGGTGGTAATGAAGTTGACCGCACCAAGGATGGTTCCGAAACCGGACAGCGCAAGCCCGAAGACCCACAAATCACCGCCAACACCCGGGCTGAACGTGGTGTCGGACAAGGGAGCGTAGGCAAACCAACCAAAGGACGCTGCACCCTGCGGAGTAATGAATCCGGAGACGGCGATGGTGGAACCGAAAAGGAAGAACCAGAAAGCCAAGGCGTTCAGTCGCGGGAAGGCGACGTCGGGCGCGCCGATCTGGAGAGGCATGATCACGTTTGCGAAGCCTGCGAAGAGGGGCGTAGCAAACATCAGGAGCATCACGGTGCCGTGCATCGTGAACAACTGGTTGTACTGTTCCTTGGTCTGCAGGATCTGCATACCCGGCTCAAAGAGTTCAGCGCGGATCAGCAGCGCCATCACGCCACCAAGGCAGAAGAAGACGAACGATGCGATCAGGTACATGTACCCGATGGTCTTGTGGTCCGTGGAGGTGATCCAGTTGACGACGATGCGCCCCTTGGACTTTGGAACTACTGGAGTCTCAAGGACCCCGGCGGATTGAGTGTACGTAGCCACGTCGCTCCCCTTACTTGGTCTGCGTGGTGGTCAGGTCCGGGTTGCGGTCGTAGTCCGCACCGAGGAGACCCGTGTTGCCTGCCTTGCGGAGATCGTCCATGTGAGCCTGGAACTCAGACTGGGAGACAACCTTGACACGGAAGAGCATTTCGGAGTGGTACTCGCCACAAAGTTCAGCGCACTTGCCATCGTAAGTGCCCTCCTTGGTGGGAGTGAACCTGATGTAGTTCGTCTTACCTGGAATCATGTCGCGCTTCTGGAGGAAGGCGGGAACCCAGAAAGAGTGGATGACGTCGCGAGAGTTGAGTTCCAGGTCCACGGACTTGTTGACCGGTAAGTACAACGTGGGGAGGAGGTCCTTGTTGACGTCGTTACCCGTCAGGTGTGCCTGGACACCGGCCTCGTGCAGGTCTTCAGTGATGACCTGGCCCTTTTTGTAGTTGAAGTCCCAAGCCCACTGCTTGCCGCGGACGTCAACGACGACGTCGGCCGGCTGCGATCGGTCATCGATGGCGCGCTGATCCTGGTCGGTGAAGTAGAAGAACACCAACACCATGAAGAGCGGGATGGTCAAGTAGAAGACCTCGAGCGGCAGGTTGTAGCTCAACTGCTTGGGGAAACCCGTGGTGCCCTTGCGGCGACGGTAGGCAATGATGCACCAAACCAGGAGACCCCAAGTGATGATGCCCACTGCCAAGGCGGCGATCCATGAGTTGACCCAGAGGTCCATGATCCGGTCGGTGTGGTCGGTAGTGCCGCGCTCTGTCGGCAGCCAACCCTTCTCTACCTCTGGTGAACATCCGGTCAAAACCAACGCGCCGGCAACTGCCAAGCCAGTGATCGAGGTGATCTTTACGCGTCGGCTGCCGGTTCGGTTCTGCGAACTCACAGACGGCCCTTCCTCTTGTTGCTATCTCCCGGCAGGCCGGAGGCCAACCGGGCACACTAAAAGTTTTACTACCCGATGTAGAGCTTACCGCTACGAAGCGGTTTTTGCGCACATGTCGGCGCCGTGGCTCCCGAGGCGATATAACGGTCAGGAAACGGCGCCGACATGGGGCAATGACCTACGTCAGTGGAACGAATCGCCGCAGGCGCACGAGCCACCCGCATTGGGGTTGTCGATGGTGAAACCCTGTTTTGAGATCGTGTCCTCGAAGTCGATGCTGGCGCCACTGAGATAGGGCACGCTCATCTTGTCCACTACTACCTCGACGCCGTCGTAGTCACGCACGGCATCGCCGTCGAGCAGGCGCTCATCGAAGTAGAGCTGGTAGATCAGGCCGGAGCAACCGCCGGGTTGCACTGCGACCCGCAGGCGCAGGTCCGTCCGGCCCTCTTGCTCCAGGAGGCTGCGGACCTTGCCTGCCGCGACGTCGGTCAGGGCGACCTCGTGCGTGGGGAGCTCATCGCCGGTAATGACCTGCGCTCCGGTGCTGTTTTCGTTGGTTGCAGTGCTCATTGGCCTACCTTCTTATGAAGCTTTTGGCAACAGTGTCGGAGCACTGCCTGCCCTTACCCAAATTACGTACGGGTTATACCTATATGCTACGTCGCGCGGACGCCTAGCTATAACTCTTGGCGTAACCGTGTGCTGCCACTACTTGTTCCCACCTGGCTGGAGTCTATTCGCCGAGCCCGGATGCGTTGAGCCGTGCAAGCATCAGCGCCTCCGCGAGGACCGCGTGGCGGAAATCTCCGATGTGCAGCGACTCATTGGCGCTATGGGCCCGGGAATCGGGATCCTCGACGCCGGTCACCAGGATTTGCGCTTCCGGATAGATGTCCACGAGGTCTGCAATAAAGGGAATGGAACCACCGATGCCCATCTCCACAGCCTTGACTCCCCAAGACTCCTCCAACGCCCAAAGAGCCACGCGCGCGGCTGGTGAAGTGGTATCGGTGGAGAAGGCAGTACCCCGCTCCCCCGGGGCGAATGTCACTTTCGCGCCGAAGGGAGCGTTGGCCAGGAGGTGCTCCCTCAGGGCGTCCATGGCGGCATCGGGATCCTGGCCGGGGGCCAGACGCATGCTGAACTTGGCCCGTGCAGCAGGAATCAAGGTGTTCGAGGCTACATCCACTGCCGGGACGTCCATACCGATAATGGAAAGCGCGGGCTTCGTCCACATGCGGGAAGCGATCGTCCCGCTCCCGGCGAGCCTCACGCCGTCGAGCACTGAGGCATCCGCACGATAATCGGCTTCATCCACATCGACCGCCACATCGTCCCGGGACACCAGGCCGGGCACCGCCACATTTCCCTCATCATCGTGGAGGGTGGCAATCAGGCGGGACAGGAGGGTTGGCGCATCCAGCACAGGGCCTCCGAACATTCCGGAGTGGACGGCGTGGTCCAGGACCCGCACTTCGAACGTTCCATCCACCAGCCCACGCAGACTCGTGGTCAGCGCGGGCACGCCGACCTTCCAGTTGCTGGAGTCGGCGACAACTATGACATCGGCCCGGAGCAGTTCCTGATGCTCTTCGAGGAACGTCCTGAACGTCGGTGATCCTGCTTCCTCTTCGCCTTCGAAAAAGAACGTCACCCCCAGGCCGAAGTCGTCGGCGAGAACTTCTGTCACTGCTGCGTACGCAGCCAGGTGGGCCATAATGCCGGCTTTGTCGTCGGCGGCGCCACGACCGTACAGCCGCCCTTCTCGCTCTTCGGCCACGAACGGCTCAGACATCCATAGGGCAGGATCACCAGGCGGCTGCACGTCATGGTGGGCATAGAGCAGGATGGTCGGCTTGCCGACGGCGGCCGGGCGTCGTGCAACGACGGCGGGACCGCCGGGCGTGCCGTCCGCTTTGTCGCAACGGAGGATACGGACCTCTTCCATGCCGGCGGCCGTGGCCAGTGCGGCCACTGCTTCGGCGCTCCTGTCGAGTTCCCGGGGATCGAAGCTGGCCCAGGCGATACCCGGTATACCGACCAAGTCTTTGAGTGAAGCCAGGGTGGTTTCGAAGGACGCCTCGACGGCGGCGGCAAGCGCTTCTACTGGCGTGTCACCGGAATTGCTGTGCTTGTTCTGCGGGATCTCTCCGCGTGCTGAAGTCATGGCCCACACTTTACCGCCGCGCGTCCCCCGTGCTTGGCTGGGCCGGGCTGTTGGATGAGCGCCACCTGACCGGCTACGCGTAACCTGCGCCACCTTCCTGCGGGGTATTCTGTATGGGTGTTCGGACGCAAAAAGGAAGAGCCCAGCGCTCAATCAGTAGTAGACCAGGCGTATGCCGCCTCGGAGACGGGCCCTGGAAAGGGCTCCCCCACGCCCAAACGGAAGGTTCAGGAAGCGGCCCGCAAACGTCCGCTGGTCCAGACTGACCGGAAAGCTTCGAAAGAAGCCGAGCGTGTCGCCATTCAGGACCAACGTCAAAAAATGCGTCGGGCGCTGGACACCGGTGACGAGAAGTTCCTGCCCCTCAGGGACAAGGGACCCCAGAAACGTTTCACCCGGGACTTTGTCGATGCACGCTTTAGCTTGGGCGAATACTTGATGTTCGGCGCGCTGCTGTTCGTGGTAATCACGCTGGTCATCCCCTCCAACGGTGTGGGGATCAGTTACGTCCTTGTCGCCTTCTGGGTCATGTTCCTCGCCGTTTTTGTCGATGCCTTCATCCTGTCGCGGCAACTGCGCAAGCGGCTCACGGCCAAGTTTGGCCAGGTGGAACGCGGCACCATTTGGTACGGCTGCATGCGTTCCCTTCAGTTCAGGAAGCTCCGCCTTCCCAAGCCACTGGTCAAGCGCGGCCAGTACCCGGGCTAAGGGACCAGCACCCCGGCTAAGGGAGCCTCCCTAGCCGTAGACCCCACACGCAGCAAAAGACCCTGGACCGCCGGTCCAGGGTCTTTTCGTATGCCATATCAGGCGCCGCGTTTGCGGATCTTCGCCAGCCCTTTGTTGATGCGGGCAGCCCAGAACGGCCCTTCGTAGAGAAACGCGGTGTAGCCCTGTACCAGGGTTGCACCTGCATCCAATCTGTCCTGGACATCCTGGACGGACTCGACTCCACCCACTGCAATGAGGACGAGATTGTCCCCCACCGCACTCTTCAGCCTTCGCAAGACCTCCAAAGAACGGCCCTTCAGCGGCGCACCTGAGAGGCCGCCGGCCCCCAGTGCCTGCACCTTGTGCGCATCTGAGGTCAGGCCTTTGCGGGAAATCGTGGTGTTGGTGGCAATGATGCCATCCAATTTGAGGTCCAAAGCGAGCCTTGCGACGTCGTCGACGTCGGCGTCGTCCAGGTCCGGCGCGATTTTGACCAGCAGCGGAACATGGCGTCCGGCCGCTTCATCGGCGCAGTCGCCGACGGCGCGCAGTAACGGGCGCAAGGTTTCGACGTTCTGCAGGAGCCTGAGGCCCGGCGTGTTGGGCGAGCTGACATTGACCACCAGGTAGTCGGCCGCGGGAGCCAGGCTCCGGGCACTGGCCAGGTAGTCCTCGGTTGCGTCCTCAAGCTCGACAACTTTGGTTTTGCCGATGTTGACGCCGATCACCGGGCGCACGTCAGGGTGCGTCCGCTGCAAAGCAGCCCGGGCAGACTTGAGCCGCGGCGCAACGGCGGCAGCGCCGTCGTTGTTAAATCCCATGCGGTTGATGACCGCCCGATCTTCAACCAGTCGAAAGAGGCGTGGCTTGTCGTTGCCCGGTTGCGGTTGGCCGGTGATGGTCCCCACTTCAACATGGCCGAAACCCAACTCGACGAGCGCCTCGATGCCATGCCCTTCCTTGTCGAAACCTGCCGCCAGCCCAAACGGGGAGGGGAAGGTAAGTCCGAACGCCTCGGTCCGAAGGCAGGACTCGGGCTGGGTGATCCTCGCCAGGATGCGGCCTGCACCGGACCGGTGGGCCGCGCGGATGGCTTGGAAACCGATCCTGTGGGCTTTTTCGGCATCCATCCATGAGAAGGCCAACTTGAAGAAGGTGGGGTATACACGCATGCTCCTAGTTTTCCCGCTTACGGACCCCACACCAAACCCATGTACGGGGATGCCGCTAGCATGTAGCCATGCCCGGACTCAATGGTGACGCAGATCATGCAGGGAGCAGGATCGATGCGGACGTAGTGGTGATTGGTGCCGGATTATCCGGACTGGTTGCTGCAGCCCACGCGTACGCCGCTGGCAAGCGCGTTGCCATCCTCGACCAAGAGCCAGCAGCTTCTTTGGGTGGCCAAGCCCATTGGTCATTCGGAGGCCTGTTCATGGTCGACACACCCGAGCAGCGACGATTAGGCGTGAAGGACAGCGCGGAGCTCGCCCTTTCCGACTGGCTGTCTTCCGCGGCTTTCGACCGGCCGGAGGACTCGCTCGCGCGGAAGTGGGCCGAAGCATACGTCCACTTCGCGGCAGGAGAAAAGCGGTCATGGCTCAGGAGCCTCGGCGTCGGATTCTTTCCCCTGGTCCAATGGGCCGAGCGTGGCGGTTACGGGCCAACCGGCCACGGCAACACGGTTCCGCGCTTTCATGTCACTTGGGGTACTGGTCCTGCATTGGTCAAGCCGTTTGTGGCGAAGGTGCAGGAAGGGGTCGACGCCGGAAGGGTCACCCTGCACTTCCGCCATCGGGCCCGTGCGCTGACGAAAACCAATGGCCGCGTGGTGGGCGTTGCCGGCGATGTTTTGGAACTGTCGACGGCGGCACGCGGCGAGGCCTCGTCGAGGGCTGTCACCGGGCACTTCCGTGCCACAGCGGGCGCCGTCGTTGTGTCCACGGGTGGGATCGGAGGCAATCACGCGACTGTGCGCCGGCAGTGGCCGGGGGCCGCCGCCCCTGCGGAGATGCTCTGCGGTGTGCCTTCCTCCGTTGATGGCGAATTCCTCCCGGGCGTGGAAGCAGAGGGCGGGGCCCTTATCAACGGCGACCGCATGTGGCACTACCCTGAGGGCATCCACAACTACGCCCCTGTTTGGCCACTCCACGGCATCCGCATCCTGCCCGGCCCGTCGTCGTTATGGCTGGATGCTGAAGGGCATCAACTTCCCGCACCGCTTTTCCCGGGCTTCGACTCCCTTGGCGCACTTCGACACATCATTGCATCGGGTCATCCCTACTCGTGGTTCGTTCTCGACCGGACCATCGCGCTTAGGGAACTTGGCCTGTCCGGGTCTGAACAGAACCCGGACCTTACGGGGCAGAGTGTGCAGATGCTCTTCTCACGTCTCAGGCCCGGCAGTGATACGCCCATCCAGCGTTTCCTGGATCGCGGCGTGGACTTCCTCCAGGCGGGATCCGTGCCCGAGCTGGTCTCCAAGATGAACGCGTTGGTTGGAAATAATCTGCTGGACGCGCATTCTGTGGAGTCACTGATCCGTGCCCGCGATCGGCAGGTCTCCTCCGGTCTGGGCAAGGATCCACAGCTTACCGCCATCCGGGCAGCCCGCCGCTTCGCCACAGACCGACTGATGCGGGTTGCTCCCCCGCACGAGCTCCTGGACCCTGCCCACGGACCACTGCTAGCCATCCGGTTATCAGTACTGACCAGAAAGAGCCTCGGGGGCCTCCAGACGGACCTGAGATCGCGGGTAATGGATGCTGCCGGGGATCCCATCCCGGGGCTGTACGCGGCAGGAGAAGCTGCAGGCTTTGGAGGGGGTGGCATTCACGGGTACCGGGCACTGGAAGGGACGTTCCTGGGTGGATGCCTGTTCTCCGCGAGGGCGGCAGGCCGGGATGCCGCAGCCAGCACCTAGGCTGGGACCATGGGCTGGACTGAAGACATCTTGGGACCTGGCTTCGAGGCCTACCGGTATGAGTCGCCGGCACCTGACGGTGGAATCCGCCGCGCCACGCTGGTCAGGTACAGGTCCGGCGGTCGCAGCCCCAGGCATTCCACTGCCGTGTTGTTCCTCCATGGCTGGAGTGACTACTTCTTCAACACGGAGCTGGCAGGGTTTTGGGACGCGCAGGGCTACGATTTCTACGCCTTGGACCTGCACAACCATGGGCGCAACATAGAGCCGGGAATCACGGCGGGATATGTCGCGGACCTGGCTGATTACGACGCCGAGATCGGCTGGGCCATCGAAACGGTGCAGGAAGACCGAGACGCTGCGGCACCGGCGGGCGTGATCTTGATGGGTCATTCAACCGGAGGGCTGATAGCCGCCCTGTGGGCAAGCCGCCACCCTGGGCGCCTTCACGGGTTGATCCTCGACAGTCCCTGGTTGGAGATGCATGGGGGTGCCTTGGTTCGACGGGTGGCGCATGCCCTCTTGGCGCCCGCTGCAAGCATCAGGCCCGAAGCGGTCCTTCGCTTGCCACAACGGGGATTCTACTTTCGCAGCATCAGTGATTCGGCCGACGGAGAATGGGCCTTGGACCAGAAGCTTCGGCCACCTTTTGCGTTCCCGGTGAGGGTGGGGTGGCTCCGAGCCGTCTTTGCCGGTCACGCCGAAGTAGCCCGGGGCCTGGGTTTGGAAATCCCGGTGTTGGTGCTGATCTCCGCAGGCAGTTCCACAGGCATGGTGTGGAACGAGTCCATGCGACGCTCGGATGCGGTCTTGGACGTAAGGCTTATCGGCCTGCGTGCCATGTCGCTAGGCAAAACGGTCACCATCGAGCGGATCGACGGCGCCCTACATGACGTTTTCCTGTCAGCGCCGAACGTTCGCGGGGACGCATACGCGCGCGTGGCGCGCTGGGTGAAGAGCTTCCTTCAGTAGTAACACAAGCCTGCTAACCAACTGCGGTTGCGGCGTCCACCGCTCCCCCATATCGGCGGTCACGTTTGGCATAGATTTCGACGGCGTCCCACAGCGTGCGCCTGTCAACATCCGGCCACAGGGTATCCATGAAGACAAACTCGGCGTAAGCGGATTGCCACAGGAGGAAGTTGGAGAGCCTTTGCTCGCCCGAACTACGCAAAAACAGGTCCACGTCCGGCAAGTCCGGCTCGTCCAAGTACTTCTGGATTGTCTTCTCGGACACCGAACCCGGCTTGAGCCGCCCTTCGGCGACGTCGCGCGCTATCGCTGCAACGGCGTCGGCTATTTCAGCGCGGCCGCCGTAATTAACACACATGGTTAGCGTGCAGGTCTCGTTGGCGCGTGTGTAGTCTTCAGCGTCTTCCAACTCCTTGATGACCGAGCCCCATAGCTTGGGCCGCCGGCCGGCCCAGCGGATGCGGACGCCCCATTCGTCGAGCTGGTTGCGCTGGCGCCGTAGCACGTCCTTGTTAAATCCCATCAGGAAGCGCACCTCCTCGGGCGACCGCCGCCAGTTCTCCGTGGAAAAGGCGTAGACGCTCACGTACTTGATGCCGAGTTCTATGGCTCCGGCCATCACGTCCAGCAACGCAGGCTCCCCTGCTTTGTGGCCCTCGATGCGCGGCAGGCCACGCTGATTTGCCCAACGGCCATTGCCGTCCATGACGATAGCTACATGCTGCGGGATCAGCTCGCTGGGAATACGCGGCGGCTCAGCACCGGAGGGATGCTTGTAGGGCGCAATGACCGGGTTCGTCCTGGGCGCGCGTGCCTTAGTCTTCTTTCCAAGTGCCACAGTCAGCTACGCTCCACATGTTTGAGTGATTTGACGGCCCGTTCCAAATGCCATTGCAAATAGCTTGCCACCAGCCCGGCCGCTTCGCGTCTGTGCCGTGCATCAGAAACATCGGCCACAGACCAGTTGCCAGTCAGCAAGGCACCGAGCAAACCTACCGTCTCGGGAGCGGGTGCAGGGGAACCCGGTGGCCTGCAGTCGTTGCACACCATGCCGCCCAGGGGTGCAGCGAAAGCCGTATGGGGCCCCGGGCGTCCACACCGGGCACAATCGGTAAAGCTTGGCGCCCACCCACCGGTTGAAAGTGCCCGCAAGAGATACGAGTCCAGGATCAGTTCCGGTGGGTGGTCGGAGCGGCTCAATGCGGCCAAAGCCCCGACCAGCAGGGTGTATTGTGCAGTTCCCGACTCCGCGTCAACATCCGTAAGCTTCTCCGCGGTCTCCGTCATTGCCGCAGCGACGGTGAACCGCCCGTAGTCGGCCGCGATACTGGTCCCGTAGGCCCCCTTCGCAACCGCTTGCGTCACGATATCCAACGTGCGTCCAGCGACGAGCTGCAAGTCAGCGACCATGAATGGTTCCAAACGTGCGCCGAACCGGCTGGTAGTCCTCCGCACACCCTTCGCCACCGCACGAACCTGGCCATGATGCTTGGTCAGCAAAGTGATAATGCGATCGGCTTCCCCCAGCTTGTGGGTACGGAGCACCACGGCATCATCCCGGTAGGACCGGGCTGCAAAAGACGGATTGGCCACAACTAATCTTCGCACTACAGGGACAAAGGAACCGGCAGTTTCGCCGTGTGGAGACGGTATTTCCCGTCACCACACGGCGGTCCGGGAATGACCCTATGCCTGCGCGTCCCTAACGGCCCGGTTGACGGCCGAAATCAGGGCCTTCAGTGAGGACGTGGTAGTGCTGGGATCGATCCCGACGCCCCAAAGGACGCGGTCACCAACGGCGCACTCCACGTATGCAGCTGCACTGGCGCTCCCGCCCTCGGAGAGGGCGTGCTCGCTGTAGTCGAGGACGCGGACATCCACGCCGTCGTGGTGCAGGATGTCCAGCAATGCAGCGATCGGACCATTGCCGTGCCCGGTTCGGCGGACTTCCACACCATCGATGCGCAGGTTCGCGGTCATCGTCATCGCGCCCGACTCATCGGTTTCGGTGCTGACGCTGCCCAAGGAATAACGGCCCCATTGCGCTTCCTTTTCAGGTGATGGCAGGTACTCGTCCTGGAACATCTGCCACAGCTGACTGCCACTTACCTCACCTCCAACAGCATCGGTGCGGCGCTGGATCACTCCTGAGAACTCGATCTGGGCCCGGCGCGGCAGGTCCAGGTTGTGCTCGTTTTTCAGCAGGTACGCCACGCCACCCTTGCCCGATTGCGAGTTGACGCGGATCACGGCTTCGTAGCTGCGGCCCAGGTCCTTGGGATCGATGGGCAGGTACGGGACCTGCCACGTGAAGTCTTCCACGGCCTTGCCTGCTGCTGCGGCGTCCTTTTCGAGGGCTTCAAAGCCCTTCTTGATCGCATCCTGGTGGGATCCGGAAAATGCCGTGAAGACGAGGTCGCCGCCATAGGGCGACCGTTCCGGAACAGGCAACTGGTTGCAGTACTCCACCGTGCGCCGCACTTCGTCGATGTCCGAGAAGTCGATCATGGGGTCGACGCCTTGCACGAACATGTTCAGCCCCAGCGTCACCAGGTCCACGTTGCCCGTACGCTCGCCGTTGCCAAACAAGCAGCCTTCAATACGGTCAGCACCGGCCAGGTAGCCGAGCTCAGCAGCAGCGACACCCGTGCCACGGTCATTGTGGGGGTGCAGGGAGATGATGATGCCTTCGCGCGGGTGCAGGTTCCGATGCATCCATTCGATGGAATCGGCATAAACGTTGGGGGTCGCCATTTCCACGGTGGCGGGCAGGTTGATGATGACTTGTTTGTCGGCAGAGGCCTCAAAGATGTCGGCGATGGCATTGCACACCCGTGCCGCATATTCGAGTTCTGTTCCCGTGAAGGACTCCGGCGAATATTCGTACGTGATGTGGGTGTCCGCGAGGGTTTCCTCGTACTTCTTGCAGAGCCGGGCGCCTTGCAAGGCGATGTCCAGGATGCCGTCTTCGTCCTGGTTGAAGACGACACGGCGCTGCAACACCGATGTGGAGTTATACAGGTGCACGATGGCCTGTTTTGCCCCCACCAAGGACTCGTAGGTCCGTTCAATGAGGTGCTCACGTGCCTGCGTCAATACCTGGATGGTGACGTCGTCCGGGATGTGGCCACCTTCGATGAGCTGGCGGACGAAGTCGAAGTCTGTCTGCGATGCAGAGGGAAAGCCAACCTCGATCTCCTTGTAGCCCATTTTGACCAGCAACTGGAACATCTTCAGCTTGCGGGCGGGACTCATGGGGTCTATCAGGGCCTGGTTGCCGTCCCGCAAATCAACGGCGCACCAGCGCGGAGCCTTGGTGATGACCTTGTCAGGCCAAGTACGGTCCGGAACGTCGACAGTGATCTGGTCTTGGAACGGCAGGTAGCGATGGGTGGGCATACCGGAGGGCTTTTGTGCATTACGCATGGCGTGGGCCTTTTCTCTAAGAACTATTGGAAAGCTTAGCCGGGCACACCGAAACTCCGCGGCGAGGATGGCCCAGCGTCAGATAGCTTTCAGGCCTCGCCGCGGCAGCTAAGAAGAAGCATTCCCGCACGCACATGGCCAGAGTAGCACGGTGCGTATGATGACAGTGCAACACCTCTAGCAACGTCCACCATGCAGACGCGGCAGCGGGGCAACGCCGCTGCACGGTACACGAGGAGCCACAGTGCCACAGTCGGGGATTACTCTTTCCAACATCGATCCTGGCGTCCGCGCCCAGGACGACCTCTACCAGCACGTCAATGGTGCCTGGTTGAACAGCACCTCAATTCCCGACGACCGAGCTCTTGAGGGAACTTTCACCGCATTGCGCGATGGCGCCGAATTGGCTGTTAGGTCGATCATCGAGGAAGCTGCGGCCAAGGGTGCGGCAGCAACCGGAGTCGAACAGCAAATTGGCGGGCTTTACTCCAGTTTCATGGACGAGGCCGCGGCGGAAGAAAAGGGAATGACACCCATCAAGGGCCGTCTCGAAGAGGTACGTTCGGTGGAATCGTCTGCGGAACTGGCCGCCCTGGTGGGCAAACTGTTCCGGGCGGACGTCTCCGGATTGTTCTCGATCTACCCGGCCCCCGACGCCGGCAACCCTGAACGTATTCTTCTCTATATCGGCCAGGGTGGCTTAGGTCTTCCGGACGAGTCCTACTACCGGGATGACAAGTTTGCCCCCGTTGTCTCGGCCTACGGCGAGTACATTTCGCGGCTGCTGACGTTGGCAGCCGTCCCTGACCCCGAAGGCGCGTCGGAACGCATCGTCGCACTGGAGACGGCGCTGGCCTCACATCACTGGGACAACGTCACCTTGCGCGACCCGCAAAAGACATACAATCTCAAATCCGCTGAGGAAGCGACAGCCCTGTTCCCGCTCCTGGACACGTGGTTCGAGGCCGCGCGCATCGACAGCGACAAGCGTTCCGAGCTGGTAGTCAGCACCCCGGACTTCTTTGCCGGGGCCGCGGAGTTGCTTGAGTCCCAGCCGCTGTCCACCTGGAAGGAATGGCTTGTGCTGCGGGTTATCAGCTCCGCTGCTCCGTACTTGTCCAGCGATTTCGTGGAGACCAACTTCAACTTTTACGGCACAACGCTTACCGGCACGCCGCGGAACAAGGAACGCTGGAAGCGGGGCGTCGCCGTCGTCGAAGCTGCGCTAGGCGAGGCCGTGGGCCAGATTTACGTCCAGCGGCATTTTCCCGAGGGTCACAAGGCGCGGATGGAGACCCTGGTCGCCAACCTGATCGCCGCCTATCGCGACAGCATCTCGTCCCTGGATTGGATGGGTGAAGAAACCAAGGCGGAGGCCCTCAAGAAATTGCAGGCATTCCGCCCGAAGATCGGGTTCCCCGACCAGTGGATCGACTATTCGGACGTGCGTATCGACCCGGCAGACCTGCTGGGGAACGTCGAGCGTGCCCACAATGCCGACGTCGACAGGCACCTGGACGAAATCGGCAAGCCGGTGGATCTCAACAAGTGGCTGATGACCCCACAGACGGTGAACGCCTACTACCACCCCATGCTGAACGAGATCGTTTTTCCCGCAGCGATTTTGCAGCCGCCGTTTTTCAACGCCGACGCCGATGACGCCGTGAATTACGGCGGTATCGGCGCGGTCATCGGCCACGAGATCGGCCACGGATTCGATGACCAAGGGTCCCAATTCGACGGGAGCGGAGCGCTGCGGAACTGGTGGACGGACTCGGACCGCGCCGCGTTCGAAACCCGTACCGCCAAGCTTGTGTCTCAGTACGACGCCCTCTCCCCCTACGCGGCGCCGGATCACAAAGTGAACGGAAAGTTGACGCTAGGCGAGAACATCGGGGACCTGGGAGGCCTGACCATCGCATATAAGGCTTATATGCTCAGCCTGGACGGAAAGCAGCCGGAGGTTCTTGATGGCTTCACCGGCCCTCAACGGTTCTTTATGTCGTGGGCAGCGGGTTGGCGCCAGGTCATCCGCACCGAAGAAGCCATTCGCAGGCTGGCTACGGATCCGCACTCACCCAACGAGTTCCGGACCAACGCCATCGCCCGAAACCTCGACGCCTTCCATGAAGCGTTCAACGTGGCGCCCGAGGACGGAATGTGGATGGAGCCCGCTGACAGGGTCAGCATCTGGTAGGCAGCCTGTGCCCACCAGGCCGGGCCTGGTGGGCACAGGCTTCAGCACTACTGCGTGATGTTCAGCGGGTTGACCTGTTGGCACACGGCATCGTTGGCCGTTTGGTTGACAACGTTCGCAGGAACGGATGCCGTGCCATAGGCCGTCCCAGTCAGGAAGTCCGTGCCCACGGACAGCTGGACCCCGGATACCGCGGGAGCCTGTTTCACCTGCGCGGCCGGTATCTTGAACAGGGCTGCCACGTCGGTGGCGACGTCCGCGAACCCCGCACCGTAGTACACCACCGTCTGGTCCACCGGATTAGCAAGGTAGGCCACGGAGTCCGTGAAACCGTTGGCAGCCAAGGCCGCCGTCAGTTCCTGGCCGCGGGTTGCGACGCCGCTGCCGTTTGCAACCGCCACAGGTTGGATGGCTTTGTTGTACGCGGGAGCGGGAGGAGCGGCGACTGGCGGTTGCGATGATGCACTGGCAGCCGGGCTCGACGTTGCGCCGGGGGTGGTCAGATCCAGGTCAGCGCGCAGCGCGGCAAACAGCTGCGACGCTTGGGGCTCTACAAGTTCCAAGCGGTTTGGGTCCACCGCCGCTGGCTGGGTGGGCACCGAAACGAACGCCACTTTGGACACGTCGATGTCTTTGAGGCGTCCCCCGATTGTCAGCAGCGAAGGAACGGACGCGAGACCCTCGTCGACAGTAAGGTTCTGGGTGACGACGTCGGCAATCTGCAGGAGTTTTTGCGGGTTGCCAAGTGTGCCGTCGGCCTTAAGCTTCCTGGTCAACGACGAGAGGAACGCTTGCTGTGCCTTAATCCGGCCCAGGTCGCTACCATCACCAAAAGCGTGGCGTGTGCGGAGGAACGAAAGTGCTTGTTCGCCTTCGACGAGTGAGTTGCCTTTGGGAAGCCGGAGACCGGAATCCGGATCAAAAACGGGATCGCTGACGCATACGTCCACGCCGCCTACAGCCTTGGATAATTCCTTGACCGCATTAAAGTCGGCCATCATGAAGTGGTCTACCTTCAAACCGGTCAATTTGTCGATGGTATCCACGGCACAACCGATACCTGCCTCAGCCATGGCCTCATTGATCATCACGCCACTGCGGGCGGGAAAGGTTTGGTTGTTGGTGTGGTCGGTGCATTGCGGCACATCAACCAGCAGGTCACGCGGGAAACTCATCACACTGACGCGTTTGTTATCGGCCGAGATATCCAACAGCATCATCACATCCGAATGGCCGTATCCGGTGGAATCGGCGCTGTTGCCGTATTGGGAGTTTTTCCCGTCCCGGGTGTCCGAGCCGAGAATAAGGATCTGCAAGCGATCGGACTTGTCATTTGCTACGGCTTCGCTGGCATCCCGGGTCTCCGCCGCGCTGAGGGGTGCCTTGGTGATGTTCGACTGCAACCGGACCAACCAAAAAGCGGCAAAGGCAAAACCTCCCAGGAGGACCAATGCCACAATTCCGCTGACAACCTTTATCCAAAGCGGAAGGCCTTTAGGAGCGTTCATATGCCGGGGAGTGCCCGGGGCATCTTCTCCTGGCGCTCCCGCCGGGGTTCCAGCGATGCCGGTGCCCTGCCGGCGGGCCTCACGACGTCGCACTATTCGGTTTACCTTTCCTCAAACACGTGGAGTCCCGCAATCATAGTTGCCGAAAACGGGAAGTTCTCCATCCACGCAAAGCCACGCCGGGCCAACAATGTGGCGAGACCGCTGCCTAGAAACCCAACTTGACCAATTGCTTGGGATCCCGTTGCCAATCTTTGGCTACCTTGACATGGAGGTCGAGGTAAATGCGGGTACCAAGCAGGGTTTCGATACCTTTACGGGCATTGGTACCAACTTCGCGGAGCCGGCTTCCTCCCTTGCCGATGATGATTGCTTTCTGGGAAGGCCGCTCGACGTAAAGATTGACCCGTACATCCAAGAGGGGGTTATCTTCTGTCCGACCCTCGCGGGGAACGATCTCATCCACCACCACGGCCAACGAGTGGGGAAGCTCGTCCCGCACCCCTTCCAAGGCGGCTTCCCGAATAAGTTCGGCGATCATGACGGCCTCTGGCTCGTCGGTCAACTCGCCATCGGGATACAAAGGAGGCGACGGCGGCATGTGGCTGATCAGGACGTCGGCAACGGTGCTGACCTGGAAGCCGTCGGCAGCTGAGACGGGGACGATGTCTGCCCACCCCTGCTCACCGAGGACTTCCCGACCCAGCGCGGCGACAGCAAGCAACTGTTCCGTCAACGCCTGGCGATCCACTAAGTCGGTCTTCGTCACGAGGGCAACAATTGGCTTACGGCCGACGGCAGCCAACTGGGCCGCAATGTATTTGTCGCCCGGACCAATTTTTTCGTTGGCCGGCAAACAGAATCCGATCGCGTCGACCTCTGCGAGGGTATCCGCAACCAAATCATTGAGCCTTTTGCCAAGGAGCGTCCTGGGCCTGTGAAGGCCCGGGGTGTCCACCAGGATCAGCTGAGCATCGTCACGATGAACAATGCCTCGAATGGTATGCCGGGTTGTCTGCGGCTTTGCTGAGGTGATGGCCACCTTTTGGCCCACCAAAGCGTTGGTCAGGGTCGATTTCCCCGCGTTTGGACGGCCAACGAGCACGGAAAAACCAGCGTGGAAGCCACCGAAGTCCTCATCGGCGTCGAATTTCTTATATTGCTTGCTCACGTGGTTCTCCCTGTTGTGTTGCATCGGCCTCGTCGAGAAGGCCTTCAAAGTCAGTGTCTTCCTTTGGCATGGCTGCCGCAATAACGTGGCTCACCCTGTTCCGGCGACCCTCCAGCCTATCTGCCCTGAGGGACACACCATTCACATCGACCGAGCTGCCTACGATGGGCACTTGGCCGAGTGCCTTGGCCAGCAGGCCGCCCACGGTGTCCACTTCGTCGTCGTCGAGGTCGAGGTCGAACAGCTCGCCGAGGTCGTCGATACTCATGCGGGCGCTTACCCTGTACGTGCCATCTCCCAAGTCGACGCACTCTTCAGCGGCGGAATCGTACTCATCCACGATTTCACCCACGATTTCCTCGATGAGGTCTTCGAGGGTGACCAAGCCGGCAGTTCCGCCGTACTCGTCAATGACAATGGCCACATGCGTTGATTCCTGTTGGAGTTCCTTGAGGAGGTCACTGACAGGCTTGGATTCCGGAACGTAACGCACCTCGCGCGCGAGCGAGTCGACGTACCGGGGTTCGACGGCGGCTTCCACACGATACATGGCAGCCGCAACATCCTTGAGGTAGAGAATGCCACGGATCTGGTCCGTGTTCTCGCCGATCACCGGGATCCGCGAATAGCCCGACCGGAGGAAGAGGCCCATCGCCGTATCGAGGTTTGAGCCTGTGCCGATGCTGACGATGTCGGTGCGGGGAACCATTACCGAACGGACTAAAGTGTCGCCGAAGTCGAAGACCGAATGGATGAGTTCGGCTTCGTTGTCCTCGATCATGTCCGATTCCGCGGCACGATCGACGAATTCACGGAATTCTTCTTCGCTGACAAACGCGTCGTCCCCACCGGGGGCTCCGGGGGCTACCGCTTGTCCCAGGGCAACCAGCCATCCAGGGATGGGTCCAAGTATCCAGCAGAGGAACCTGATCAAGGGCGCCGTGAACCTGACCACCGGTCCGGAATGCGCCCGTCCCAGCTGCCGGGGCGAGACGCCCACCAGCATGAAGCCGATAACCGCCATGACGACGGTGGCCACTAATCCCGCAAGCCAGATGTTGTCCAGCAAACCAAGCAACACCAAGGCAACAGCGACGGCGGCAGCCATTTCAAACCAAACCCGCCAAAAACGGAGGGCACGCATGTGGGCAATCGGATTTTTCAGGATACTTCCCAGCGCAAGGCCCCTCCCCTTCCCGCGGTGAAGCGACTGCTCGGCCTCGTGCCTGGGTAGGAAGTTAAAGGCAGCCTCGGCTGCGGTCAGCAAAGCAACGAAGCTGAGAAAAACCAGCGCCATGCCAACCAGGATGGCCCACGTCACTGCATGGTCTCCATGGGGGCATCCTTGCCCAGGAATTCAGACAGCAGTTCCCGCTGCAAGCCAAACATCTCTTCTTTTTCCGTCGGTTCGGCGTGGTCGAAACCAAGCAGGTGCAGAATGCCGTGTGTCGTCAGCAACAGCATTTCGTCCTGGGTGGGATGGCCCGCGTTTCGAGCCTGGACTTCGGCCACTTGCGGACAGATCGCAATATCCCCCAGCATTCCCTGCGGGGTCGGCCGATCCGGAGTGCCCGGCGACAACTCATCCATGGGTACGGAAAGGACATCCGTGGGCCCGGGCTCGTCCATCAATTCCACATGGAGCTTCTCCATGGCGGCTTCATCAACCAGGAGGATGGACAGCTCCGCCTGCGGGTGGATGTAGAGCCGCTCAAAGATGAAGCGTGACAGTGTCACCAGTTGGGCCTCGTCGACGTCCACGCCGGACTCGTTATTGACTTCAATACTCATCGGCGGTCTCCCCGTTTGTGCTGGGCCCCAGCAAGATTTTCCGTGCGATGGGCGTCATCCCATGAGCTATAGGCAGAAACGATGTCCGCCACCAGGCGGTGCCTTACGACATCCGCGGCGTCGAGGATTGAAAAGTTCACGTCATCGATGCCGTCAAGGATCTCGCGGACAATCCGCAGCCCCGATGTGGCTCCAAACGGGAGGTCGATCTGGGTAACGTCCCCTGTAACCACCATCTTTGAGCCGAAACCCAGGCGGGTGAGGAACATCTTCATCTGCTCGGGGGTTGTGTTCTGGGCCTCGTCAAGGATGATGAACGCATCATTGAGGGTACGGCCGCGCATGTACGCCAGCGGGGCGACCTCTATGGTGCCGGCGGCCATCAGCCGGGGGATCGATTCCGGATCCATCATGTCGTGGAGGGCATCGTACAGCGGCCGAAGGTAAGGATCGATCTTGTCACTCAGCGTTCCCGGCAGGAACCCCAGGCGCTCTCCGGCTTCCACCGCAGGCCTGGTCAAGATGATGCGGCTGACTTCCTTCAGCTGAAGAGCCTGCACGGCCTTGGCCATTGCCAAATATGTCTTGCCCGTTCCGGCGGGGCCGATACCGAAAATCACCGTGTTGTCATCAATCGCGTCAACGTAGTTCTTTTGGTTCAGCGTCTTGGGGCGGATGGTCTTGCCCCGGCTGGAAAGGATGTTGTGCGTCAGGACGTCCGCTGGATTCTGGACGGACTGGGTCCGCAACAGGGAAACCAACTGCTGCAAAACGTCCGGGGTAACCAGGGTCCCCTTGGCAACGAGCCCGCGAACTTCCTCAAGCAGGCGCATGATCCGAGGTATGACGATCGAAGGACCAGTCATGGACAACTCGTTACCGCGTGCGTGGAAGTTGACGTCCGGGAATTGTTCCTCGATGTACCGCAAGGCCTCGTCATGGCTGCCTAGTGAGTGAACCATCTGGTCGGAGTTGTCGAACGTGACGATTTCCGTGCGCGTGCCCGGCAAGGTGTGCGGGAACTCAGTTGGAGCCGGGTTACCGTTACCGGTCCTCGGCCTCCCATTCAAAGATTCACTCATGGTGCTGGCTGCTAAGCCTGTTCTCCTCTGGTTGTCTAGGCAATTCATCGATTCCAGCGGCGCTTGCTGTGGCTTCACCAGCGTCCTCGAACCACTTCAATCCTACGCCAGCCTGACTCGATGTCGGCGTTGGTCTCAACTCCGCATCGGGCTGGTATCAATCACGTTTCAGTTAGCGCCCTTCACCGTATTCGCAAGGGACCGCCGTCGGCTGTATGCAAAGCTGGCATAGGGGGTAACAAAGCACCGGCAGAACTGGTCCGGCGGAGAACGCCGCCGTGCATCAGTCCAATGCCACGGACCACACTGAGACAGGACGCTCCATCACACTGCCAGCAAGCCACGTATCCAGCGCACGGAAGCGGAAAACCGCCATGGCCGTGCCTGCGATGCTTGCTGTCTTCCTGCTCACCGGCTGTATCGCCAACAGCGGAACCAGCCAGTCCGTGCCGAGCTCCCCCACGGTGTCCGTCCAAGATGCTCCGGCAAGCAACGCGCCGTTGGAGACCACCCAAGCGTCAACCAAGATCCCGGTGTATTGGATCGGGCGCAGCAAGGACGAGGTCTACCTCTACCGCGAATTTCGGGACCTCCCGGGAGACGGGAACCCGGTAACCAGCGCGCTGCGCATCATGATGTCCCAAAAGCCGTTGGACCATGACCTGTTCACGCCATGGCAGAGCCCGGCGAACCTGGCGACGTCCATCTCCGGCAAGAACGTCATCACGGTGGATCTGTCCAAAGACGCATTCAACTCGAACCTCGATCCCGGAATGGCCCAGCGCGCGGTCCAGCAGCTGGTTTATACAGCGACGGCGGCTGCTTCATCATCCGGGCTCATCAACTCCGGCCAGCAGATCCAAGTGGTCATCCTTGTGGACGGGCATAAGGACTATATGGCATTCGGTCAGGTGAAACTCGGAGACCCGATGGATAGGGACGCCTCCGTCGTGGCGCCGCTGTGGATTATTGATCCCCAGGAAGACACGACCCTTCCTGCAGGCCTGGTCAAGTTCAATGGCCGAAGCACGGACAGTTCCAAGCCGATCACCTGGCAGCTGCTCCAAGACAACGGAACGGCCGACAAAACGAGCCTGCTAACCGGGCAAACCAAAGCCAGCGGGGACGCCGGACAGTATGGACTGTTCACCTTCAGCGCCACCCTGAAGAGAGGCAAGTACGAGGTCCGCGTGTCTCAGGTGGACGGCTCCGGCGCGACGATCGAAACGAGCACGGACACCAAGCTTTTCACTGTCGGATAGAGCTGGTCACCCAACTACCATCGGCCGAGAATGTCGCTTGCCAGGACGACGGCGGCCGGACCGGCCGTTGAGGACCTCAACACGTGATGACCCAAGAGCGCGGTCACTGCCCCGGCGTCGCTGAGGCGTGTGACCTCGCGAGGAGAAATTCCCCCCTCGGGGCCGACGATCAGCAGAACCTCGCGTGCAGGCGCCGATGCTGTTATTTCAAGTCCTGCAGCGGCCTCAAGAACTCCCCGCAACGAATTCTTGGCGTCTTCGTGCAGGATGATCGCCAGATCGGCTGCTGCAACCAGCGGGGCCAACCCGGCAGATTCCACGATGGGGCGCACCTCGGGGATCCACGCCCTGCGTGCCTGCTTTGCTGCGGCCGTGACCACGGACTCCCACTTCGCGTGCGCCTTCCTCGCGCGATCACCCTTCCACCTCACGATGGAGCGTTCCGCTTGCCAGGGCACGACGGCGTCGATCCCAAGTTCCGTTGCCGTCTCGATGGCAAGCTCGTCACGGTCGCCCTTGGCCAACGCCTGAACCAGCACCAGCCGAACGGCCGGCCGATCCTCGAATTCCACACCCGACGCGGTGACGGTCAGTGTCCCGGCTCCCGCGTCGGCCACCGTTCCCGTCAACCGGAACCCGGCGCCGTCGGATATATCGACCGACTCCCCGATACCGATTCTCTTGACCGTAACGGCGTGCCGGGCTTCGGGCCCCTCAAGGACGAACCTCGCGCCCGGTGTGACGGTTTCCAGACTGCCGGGCTCTGCGAAGAAAACGGGGTTACTCACCGCTAAAGGTTACCGAGTTTGTCCCGAAGCTTCGCGAACATGCCCCCGCTGGCCACCAGCTTGCCTTCGGTGAATTGCTCACCACGAAGCTTCGCCAGCTGCTGGAGCAGCTCCTCTTGGGCAGGGTCGAGTTTGGTGGGTGTCTCCACATGGAGGTGCACCTTGAGGTCGCCACGACCGTAGCCACGGAGGTGGGTTACCCCGAGGCCCCGGAGGGTGATGATTTCCCCGGACTGCGTGCCCGCCTTGACATCGATGTCCTGCTCGCCGTCGAAGGTCTCCAACTGCACCTCAGTCCCCAGGGCCGCTGCTGTCATCGGGACGCTGAGCGTCGCGTGGAGGTCATCGCCTTCCCGTACAAAGACCGAGTCGCTGTTGACGCGGATTTCCACGTAGAGGTCACCAGCAGGGCCGCCGGCGGGTCCGGCCTCGCCCTGTCCGGACAGCTGAATCCGGGTACCCGTGGCAACGCCTGCCGGAACTTTGATGGTCAGGGAGCGGCGGCTGCGAATCCGGCCTTGCCCGCTGCATTCGTTGCAAGGATCCTTGATGACCGTACCGAATCCCTCGCATGACCCACAGGGCGCAGTGGTCAGGACCTGGCCCAGGATTGACCTGACGGCCCGCTGGACCTGGCCGCTGCCACCACAGATGTCACAGCGCTCCGGCTGGGTTCCGGGACGGCAGCAGCTGCCGTCACAGGTGGGACAAACCACGGCTGTGTCCACCTCAAGCTTCTTGTTGACGCCGAAGACGGCGTCCTTGAGGTCGATACGCACACTGATGAGGGCATCCTGGCCGCGGCGGACACGGGAAGCAGGACCACCGTGACCGTGTCCGCCGCCTCCTCCGAAGAAGGTGTCGAAGATGTCTTGGAAGGCAAACCCTTGGCCGGAATATGCGCCGGAGCCGTTATCGGTGCCGTTCTCGTTGCCGGTTGCATCGTAGACACGGCGCTTCTGCGGGTCGGACAGAACTTCATAAGCATGCGTCACGGCCTTGAACTGCTCAGCGACATCCTCCCCGGGATTTACGTCCGGGTGGAGCTTCCGCGCCAACTTGCGGTACGCCTTTTTGATCTCTTCCCCGGTGGCTTCCGGCGAGACTCCCAAAACGTCATAGTGGCTGCTCAAAGTCTGTATCTCTTCCTTGTTGTTACTGCAGGTATTCCGATGATGGACGGCGTCTTAGTCGCCGAGAATGCGGGAAAGGTAGCGGGCCACCGCTCGCACGGCGGCCATGGTTGTTGGGTAATCCATGCGGGTTGGTCCCAAAATGCCCACCTTGGCACCGGATCCATAGCCAGTTGCCACAACGGACGCCTCGGCCAAACCGTCATAGGGATTTTCCCTCCCGATACTGACAGTTACTCCCCGGGGGTCATCACCCATATCCGATAACAACCGGAGCATGACAACTTGTTCCTCAAGGGCCTCCAGCACCGGACCAATGCTCAAAGGGAAGTCCACGTTGGAACGCGCCAGGTTTGCCGTGCCGGCCATCAGGATGCGTTCTTCACGGCTGTTGCCGCTGAGCACCTGGAGGCCATGCGCCAGGGTTTGCGCCACCCCACGGAGTTCAGGGGGGCAAAGCGCCACGACGGACGGAAGGACTTGGGGCAAGAGATCCACCTGGGTACCCGAGATACTGCCGAGGAACCTGGACCGCAACATCATCAGCGCCTCATTGCCGACGTCGAACCCTACATCGATGACCTTCTGCCCGACGCTTCCGGTATCGGCAATCAGGACCACCAGCACCTGCTGGGGCGCCAGCAGCACGAATTCGACGTGGCGTACCACCGCTCTCCTTGAGTGCGGGTACTGCACGACGGCGACCTGGTTGGTGAGCTGGGAAAGGAGCCGCACGGTACGTTCAAGAATGTCATCGACGTCGTCGGGGCCCTCAAGCAGCGAATGGATGGCACGGCGCTCAGCCGCGGAAAGCGGCTTAACCTGCGAGATGCGGTCCACGAACAGCCTGTAGCCCTTGTCCGTGGGGATACGCCCAGCGCTGGTGTGGGGCGCGGCAATGAGGCCCTCCTCTTCGAGGACAGCCATGTCATTGCGGATGGTGGCACTCGAAACGCCGAGGTGGTGGCGTTCAACCAGGGCCTTGGATCCTACAGGCTCCCTTGAATGAACGTAATCCTCAACGATTGCGCGCAGCACTTCCAACTTGCGCGGCTCACTCATTGCTCCACCTCCTGACATCTCATGGGTTAGCACTCAACATGCCCAAGTGCTAACAAGTCTAGTATGAGCCAACGCGTTGCTAGCATTGAAACCGCCCGCGGAGATTCAAGCGCGCGGGGCCGGCAGCAAACCGGTCTGATTCGAGCGCGAAGAGGTAAGAAGACCTTGGCTTTCGACCATTGGGGCCCACAGGACCTGGCGGCCCCCGCCAAACGCCAACTTCCCGAGGTACCCGTCCAGCGAGGCATGGTCCTTGAAGACGTGCAGTCCGGATGGGTCGGCGAAGTGACACGGGTGGAGAAGTCCGGCGGCATGCACATCGTGTCCTTGGAGGACCGGCGTGGAAAGACGAAGTCGTTCCAACTTGGATTTGGCTTCCTCCTGGAGGGCCAAGCGGTCCGGCTCCTGCCACCTGCCCCGCGTCCCGCTTCAGGGGCATCCACCGGCCGCACCGCCTCCGGCTCGGTCAAGGTTCAAGGCCAGCGCGCCCGGGTAGCGATGTCCAGCCGGATCTGGGTTGAGGGCAAGCACGACGCCGAACTGGTCGAGAAGGTCTGGGGAGACGATCTCCGCGTCGAAGGCATTGTGGTGGAACCCTTGCACGGGGTGGACGACCTCAAATCAGCCATTGCCGCTTTCTCTCCCGGTCCCACACGCCGACTTGGCATTCTGGTGGACCACCTTGTGCCTGGCTCCAAAGAGTCGCGCATTGCCGCGGAAGCGATGACAGTGCCGGGCGCGGCCGGCAATGTACTGATCGTGGGCCACCCGTACGTGGACGTCTGGCAGGCCATCAGGCCGAAGGTGCTGGGCATTGAGCAGTGGCCCGCGGTCCCTCGGGGGCTGGATTGGAAGACCGGGATCTTGCGTGCCTTCGGTTGGCCGCACGAAACTGCCGAGGACGTCGGCTTGGGATGGCAACGGCTTTTGGGCGCGGTTCGCAGCTACGCTGATCTGGAAGCGTCGTTATTGGGCAGGGTGGAAGAAGTGATCGACTTCCTGACAGCGCAGTGACAGGGCGTTGGTCTTGGGACGGGCACAGGACCAAGTATTCTGGGACAGCAACACCGCAGCATCGTAAAGCAAAGGGAAGACACCGTGGCAGAGAACGCTCCTGACGAACCAGGCAGAGCCGCAGGCCAGCCCCAGTACCATGGCGCGCCTGCCAACGCACTTCCGCTGACTGCCGGCGAGGACCGGCAGTGGGCCACTTTGGCGCACTTCGGAGGGATCCTCGGGTGCTTGCCATCCCTGCTGATCTACCTGATTTTCCGCGATCGCGGGCCGTTCACCGCCCAGGAATCGAGGGAGGCGCTGAACTTCACGCTACCTCCCACGATCGCCGCTGTGCTGGCAAACATCCTGGTCCTCTTGCCTGTGGTGGGCAACGTTTTTGCCATCATCGCCACCGCCATTTGGGTTGCGCTGACGTGCTTCTCCGTATCGGCCGGGATCCGGGTAAACCACGGTCAACCGCATCGATACAAGCTGAACCTGCGCTGGATCAAGTAGTTCCGCAGCGAGTCGACTAGTCGGTAAGAATCCGGCGCACCACGGCGTCGGCCAACAGCCTGCCCTTCAAGGTGAGCACCAAGCGGCCTTTGAAAGCGGCCACCGGGTCCACTAGTCCGTCCGCGATCAGGCCCGCCATCGCATGGCGTCCCACGGCATCCAGGGCGTTAACGACCAATCCGGTCCCCAACCGCGCCTCGAGCATGATTCGCTCCACCTCGCGGGTAGCGGAGTCCAATGTCTCACGCCCGGCGGCAGGCGAACTTCCCGAAGCCAGCCGTGAGGCGTATGCCGTGGGGTGCTTGACGTTCCACCAGCGCACGCCGCCCATGTGGGAGTGGGCTCCGGGGCCAATGCCCCACCAGTCGTCTCCGCGCCAGTAGGCGAGGTTATGCTGGCATGCCTGCTCCGGCGTTCGGGACCAGTTGCTGACTTCGTACCAGCTCAATCCGGATTCGGAGATCAATTTATCGGCGAGTTCGTATTTGGCGGCGTGATCGTCGTCGTCAATTCCGGGCACCTCGCCGCGACGGATCTGTGCGGCGAGCTTGGTGCCGTCCTCCACGATCAGCGCATAGGCGCTGATGTGGTCCGGTGCGTAGGAAAGTGCCGTTTCCAGCGACAACTGCCAATCGGCCATGGACTCCCCCGGCGTACCGTAAATGAGGTCCAGGCTGACGGACAAACCGGCCTCGCGCGCCCACTGCACTACGAGCGGAACGCGGCTGGGAGTGTGTGTACGGTCCAGCACTTTCAGGACGTGTGGAACGGCTGATTGCATGCCAAAGGAGACGCGCGTGAAGCCGGCCTCAGCCAGCACCTTCAACGATTCCTGCGTCACTGAATCGGGATTGGCCTCGGTGGTCACCTCAGCACCCGGCTCCAGGCCCCACTTTTCGACGGCGGCACCGAGGATGCGGGCGAGGTCTTCGGCCGGAAGCAACGTCGGAGTTCCGCCGCCGAAGAACACCGTGCTCAGGGGACGGCTGGGAACACCCGAAGCGTCCAATGCTGTGCCGGCGAACTGCAACTCGGAGATGGCGGTCTCTGCGTACGCATCCTGGGAAGCGCCACCACCGAGCTCGGTAGCTGTGTACGTATTGAAGTCACAATAGCCACAGCGGACTGCGCAAAACGGGATGTGCACGTAAAGCCCGAACTTGCGATGCTCGACGCCGGACAGCACCTGCGGGGGCAACATGCCATCCGCAGGTGCCGGGTCGCCCAAAGGGAGGACGCTGGGCATCTACTTCTTGGCCTTGTCCTTGGACTCGTCCGTGGTGAGTGCTGCGATGAAGGCCTCCTGCGGCACTTCCACGCGGCCCACCATCTTCATGCGCTTCTTGCCTTCCTTCTGCTTTTCCAGCAGTTTGCGCTTACGGGTGATGTCGCCGCCGTAGCACTTGGCAAGAACGTCCTTGCGGATGGCCCTGATGCTTTCACGGGCAATGATGCGCGACCCGATGGCGGCCTGGATGGGCACCTCGAATTGCTGACGCGGTATGAGCTCGCGGAGCTTGCCCGTCATCATCACACCGTAAGCGTAGGCCTTGTCCCGGTGGGTAATGGCGCTGAAGGCATCCACCTGTTCACCCTGCAGGAGGATGTCCACCTTGACGAGGTCGGCCACCTGCTCGCCGTCGGCCTTCCAGTCCAGGGACGCATAACCACGCGTCTTTGACTTCAGGAGATCGAAGAAGTCGAACACGATTTCCGCCAGCGGGATCCAGTATCGGAGCTCCACGCGGTCCTCGGACAGGTAGTCCATGCCCTTCATTTGGCCACGGCGGCTCTGGCACAGTTCCATGATCGAACCCACGAACTCGTTGGGCGCAAGGATGGTAGCGGACACCATCGGCTCACGAACTTCGGAGATCTTACCCGTGGGGTACTCGCTGGGGTTGGTGACGTGGATGACCTTCTTGTCCTCGAGCGTTACCTCATACTCCACGTTGGGAGCGGTGGAGATGAGATCAAGGTTGTACTCACGTTCCAGTCGATCACGGGTGATCTCGAGGTGCAGCAGGCCCAGGAATCCAACGCGGAATCCGAAACCCAGCGCAGCGGACGTCTCAGGCTCGTAGACAAGCGCGGCGTCATTAAGCATCAGTTTTTCCAGCGCGTCACGCAGTACCGGGTAGTCCGTGCCGTCCAAGGGGTAAAGACCGGAAAAGACCATCGGCTTGGCGTCTGCGTAACCGCTCAGGGACTCCGACGCGGGCTTGGCGAGGTTGGTGACAGTATCGCCCACCTTGGACTGGCGGACGTCCTTAACGCCGGTGATCAGGTATCCGACCTCCCCCACGCCGAGGCCTTTGGAAGGTGTGGGCTCAGGGGAGCTGACACCGATTTCCAGGAGCTCGTGAGTAGCCCTTGTGGACATCATCTGGATGCGTTCACGGGGATGCAGCATGCCGTCCACCACACGAACGTAGGTGATGACGCCGCGGTACGTGTCATAAACAGAATCAAAGATCATGGCACGGGCCGGAGCGTCGGGATCGCCTACGGGGCCCGGAAGGTCACGGACAATTTTATCCAGCAGCGCCTCCACACCTACGCCTGTCTTGCCTGAAACTTTGAGAACATCCTCAGGATCCCCGCCAATAAGGTTGGCCAGCTCCGCCGCGTACTTTTCGGGCTGGGCGGCCGGGAGGTCGATCTTGTTCAGCACCGGGATGATGGTGAGGTTGTTTTCCATCGCCAAGTACAAGTTGGCCAGTGTTTGCGCCTCGATGCCTTGGGCCGCGTCAACGAGCAACACCGCCCCTTCGCAGGCCGCGAGTGATCGCGAGACCTCATAAGTGAAGTCCACGTGGCCGGGGGTATCGATCATGTTCAGTGCGTAGGACGTGCCGTCAAGCTCCCAAGGCATGCGTACCGCCTGGGACTTGATGGTGATGCCGCGCTCACGCTCGATATCCATACGGTCCAGATACTGGGCCTTCATGTCGCGTTGTTGAACGACGCCGGTGTACTGCAGCATGCGGTCGGCCAAGGTGGACTTACCGTGGTCGATGTGGGCAATGATGCAGAAGTTCCGGATGATGGCCGGATCTGTCGCGGCGGGCACCGGTGCGGTGCGGGCCATGGGAGACACGCAGGGTCCTTACTGTCGACGCTCGCACGGCAAACTGGCCGACGTGGCATAGGCCAGCCGGGACACGCCGCGCATCTGATCCTCTAGTCTCCCACGAACCGGGGGTTCGCCGTACATTGCCCCGACTTCGCCTTCGGGTCTTGCTCCGTACTGAGTTGTAGCGTTGTGTCATGGCTTTTGACCTGCGGCCGCTGGGCCACTTCATTCTGCGTTCCATCAAGTCGCTGGGAGCTGGCGCCACTAAAGGGTCCACCCGGACACGTCCGCCCCGAGCGCAACGCCAGCCAACCGCCGTCGGGTCTGTCGCGGACGCCGCTCCCCGCGCATATCCGGGCGACTTCCGCGGGTCTGCCAAAGTCAGCTATTCTCCCCGACCTGACGGCAGGCCGGACCCTGGGGAGATCGTCTGGAGTTGGGTCCCCTATGAAGAGGACCACTCCAGGGGTAAGGACCGTCCGGTGCTTCTGGTCGGTAGGGACGGGGATTGGTTGCTGGGGCTCATGCTGACGAGCAAGGATCACGACGGCGGGCCCGCATCGGAGGATTACCTGGACATCGGGGCGGGTACGTGGGATCCGCAGCGACGCCCCAGCGAGGTCAAAGTCGACCGGATCATCCGGCTGGATCCTGGCAAAGTTCGTCGTGAAGGTGCCGTCCTGGAAAAGGCCCGATTCCGGCAAGTCGCCGCCGTCCTGCGCACGCGGCACGGGTGGAGCTGAAGCCGAATCAGGTAAAGGCTAATTTTCTGCTATCCTTTATAGCTGTGTGTCCGTGCAGGTCGACGGCCATGCATGGTTGGCTGCCATAGGTATCCCCACGCCGCTCAGTCGATGGCCAACCTGATAACCCTCTAGACCATTTCCGCATTAAAAAGAGAGTTCATACGTGGCTAATATCAAGTCCCAGAAGAAGCGCATCCTCACCAACGAGAAGGCTCGCCTGCGTAACAACGCCGTCAAGTCCGAACTGAAGACGGCCATCCGCGCCGTCAACACGGCCGTTGAGTCCTCAGACAAGGATGCCGCTGGAACTGCACTTGCTGCTGCCAGCCGCAAGCTGGACAAGGCTGTCAGCAAGGGCGTTATTCACAAGAACAACGCTGCAAACCGCAAGTCGGCGATCTCCAAAAAGGTCAACGCACTCTAAGGTTTTCCAGTTCGACTGAGCTGATCAAAAGGCCGGCGCCCCTTGGGTGCCGGCCTTTGGGTTTAACCCGCACGGCGTCGCTACAGGCGCGTTCCCATCCGCCGGCGCGCCAGGGGTCAGCGCCGACTGGCCGACGACGCGATCACGGTTACCGCATGTTCAACGGCGAACACAGGATCCCGCGAAAGGCCCTTGACCTGAGCATCGGCTTCGGCCACCACCTGGATGGAGCGGATGAGCCCCTCCGGCGTCCAACGACGTACGTCACGTTGTGCTTGTTCGACGAGCCAAGGCTGCATGCCCAAGTTCTTGGCGATTGATGCAGACGAGCCGTTGGCACCGGCAACCTTTGCCAAGGTCCGCAGCTTCGCAGCCAACGCAGCCACCAGGGGAACGGGATCCACGCCAGTGGACAGGGCATGCCTCAGGGTAGATAGCGCCAAGGGCCCGTTTCCGCCCATGGCAGCATCGGCAACTTTGAACGCCGTCGCCTCCACACGTCCTCCGTAATAGCGCTCCACTGTCGAGGCATCAACGGTGGTGGTTGCGTCGGCAATCAATTGGTTGCATGCCGCTGCCAGTTCCGAAAGGTTGGCTCCCACCGCGTTCACCAGTGCCTGCACCGCCTCGCCGTCGATTCGCCGTCCGCCTGCCCTGAACTCCGACACGACGAACGCGGACTTATCCACGTCCTTCTTCAGTGGTTGGCATTCGACGACCGGCCATCCGGCCGATTTGACGGCGTCAAGGAGCTTCTTGCCACGCGTCCCGCCGGAGTGGCGCAGAACCAGCACCACATCTTCCTCGGGGTGGGCAAGGTATGCCAACGCATCCGACAAGAAGGCATCGTTCATGGCTTCGAGGCCGGAAACTTCAATGAGCTTCGCTTCCCCGAACAGGGAAGGGGCCACGGTCATGGCCAAAGATCCGGCCTCATAGGACCCCGCTTCCAGCCGGGTCAACTCCACGTCCGGTGCGGACGCTCGAACGGTGGTGCGCATGTGGTCCATAGCCCGGATTCCGAGATACTCCTCCGGCCCCGAGACCAGGACCACCGGAGCTGGTGCCGCGTCCCGCCAGCTGACGATATTCGCCGCGCCACTCTTTGCCCGCGCATTTTGGCCTGCAGCCACAGGGATTCCTTCCGGACGATTTATTGCCTCCCCTAAGTCTGTCATGCCAGCGCCGCGACGGTCTGCGGGAATTACGCTGTCGAATGGATTTTGTGGCTAGACTGACCAGCGTTGGTGTAACCGGGGAGAGCATTAAATGGATCAAAAAACGGAGAGCTTCCGCCGCCCTGACAGGGCAGCGAAGAAGGAAGCAGATCGAAGGACTGAACAAGTGCGGCTCCGGCGCAAGGCGCGCGTCCGATCCTCAGCACCTTCCAACGTACAGCTCGCCCTACGCCCTTTCGGATACCTCGGGATGGCAATGGTGTACGCAGCGCTGGCGGCAGTGTCGTTTTACGTTACGGTTCTGCTGATCCCCGTTCTGGTGGTCTCTGATTCCGAGGGGGCTCTGCCGCTCGGCACCGGGCCCATGATCAAGAACACCCTCTCCTCAGTGGGCGAGACGATAGGCGCGCTCATCGCGGTGCCGTTGGTAGCTGCGATTCTGGGATATGCCACGTTGGCACTGGTGTTCGGAACCCTAGCTCTCTGCTTCCTGTCGCTCACCTATTTCGTTCGTTCACTGCGTCCGGCATATCGGTCAGAGCGGTTGTCCTTCACCTCCCAGTCTGCACCGGGCGCTTCGATCGGCCCTGCGGCAGGCAGCGCGGCATTGTCGATGGTTCCACGACGCCAAACGGCCTGGACCCGCTTCCTGATGCTTTTTTATGACTACGCGTGGAACATCAACCTGACGGTGCTGCTCCTCGGCCTCATCTACGGTGTGGAGTACTTTTTCACGTTAGGGTGGCTCGCCTGGCCTGCTCAAGGAGCGGGAACAGTCCTCTGCGGCACGATGTCCGCCGGCCTGGCTGTTGGGTTTTTCGTCGTCTTGTACCTTCGACGCGGCAAGCCCACCCCTGGCCGCTCTGCCTGAACGGACATTGCGTGGCTCGGTGTGCCGTTCCAGCCATGCTGTGATGCGACCATGGAGGTCCCCGGCATGCACCATCACCGTCCTTGGGTGAAGCAGCAGCCACACGACGGCAAGGGTGAGCCCGGAAAAGACAGCCATGGCGGCAACCCCGGTGAAGCCCTCAGCCCAAGGCAAGGCAGCTCCCGGCAATCCGGCAATGAACCGCGCTGTAGCTGCCACGAGTGCCGCGCACGTTCCTGCCCCGGCAACGAGCGGCCACGCCAACCCGGGGACGACTGCGGAGACAGGGACGGCAATGGTCCCCAGGACTGTTACGGGAGCCACAAGAGGACCAGCGATGATGTTGGCAAGCAGTGCGTAGGGCGTGAACTGTGGCTGGAGTGCCACGATAACGGGAGTGCACAACAACTGCGCGGACAAAGGTACCGCGAATCCGACGGCCACCCAGCGTGGTATCCGGGGTGGAATCCACGCCGCAATGCGAACGGCCAACAACACGATGCCGAGCGTGGCAAGGACCGATAACAGGAAGCCGATATTGGATGCCATGGGCGGATCCATGAGCAAAAGCATTGTTGCGGACAGGCAGAGGAACGTCAGGGACCTCCCGCGCCATCCTCCAACCAAGGAAGCCAGTCCTACTCCTCCCATGAGGGCGGCACGCATGACGCTCGGATCAGGCCCCACCATGACCACGAAAGCCACCAAACCACACGAGGCCAGAATGGCCGCCACCGGTCTGGACAACCGCAAACACCGGGCCATCAAGACAAATCCGCCGAGGACCAGGCTGCAGTTAGCGCCACTAACCGCCGTCAGGTGCGTCATGCCCGTGGTTTTCATGTCCGTGTTGAGTGACTCCGGCAAGCCGCTGGTGTCTCCTATCACCATTCCGGGCAACAGCCCGGCAGCATCCCCGGGCAACCAGCGGGCAGCAGTCAGGAAGGATTCGCGCAGCAGACCGGCGGGCCCACGGATGTCAAAGCTCGCACCTGTGATCTGAGGTGCGGACGAGGCCGAAAGGACCGCGGTCTGTGATTGTCCTTCTCTGACGTCTTTGAGCACACCCGTAGTGCGGACCCGGTCTCCCGGATGGACGTTCCGCCAAGCCTCTCCTCCCAGGACGGCTATGTCCGCTGAGCCGCGAACCACCGTGCCGCTGGAGGTCACGTCGACCAGTGCTGCCGATACCATCCACCGTCCTTCCCCCGCATTGCCAGACTCGGCCTGACTAGGAGCCTCATGACCGAATGACGGGGCCTCACGTGGATTGTCGGTGACCAGGAGATCCATGACCACTCCCCCGCCTGCTTGGATTACGTGAGCGAGCGGACCGACTTCGCGCTTACTTACCGCCACGGCGCAATGAACTGCGACGGCAGCACCGAGAACACCCGCCACGGCAAACGTCACGGTCACGGTCCGGGCGCGCGGGGCCGTCCTGCGCTGGCGGTATCCCAGTGCCAGCAGCAGTCCTCCGCCGGCAGCCAACGTGCCAGCCACAACAAGGCACCACGAAGTCTCCAGGGCACCGCAGGCGAGAGCGGCAATCCACGCAATCATCATGGAGGGCACTGCCCTAAGGTCCAAGCGACGGCCTCGCGGCGCTCCCCCGGCAGCCGGTTCACCCACCGTTCACCGTCACAAGTTTCTGCAGTGATTCCATGAGCTTGGGACCTATTCCGTCGATAGCGTCGAGTTCATCCACGGAGGCGAAGGAACCATGCTCTTTCCGCCAGTCGACAATGCGCTGGGCCATGACCGGACCTACCCGGGGCAAGGTTCCGAGCTCTTCGGCAGAGGCCGTATTGATGTTGATCTTCGCCCCTGCGCTTGTTCCCGAAGCGGTGGTGCCGACGGCACCACCGGCTCCGGCTTGGCTACTCGAGGGAATTACTGAGGTGCCCGCTGGCTCGCCCACGGTCGGCACATACACCCTCACGCCATCGCTGAGGACCTCTGCAAGGTTCAGCCCGTCCGGCGCCGCGTCAGCAGCGGCGCCGCCCGCGGCTTCGATCGCCTGGAAGACCCTGCTGCCCTGGGGCAAGGAGACGACACCCGGCTTGTGGACGGCCCCGGCGACATGAACGACGACGACGCTACCGTTACCCTCGGCTCCCGATGGCGATGCAGAGGGTCGGGGCGTCCCCGGTGATTGACCAGCTCCGGCTGTACCTGGCTGTTCGTCCACCGGGTCAGCACTGCCTAGCGGCTCCGAAGTTGAGGAACCAACGGCTGACTGCCAAAAATTCCAACCGACAATGAGTGCCGCGATGACAGCCACCAGCGCCGCTGCCCGCCATCGAGTCCGCCACCGGAATCTGGTCGCCGGCACGTCCCCATCCAAGTACCCCGCCCCAGCATCCCCACCCGTCGGCCCTACAGTTCCGTGCTCTGCAGCTCCGTGCTCTCCGGCACCATCCTCCGCAACCATCAGCTCCAACAACGGCTCCGACGTCGGATCAGCAGACAACCGGGCCGCGAACCGCCGCCGCGCAGCGACAGCGGAATCTGGCGAGGATTCGTTCCCGTGGCGGCGTGGCATGAATCGAGACTATGGGCTGGCATTCCGGCCATGCCCCGAGAACATGGGCTATGTGGATAAACAGAGGCAGTCAGCTCGTGGGTGTACTGCTTTCGCCCACAATAACCGCCAGGACACCCAAACCTGCGTGCGCTGCCAAAACGGCCGGTAACGCACTGATCTGGGGAGCCGGACATTGCGGACACGCCTCCGCGAGCCGAGCAGCAAGCCCCTGCGCTTCAGCAAGGTTTCCGAAGTGATGCACCGCCAGCCTTTGTTGCCCCGGCGGCCGGGTGGAGACTTCCTGAGCCACAATTTCCTCAAGGCGCGCAACCGCACGCACCGCCGAACGCACCTTTTCGAGCGGGACGATCTTGCCGCCGTCGACCGCGAGAATGGGTTTGATGGCCAGAACGGTGCCCAACCATGATGCAGCTGCTCCGATGCGGCCGCCGCGCCGCAACTGCTCAAGGCTCGGAACGTAAAAATAGACCTTGGTGCGTTCCATTCGCCGCTCCGCAAAGCCGCGAACCTCGGCCATACCCTGCCCGTCCGCTGCCGCCACCACCGCGCTCTGGACCCCCATGCCCTGCGCCATCCCGACGGTGCGGGAATCTACAACGTCAACGGGAATCTGCACGCGTGCAGCAGCGAGGCGGGCGGCGTCGACGGTTCCGGAGAGCTCCGATGAGAGATGTATGGAGACAACAGCCTTGAATCCACGACGCTGCGCGGCCAGGTAGGCCTGTTCGAACTGGCCGGGAGAAGGCCGGGACGTCTTGACTGACGCGCCGGCGGCCAACGCAACAGAGAGTGTCTCGGTGATGTCGTCTTCGCCTTCACCGTAAATTTCCTCCCCCACCATGACCGGCATGGGAACGACGGTGAGGCGGCCGTCCGAGCTAAACGCCGACACCCAGTCCGCCGGCAGGGCTGCCGCTGAGTCAGTGACCACCGCAGTGGTAACGACGGCGGACAACGGGTCCGCAACTACAGGAACCGTTGCGGATGGCTGGCGAAGCCGTGACACCCGTTCCTTGAGCCATATCCAGGCGGGCGGTTCTCGCTCGGGCACGCAACCTCCAACGATGATGGCCGGCCGCCGGCATAGCGCCGGCGGCCGAATCTCCGCTAGGCGGGGACGATGTTCACCAGTTTAGGCGCCCGCACGATCACGGTGCGGATACCGCGGCCGTCCAGGGCACGTTGGACATTCTCGGATGCCAGCGCGAGTTCCCGGAGGACGTCCTCGGTGATGTCCGGCGAAACCTCCAGACGGTCCCTAACCTTGCCTTGTACTTGGACAACAGCTGTCACCGTTTCCTGGACCAACAGCGACTCGTCGTGTTTCGGCCAGCCCGCATTTGCCACCGATGCCTCATGGCCCAGGGCGTTCCACAAATCCTCTGCGGTGTATGGGGCAAAGAGGCTAAGGATGACGGCGACGGCTTCCGCGGCTTCACGAACGGCAGGGTCCGCAGCACCGGATGCACCGTCGATGGCCTTCCGGGTGGCGTTAACCAACTCCATCAGGCGCGCAACCACAACGTTGAACTTGTTGTTGTCCAGCAGTTCCGCGGCGTCAGCTATGGTCTTGTGGGTAACAGTCCGGAGCGCGCGGTCGCCAGTGGCGGGATCGACGCCAGGCTCGCTGCTGACATCTTGGCCCAAGCGCCAAGCCCGGGCAAGGAACTTCGCTGAACCCGACGGCGACACGTCAGCCCAGTCGACGTCGTCCTCGGGAGGAGACGCGAACACCATGGTCAAGCGGACAGCATCGACACCGAACTTGTCCAGCTGCTCGCCCAGATCCACGCCATTGCCGAGCGACTTGCTCATCGCCTTGCCGCCGTTCAACACCTGGCCCTGGTTCAGCAGCGCCGTGAACGGTTCGTTGGCATCGATCAAGCCGATGTCCTTGATGACCTTGGTGAAGAAGCGCGCATAAAGCAAGTGCAGGATGGCGTGCTCAACGCCACCCACGTACTGCCCCACGGGCATCCAATTGTTGATCCTTTCGGGATCGAACGGACCCTCTGTGTAGTCCGGCGAAACGAAGCGCAGGAAATACCAGGACGAGTCCACGAAAGTGTCCATGGTATCGGTATCGCGCTGCGCGGCCCGGCCACAGTTAGGGCACTCGACATTGACCCACTCGACGGCGGCAGCAAGTGGGGATGTGCCCTTTGGTGCCAGTGCCTCGCCGCGCAGGTTTTCCGGGAGCCGGACGGGCAGCTGGTCATCAGGAACCGGCACCTCACCGCACTCGCCGCAATGAATGATGGGAATGGGGGTTCCCCAGAAGCGCTGGCGGCTCAGCAGCCAGTCACGCAACCGGAAGTTGACGAATTTTTCGCCCGTTCCGAGCTTTTCGAGGATCGCGACGGCGGCCGGGATGCCCTCCGACTTGGACAGGCCGTCCAACTCACCGGAGTTCTTCAAGGTGCCTTCGCCCGCGGTAGCTACCCCGGTCTCAGCCGGGTCTTCTTCCCCGGTATCCACGACTGCACGCACCGGCAGGTCGAAGGCCTTGGCGAAGTCGAGGTCACGCTGATCGTGGGCAGGCACGGCCATGATTGCCCCGGTGCCATAGTCGGCCAGGACGTAGTCGGCGGCCCAGACCGGGAGTTTCTCACCGTTGAGGGGGTTGATGGCGTAGCGGCCCGTGAACACACCGGTCTTTTCACGCTCGGTGGATTGCCGCTCGATCTCGGACAGCGCCTTGACCTTCTCACGGTATGCCATGAGCTCGTCGTGTTGCTCCGGCGTGACCAGGTCCAGCGCCAAGTGCGCGTCCGCGGCTACGACGAAGAATGTCGCACCGTAGAGCGTGTCCGGGCGGGTCGTGAAAACGGGAACCTCACGTTCGGCCCGGTCTTCTGTAGCTTCGATGACGAACCGTACGTGAGCGCCCTCGGACCGGCCAATCCAGTTCCGCTGCATGGCCAGGACGCGCTCGGGCCAGTGGCCTTTGAGCTGGTCCATGTCCTCCAGCAGGCGATCCGCATAATCGGTGATCTTGAAGTACCACTGGTTGAGCGACTTCTTGGTGACTTGTGTACCGCAACGCTCACAAGCACCATTGACCACCTGCTCATTGGCCAGGACAGTGAGGTCCTTGGGGCACCAGTTCACAGGCGAGTCTTTGCGATACGCCAGGCCGCGCTCGTAGAACCGCTTGAACAACCACTGGGTCCAGCGATAGTACTCAGGGTCGGAGGTGTGGAGGCGGCGCGACCAGTCAGCGGAGATGGCGTATCGCTTGAAGGACGCTGCTTGGGTGTCGATGTTGGCATACGTCCACTCACTGGGGTGGGCGTTGCGCTTGATGGCTGCATTTTCAGCCGGAAGGCCGAACGAATCCCAGCCGATCGGGTGGAGGACATCGAAGCCCTTTTGACGCAGGTACCGGGCAACGACGTCCCCCATGGCAAACGCTTCAGCGTGGCCCATGTGCAGGTCGCCGGACGGGTAGGGGAACATGTCCAGCACATAGCGGCGTTCCCGGGAACCGTCGTCAAGCGGGGTAAAGACGCCGAGGTCTTCCCATACCTGAGGCCATTTGGCCTCCATGGCAGCGAAGCTGTAGACGCCTTCTTCAGGCGCCACGGCCGCGGGTGCCACTGCTGTTCCGGTCTCTGTCTCCGGCTGAACGCTCACTGCTGCCCTCTTCTGTTCTTCGATGGCGGGTTGGCTCCTGCTGCTTCCCGGAAAGCCCCGGACACACAAAAGCCCCTCAACAATGGAGGGGCTGCCGCACGGCTATGGTGTGCCGGGCGGCTAGCTAAGCAGAAGGATCGCACGCATACAAATACCTTACCGCACCAAGCGCCTGGGCCGGGCGCACGACGTCTGTACGCCGAGAGCGGTTCCGGGGACTCCCCGCCACGGTGCGGTGGGCACCGCAAAGCGGGCGGCCGGGAGTCCCCGGAACCTCTGGCGTCAGACTACTTCACATCTTCGTCGACCCAGTCCATCGACTTGGTGACGGCCTTCTTCCACAAACGCATTTGACGTTCCTGCTCCTCGGCCGGCAACTGCGGCTCCCACCGCTTGTCCTCGTTCCAGTTGGCACTGAGCTCGCCGAGGTCCTTCCAGAATCCGACGGCGAGACCGGCTGCGTAGGCCGCGCCAAGGGCCGTGGTTTCAACGACCTTGGGACGGACCACAGGCACTCCGAGGATGTCCGCTTGGAACTGCATGAGGGCCTCATTGGCGACCATTCCGCCGTCGACCTTCAACTCGGTCAGCGGTACACCCGAGTCAGCGTTGACCGCGTCGAGGACCTCACGGGTCTGGAAAGCGGTGGCTTCCAAGGCAGCGCGGGCGATGTGGCCCTTGTTGGCAAAGCGCGTCAGTCCAACGATCGCGCCACGGGCGTCCGCACGCCAGTAAGGGGCAAACAGCCCGGAGAAGGCGGGGACGATGTAGACGCCACCGTTGTCCTCGACGGCGGCGGCCAGCTCCTCCACTTGCGGGGCGGAGCTGATCATGCCGAGGTTGTCGCGTAGCCACTGGATGAGTGACCCGGTGACTGCGATGGAACCCTCCAGCGCGTAGTGCGGCTTCGCGTCGCCCAGCTTGTACCCGAGCGTGGTGAGCAGGCCGTTCTTGGAGTGAACGATTTCCTCGCCAGTGTTGAAGATAAGGAAGCATCCGGTGCCATAGGTGTTCTTTGCTTCACCCGGCTGAAAAGCTGCTTGGCCGAAGGTTGCAGCTTGCTGGTCACCGAGGATTCCAGCCACCGGAGTTTCACGAAGCAGCTGCGACGTGTGGACGTGCCCGTAGACCTCGGAGGAGGACTTGATGGTGGGCATCATGGAGGCCGGGACGCCGAAGACGTCGAGGATCTCCTGGTCCCACTGGAGTGTTTCGAGGTCCATGAACAATGTCCGCGATGCGTTGGTGACATCGGTGACGTGCACGCCCCCGTCAACGCCGCCCGTCAGGTTCCAGAGAACCCAAGCATCGGTGTTGCCGAACAGGAGGTCGCCGGCCTCGGCTTTTTCGCGTGCGCCGTCGACGTTGTCCAGGATCCACTTGATCTTGGTACCGGAGAAGTAGGTGGCCAACGGCAGGCCGACCTTCTGTTTGAACCGCTCGAGGCCGCCGTCTTGGGCCAATTGATCCACGATCGGCTGGGTGCGGGTGTCTTGCCAGACGATGGCGTTATAGACCGGCTCCCCGGTGTTCTTGTCCCAAACGACGGCGGTCTCCCGCTGGTTGGTGATTCCGACGGCGGCAATATCGTGCCGCGTCAGGTTTGCCTTGGACAGGGCGGACCCGATGACCTCACGGGTGTTGTTCCAGATTTCCGCCGGGTTGTGTTCCACCCAGCCGGCCTGCGGGAAGATCTGCTCGTGTTCCATCTGCCCGGTGGACACGATGGTGCCTGCGTGGTCGAAAACGATGGCCCGGGAGCTGGTGGTGCCCTGGTCGATGGCGATGATGTACTGATTCATGGTGACGTCCTTGTCTTAATGGCTTAACCGCTTAATGGATGAGTGGCTTGCTGGTGTTAATCGCTGTTAGTCGGATACAGCTTGATTGTGGTGCCAGTGCGGACAGTGCCAGTGCGGACGGTGTCCGCTTAGCCGGCGACGGCCGGCATGATTGCCGGTACCCAGATGGCCACGAGGCCGGCAAGTGCGCCGCCCACCAGTGGGCCAACAACCGGGATCCATGCATACGCCCAATCGCTTGACCCCTTGCCCTTGATGGGAAGGAGGGCGTGCGCAATGCGGGGACCGAGGTCACGGGCGGGGTTGATGGCATAGCCGGTGGGACCACCGAGGGAAACGCCGATGCCTACGACGAGCAAGGCCACAGCGAGGGGGCCAAGGCCCGAAGGTGTGCCACCGAAGGTCAGGATCACGAATACCAAGACGAACGTGCCAATGATTTCGGTGACAAGGTTCCACGGGGTGGAGCGGATCGCCGGTCCCGTAGAGAAGGTACCGAGCTTGTTGGCCGCAATCGGTTCCTCATCGAAGTGCTGCTTGTAGGCCAACCAGCAAACCACGGCGCCCAGGAAAGCGCCAAGGAGTTCTCCGCCAAAGTACGTCAACGTCGAGCCGAAGCTAACGGCGACATCGGGTGCGTAGTTTTTGCTGCCCTTGACCAACAGGCCCAAGGTGACGGCCGGATTCAGGTGTGCGCCGGACTTTGCGGCCACGAAAACGCCCGCGAAAACCGCAATTCCCCATCCCCACGTCACCATCAAGAATCCAGCGTTGTTGCCCTTGGTGCCTCTGAGCGCAACGTTGGCCACGACGCCGCAACCCAACAGGGTCAGCATCATGGTTCCGAATACTTCGGAAAGGAAAACAATTCCAAGAGACATCTTTGACTCCTCATTTTTCTGTTGTCAGCTTCCTCGCGGGTTGAGGAAGGCTGTTGGGACGGCACATCATCGGTACCGTTCCGGTGCGGAGGACCAGCTGGTCCTCCTACCCCATTTCCGCCCCTACCGCATTTGGGGCGGTCAAGCTTCTTGCCTCGCCTGCGCTCAGGCTACGAGGCTGTGCACCTCTACTTTGTGGAACCTGCGAAGTACGTCCTGGGCGTGACGGATTTCGGTTTCCCGGCGTGCAGGGTCCCATCCCAAGGGCTGGGCGATTGCTGCGGCAATCTCGTTGAGCAACTCCCCCGTGACCAGGCCACGGAAAGCCAGGGATGTCCTGCGGATGAGTACATCCACCAAGTGCCCGATCTGCTCATGCTCAGCCATGTAGGCCAGCTCGCGGACGCTCAGCTCACGGGTTGAGCGCAGCGGCGTGTCGTGCCCGGCCTTCAGGTATTCGATGACTGCCTCCGCCCGGGTTCCGTATCGTGTCAGCAGGACCGCTACCCGATCGGCGTCCAGGCCCGGGCCCATGTGCTTCTTGATCCATTCCTGTTCGGCTTGCACCGATGCAGGGAAGCCGGCACCGCCGCCGATGGCGAGCTTCGCCGTCGAGACCTTCCGTTCCATGCCGAGTTCACGGAGGACATCGTTGGTCATGTGTTCCGCCAAGGCGCGGAAGGTGGTCCATTTGCCGCCTACGAGGCTGAGTACGACGCCGTCCTTACCGCCAGGCGTTGCTACGCCATCACTGCCGGTGCGGACGCTGCGTTCGATCCGGTAGTCACGCGAGACGAAGCCGGGTTGGGTTGCATCGTGGCGCGGCAGTGGACGTACACCGGCGAAGCTGTAGACGATCTGTTCGCGCTCCACCTTGATAGTGGGAAACACATGGCCCACCAGATCGAAGAAGTAGTCGATCTCCTCCTCCGTGCACACTGCGTCTTCGGACATATCAGCGTCCACATCCGTGGTCCCAACAAGTACGCGATCACCCATCGGGTAGATGAGGACGATGCGACCGTCCGTGTGTTCGAAGAAGATTTCCCGGCCATTGCAGGCAGCGAGCAGCTCAGGGTGGTCCAAGACAATGTGCGAGCCCTTGGTGCCACCCATGTATTTGCTGGCAGCGCCCATGGCGGCGTTGGTGAGGTCCACCCAAGCACCCGTGGTGTTCACGATGACGTCAGCCTGGAACTCGAATTCCTTGCCGGTCAGCTCGTCCCGGAGGAGAACTCCCTCCGCACCCATCGACACCAGGGAGACGTAGTTGCTGGCACGGGCACTTCCTCCCGGCAGCCCGCCGCCGCGGCCTGCCTTCTCGCCGTCCTGCAGGACGTCAAGGGTCAAGCGCTCGGGGTTATGGACCGAGGCATCAAAGTAGGTAGCCGCGTACTTGATACCGGAGTGCAGCTTGGGAAGCTCAGCCAAGGCTTTGCTCCGGCCACGGAACTGGTGGCGCGGAACGCTGCCGCCGTCGCGTGAGAAGAAGTCGTACATGCTCAGGCCGACTTTGATGAGGAACGCACCGCGCTCCTTGGGCTTGCCCTGCTTGTGCGTCAGGAAGCGCATGGGCGCTGAGAGGATTCCCGAGAAGGTGCTGAAAATGGGAATGGTGGTCTGCAGCGGCTTCACGTAATGCGGAGCGATTCGCAGAAGCCTGTTGCGCTCCACCACGGACTCCTGGACGAGGCGGAACTCGCCATTTTCCAGGTAGCGGATCCCGCCGTGGATCATGTGCGACGATGCGCCGCTGGCACCCTGGCAATAGTCGCCGCGTTCCACAAGGGCGACGTCCACTCCCTGCAGTGCCAGATCACGGAAGGTTCCGACGCCGTTGATCCCACCACCGATGATGAGCACCTTCGCTGACGGCCGCTCCTGCAAAGCCATGACGGAATCACGCTGTGCTGCGTGGCCGGAGGTACCTGAATTCTTGTTGTGTCCCAAAACTGCTCCTTGGGCTCGGCTCGTGCGCTGCGAGGCTCGCTGCTGCACCGTTCACCACTAATCTGGCTAAGGTGGAAAATGGAGTCAAGCTATTTGCACAAACGTGCAGTAAGGATATGAGATGGCACGATCACGGCACGCAGATGCGCTCCGAGCTGCACAGATGTATTACTTGCAGGACCTGACCATGGACGCGATCGCCCGGGAACTCCGGACATCCCGCTCCACGGTGTCCAGGCTCCTGTCCTCCGCCAGGGAAACCGGCCTGGTGCAGGTCCAGATCAGGAGTCCTTTTGACACAGGTCCTGAGCTGGAAAGCCAGATCCGCAGCCAATTCGGCGTCGACGTCCACGTCGTTCCCGTACTGGACACGCTGAACGAAGCAGAGACGTTGGACCGCGTGGCCATGCAGGCCGCAAGGACCATCGGACCCCTGGTGGACTCGAATGCCATCATCGGCGTGGCATGGGGCGCGACGCTCAGCGCGGTCAGCCGCCAGCTCACGCGCAAGATCACCCACGACAGCATCGTGGTGCAGCTCAACGGCGCTGGAAACATGCAAACCACAGGGATCACCTATGCCAGCGACATCATGCGCCGCTTCGGAGCCGCTTACGGTGCGCGGGTTGAACAATTTCCCGTCCCGGCCTTTTTTGACCACGCCGCAACAAAGACAGCTATGTGGAATGAACGCAGCGTTCAACGCATCCTGGACCTTCAAGCCCGGATGAGTATCGCCATCTTCGGTGTGGGCACCGTCCATTCCGATTACCCGAGCCACGTCTACGCCGGCGGCTACCTCGACGAACAAGACCTCGCAGTCCTGGCGGCGGACGTCGTGGGCGATGTAGCGACCGTGTTCTTTCGAAGCGACGGTTCCTCAGACGGCATCACGCTCAACGAGAGGTCAACCGGACCGAGCCACGAACAACTACGACAAGTCCGACGACGGATCTGCGTGGTGTCCGGGGCATCAAAAATCAACGGACTACAGGGGGCGCTTGCCGCAGGTTTGGCCACGGACCTGATCCTCGACGAAGCCTCTGCCCGGCGCTTGGTCTCCTCCGCCCACGAGGGATAGGTTTCGCCTTAACCCGCGACGTGACCCTCGGCAGCACCAGCTTCCGGAAATAACATCGCGAGGTATAGGTAGAGTCGTGCTATGAGATTTCCTGCCCGAATGGCACTAAACAACGGCGTACAGATGGACCGCCTGGGGTTCGGACTCTACAAGGTACCCCCCGCTGATGCCGGGTCGCTCGTGGCAACGGCACTTGCCGCAGGGTACCGGCGCTTCGATACAGCCGCCATGTACGGCAATGAGGTGGGCGTTGGCCGCGGAATCGGAGGGGCGATCGGCGATGCCGCACAAGCAGATTCCGCTGTTGGGACTACAGGCGGCTCCGGTGAAGCCGTCCACAACCTGATGCGGGAAGACGTGTTCGTGACCACCAAGGTCTGGAATGACCACCACGGCTACGATGCCACGCTCCGGGCCTTCGACACCTCCATTTCCAATCTGGGACTGGACTACATCGACCTCTACCTCATCCACTGGCCGTGCGCCGGCAGGGGACTCTTCGTCGAGACCTACAAAGCCATGGAGACGCTTTATCGCGAGGGCAAGGTACGCGCGATCGGCGTCTCTAACTTCCAGCCAGGACATCTTGAAGAGCTCATGCAAAAGGCCGAAGTGGTCCCAGCCGTCAATCAAGTCGAGCTGCATCCATGGTTGCAGCAGACCAGCTTGCGGACACTGCACGAACAGCTTGGCATCGCCACTGAAGCTTGGAGCCCGCTCGGCCGGGGCCAGGTCTTGGCTGACCCGGCCATTGTGTCGCTGGCACACAAGCATGCCCGGACGCCGGCCCAGATCATTCTCCGCTGGCACCTGCAACTGGGGAACCTGGTCATTCCCAAAGCAAGCTCGGCGGAAAGGATCAAGGAGAACTTTAACGTCTTCGATTTTGAGCTGGACTCCGGCGACATGGATGGAATCGCCGGACTCGAACGCCACCATCGCACGGGGTCGCACCCGGACAACGTGAACTAGGAGCAGCCACATGGAAAAGGTGGACACCGCGAACTTCTCCCATGGCGGGCAGACCCGCAGCGAATTCTTCAGCGCGTCCCTTGCAGGGAGGACGCACGCATTGGAAGTGACTGTTGATGGCAGCAACGTAGCCTATTGGACGTACGAACCGGTCACGCTGACGCCCCAAACACGCACCATCCTGGTTATCCACGGATTCCGCGGGGATCACCATGGCCTGCTGCGGGTCGCTGACCAACTACCGGAGATGCGGCTGATCATGCCCGACCTGCCTGCCTTCGGAAGCTCAGATCCTTTCAAGGGCGATGAGCACACCGTTGAACGATATGGGCGGTTCATTTCGGGCTTCATGAGCGCCCTCGGACTAGGCCCCAAGACGGTCTTGCTCGGGCACTCTTTCGGCTCGATCGTGGCAAGCCACTTCGTGGCGGCCCATCCGGGCGCTGTTTCTCCCCTGATCTTGGTCAACCCCATCGCGGCTCCGGCGCTGGAAGGGCCTAAGGGCATCATGACCAAGCTCGCTGTTTTCTATTACCAGGCATCTGCAAAACTCCCCCGGCGGCTGGGATTGGCGATCCTGAGGAACCGTGCGATTGTCCGCGTCATGAGCATCACCATGGCCAAGACCAAAGACAAGCGGCTCCGCCGCTTCATCCATGGGCAACACGATGCCTACTTCAGTGCGTTTTCGGACAGGAAGAGCCTGCTCGAATCCTTCAAAGCCTCGGTTTCGGGCAACGTAGCGGAGGTCGCCGAAAAACTGGCGCTGCCCGTCCTGCTCGTCGCGGGCGAAAAGGACGAGATCGCCACCCTGCCCGACCAGTACAAACTGGTGAAGCGCCTACCCGACGCCAAGCTGGAAGTGATTCCCGGCGTCGGGCATTTGATCCATTACGAGACGCCGGCGCCGGCGGCTGCTGCCATCCGTACTTTCCTGGAGGAACACCCCGCGTGAAAATAGTCATCGACGCCCGCTTTACCAGGACGGACCACCACGATGGCATCAGCCGCTACGGGTCAAGCCTCATAGCCGCCACATCGAAGATCGCAGACGTCACCATGCTGATCAGCGACAAGCGCCAGTTGGCATTGCTTCCCGACGTGCCGTACGTCCTGATCAACAGCCCACTCTCGCCCAGGGAGTTGTTCGTGGCCCGCAAGGTCAACCCGCTTAACGCCGACGTCGTGGTGTGCCCCATGCAGACCATGGGCACCGTCGGCCGGAAGTACGGGTTGATCCTCACGCTGCACGATCTGATCTACTACGAGCACCCCGCACCCCCGGGATTCCTTCCCGCGCCTGTGCGGGTGCTCTGGCGGCTCTACCACAAGGCCTTCTGGCCGCAACGGCTGCTGCTGAACCGGGCCGACGTCGTGGCTACGATCAGCAGCACCACCGAGGCCTTGATTGCCAAATACAAGCTCACCAAGAGACCGGTGCGGATTGTCGGCAACGCCCCCCAGCCGGGACAAACCCCACGCGATCCCGCTGCAGGAGCGGAGAAGACCTTGCTCTACATGGGTTCATTCATGCCCTACAAAAACGTGGAAACCATGATCCGTGGCATGGCCGGGCTCCCGAGCTTCAGCCTCCACCTTCTGAGCCGGATCACGCCACAGCGACGCGAGGAGCTGGAGGCCATGATTCCGCATGGAGCTTCGGTACAGTTCCACAACGGCGTCACCGACGCGGAGTATGAAGAGCTTCTCAAAAAGGCGACGGCGCTCATCAGCCTCTCGCGTGCCGAGGGGTACGGCCTGCCACTGGTGGAGTCGATGGCGCTGGGCACGCCTGTGATCGCCAGCGACATCCCGATCTTCCGGGAAGTAGGCGGCGACGCCGTGAGTTACGTGGACCCGGAATCGTCCGCGGACTTCGCAACGGCAGTGACCGCCCTAGGTGATGACGTGCTCTGGCAAGAGCGCTCCCGCCAGTCCGTGGAGCAAGCGGCGGAATTCAACTGGCACGAATCCGCGCGGCAACTTCTTGCCGCCGCGGAGGAAGCTGTGGCCTTGCGGGGTAACAGGAAGTAGCGGGCTGAAACTAGAGGACGTCCACGCCGTCCAGGCGCAACTGCACCGGGCCCGAAGTTCGCTTGGCGGCACTGGCGGCCTTGACAGCCCGCATGGCGCGGGTGGTTTCCGCCGCATGGGCGTAAGGGATGAAGTACAGCGTCCTCACCTCGGCCTCAAGGTCAGCGCCCTGCCCCGCTCCGGCGAACAGGTTCACTGCGGCAGGCCCGGCAACGCGAAGTTTGGTCCCGGCGGGCAGCGCGACACCTGCCTCGAAGGCGTTCGCGAAATGCTCGACGTCGGCCCTGTCACCCGTGACTGAGGCCACCCGGACCGCTGGCGGGAGCTGGAGTTCCTTCCGGAGCGCCAGTTCTCGGGAAGCGTATCCAGCGGCGTCCCACCGCAACAATGCCCCGGTAGCTGAGGTGTCGTCCGCGGTAATGACCACGAGGCCGCCCTCTGTGGCTGGCCGCACCAGTGCAGCGGCATTAAACCAGCGGCGAACCGTGTCTTCGCCGGCCCGCAGGTTTTCCCGCCGAAGCAAGGAATTGCCGTCCAGCAGCAACGCAGCGGCATAGCCATTGGTGGCCACGGGCTCCGCCCCCACGGTTGCCACCACCAAGGCCGGCACGTCCGGCACGCGTGACTTCACCTGTTCCCCGGATGAGGTCACCACAGCGTGGCCGGGAAATGCCCGTCCCAGTTCCTCGGCAGTCCTGATGGCCCCCGTGGCTCCCCTGCGCAGCCTGGTCCCGTTACAGTGACTGCAACGCCACTGCGGTGCCGGGGTGGAGCACCACTTGCAGGCGGGCATCGCTGAGCCGCTGGAGACCGCCAAAGGGCCTTGGCAGGCGTTACAGCGGGCGAGCTCGCGGCATGTCTCGCATACGAGCGACGGCGCGTAGCCGGCCCGGGCCACCTGGACCAAAACGGGGCCACGTTCCAGGCCTTCCTTGGCTGCACGCCAGGCAGCCCCGGGCAGTCGTGCAATCCGGGCCAAGGGATCGCGTTCCTGCTCAAAGCTGTCTGCAGTGTTGAGCACCCTGGGCACCGTGGACCGCACGGTTGTCCTAGGGGCCTCAATGGGAACAGCCCACTGAAGCTCCACCAGGCGCTGAAGTTCGGTACTCCTGCTATGGGCAGCCATGAGGCATGCGGCGTTCTCCTGTTCGGCCCTGAGGAGCAGGACCTCACGTGTGTGCGCATACGGGGCCCGTTGCTCTATGTGGAGGTCGTCGCCGTCGTCCCAACACACCACCAACCCGAGGTCCCGAACAGGTGCATACGCCGCCGAACGGGTCCCGATGGCCACCCCGGCTGCCCCGGTCAGGACCCGGAGGAAGTTTCTGTACCGCGGAGTCTGGCCGTCGTCAGCAGTGAGACGAGCGACGTCCGACGGCGGCAAGAGCTTAGCCAGTGCCGCCTCCAACCGTTCAAGATCACGGTAGTCCGGCACCACCACCACCGCACCGCGTCCGGAGGATCGGACCGTGGCTACCGCGGTGGCCACCAGTTCGGGCCACCCTTCCGTCCCAAAACCCTGCAGGGCGGTCAGCACGGCCTTGGGTGAACCTCCGGCAGCAAGATGCTGCAGGTACGGTGTGCCGTTGGAGTAGTCACGCCAAGCCCGGGCAGGCACCGACAACGTTTCCGGCGCAGCCGTTTCAGCTTCTGCGTCTCCGGAAAGCAGTTCCTTCTCCACCTTGGCAACCCGTGGCGGAATCGCCGTCCGGAGGACATCGCTCAACGTTCCGGCGTACCGGGCGGCCACCGTGCCCGCAAGCTCGAGGACTGCGGGAGTGAGGACCGCTACACCGGACACCACTTTATGAAGCGGGGTCAGTGGGTGGGCGGCATCGGAGTCCGCGCGTCTCTCCACCAGATAGCCGTTCAACTCCTGCCCGTTGAACTTGACCTTCACACGTACTCCGGGAAGTGCGGCAGCGGACAGTTCGGCGGGGACGCTGTAATCGAAGGGCCGGTCCAGATGGGGCAGGCCGGACTCGAGAACCACGCGGGCCACTGGATTGTCCTCGGCCAACGGAGGACCGCTTGCCGGTGTCCGGTCCGGAAACCCTTGCAGCAATGAAGGCTGAAGCAGCGAAGACTGACCCTCGCGTACTGCCATATCCTTCACCTCCACGGCGTTTCTCGTGCGAACCGACACGGCCCTCAATGACGGATGCCCGCAGCGGGACGGACCCACTGCGGGCATCTCTCTGGCTCAAGCCAATCACGGGCCACTGACAAAACAGCAACCGGCTGCGACTAAGGCCAAGCAAGCACCGTACTGATCAGGCGTTGAAGTATTCCTTCAGGTCCGCTACGCGATCCAAACGCTCCCACGTGAAATCGGGCTCGTCGCGGCCGAAGTGGCCATGCGCAGCAGTCTTGGCATAGATGGGACGCTTGAGATCCAGGGCATCAATGATGGCCCGGGGACGGAGATCGAACAGCTCGTCGATAGCTTCGCTGATCCGGGCCGGGTCAACTGTTTCCGTCCCAAAGGTCTCAACGTAGGTACCCACCGGCCGCGCCTGGCCAATGGCGTAGGCAATCTGGATCTCGGCGCGCTTGGCCAGTCCCGCGGCCACCACGTTCTTGGCAACCCAGCGCATGGCGTACGCCGCGGAACGGTCGACCTTGGACGGATCTTTTCCGGAAAAGGCTCCACCGCCGTGGCGCGAGAACCCACCGTAGGTATCCACGATGATCTTGCGACCAGTCAGGCCGGCATCCCCCACCGGGCCGCCAATGACGAAGGCCCCTGCGGGGTTCAGGATGTTGGCCGTGCGCGATAGATCGAGGTTCGACGCGGACAGGACGGGTTCGATGACGTAACTGGCGAGGTCTGCCCGCAACTGATCCAGGCTCGCTTCTTCCGCGTGCTGGCTCGAGATCACAACCGTTTCAACCGAAACGGGTCGATCGCCGTCGTACCCTACCGTGACCTGGGTCTTGCCGTCGGGCCGCAAATACGCGAGTTCGCCGTTCTTCCGCACCTCGGTGAGGCGTTCGGAAAGTCGGTGGGCCAACCAAATCGGCGTTGGCATATAGGACGCAGTCTCGTCGCTCGCGTAACCGAACATCAGGCCCTGGTCGCCGGCGCCTTGGAGATCGTAGTCGTCCTCCTGGCGGCCTTCGCGGGCCTCAAGTGAGTTGAATACTCCGCCGGCAATGTCGTTTGACTGCTGGCCGATGGAAACGGAGACGCCGCACCGCGCGCCGTCGAAGCCATTGGCTGACGAATCGTAGCCAATGCCCAAAATCGTCTCGCGGACAATCTGCGGAATCTCGACGTAAGCATCCGTTGTGACTTCACCAGCCACGTGGACCAAGCCGGTGGTGGCCATGGTCTCAACGGCTACCCGCGATTCGGGGTCGGCGGCAAGCAGCGCGTCCAAAATGGCGTCGCTGATTTGATCGCAGATCTTGTCCGGGTGCCCTTCAGTGACAGACTCGGAGGTGAAGAGCCGGAGCTTGGGCGGGGTGCCATGGCGTTCATGGTGCAGCGGTAAAGTCACTCGACCACCTTACTGTGTTGCGGGACGGCGGCATCTGCCGTGTGTCCCTATGCGAAGAATTGGGGGCCGCCCGTTTAGGCGACCGGGAAATGTTGCGTCAGTTCCGATGCCACACGGTCCATGACGGCAGCAGCTACGTCCGCTTTAGATCCCGCGGCTGGCTGGGGTTGTGCACCGTGGCCCGAAAGTATCACCACGGAATTTTCGTCCTGGCCGAAGACGCGACCAGCACCCACCTGGTTGACAACCAACAGGTCACAGCCTTTGCGTTTGAGTTTCGCGGTGGCGTGCTCCAGGACGTCGCCTTGCGCATCACCGGTTTCCGCAGCGAAACCCACCACCAACTGCCGACCACCTTGGGTGTTTCGGCGCTCGACAAGTTCCTGCAGGATGTCCGGGTTCCGGACCAGTTGAATCACTGGCGCGTCCTCGCCGTCGACCTTCTTGATCTTGGTGTCCGAAACCGCTGCCGGACGGAAATCCGCCACGGCGGCAGCCATGATGACGACGTCGGAATCAACCGCCGCCGTCAGCGCTGCCTCGCGCAGTTCCAGGGCCGATTCAACGCGGACAAGCTCGACGCCGGCCGGTGGCTCGACGTCCATATGCGCGGCAATGAACCGGACCGTTGCCCCGGCTTCCAAGGCTGCGGCTGCCAGTGCGACCCCCTGCTTTCCGGAGGAACGGTTGCCGAGGAAGCGCACAGGGTCCAGGGCTTCCCTGGTTCCACCAGCGGATATGGTGACTGAGCGTCCGGCAAGGGAGGTGCGCGGTGACGGGATTTCTTCCGCGGCCAGGGCAGCTTCGGCCAAAGCCAACGCTGCGGCGAAGATCACTTCCGGCTCGGGCAAGCGTCCCGGGCCGGAGTCGGCACCGGTCAGGCGCCCGGAGGCCGGTTCGAGAACCGTTACACCACGGCTGCGCAACGTCTCCACATTGGCCTGCGTTGCGGCGTGCTGCCACATCTCCGTGTGCATGGCGGGCGCGAACAGGACCGGACCGTGGGCCATCAAGAGCGTGGTGGTGAGCAGGTCCCCAGCCTGCCCCGCGGCAGCCCTGGCGAGGAGGTCTGCGGTGGCCGGAGCGACGACGATCAGGTCGGCTTCATGCCCCAGCCGGACATGGTTCACACTCTCAACGGCATCGAACACGCTGTTGCTCACGGGGTTTCCTGAGAGCGCCTCCCAGGTGGCGACTCCCACGAACCGCGTAGCGGCCTCCGTGGGAATGACCGTGACCTCGTGTCCGGCTTCAGTAAAAAGCCGGAGGAGCGATGCAACCTTGTAGGCTGCGATCCCTCCCCCGACTCCGAGGACTATGCGCACGTGACCTCCGTCAGCAGGCAGTCTGTTGTTGTCCTGCTTATTCTGCCGGTTCGATCGGGGTGGAGACCAGCAGGCCCTCGTTGATCTCGCGGAGCGCGATGGACAGGGACTTTTCGTTCAGCTTGGTATCGACCAACGGACCAACGTACTCGAACAGGCCCTCGTGCAGCTGGGCGTAGTAGGCGTTGATCTGGCGGGCACGCTTGGCGCCGAAGATGACCAGGCCGTACTTGGAATCGGCAGCCTCAAGCAGCGAATCGATCGGCGGGTTGATGATGCCTTCAAGGTTCGTGGACACGAATTCTCCAAATTCTAGCGGGCCAACAAATGCAAGCGCTTAGCGCCCGTGCGGGGTGAGCCCCATGAGTGAAACAAGCTCGTCTGCTGCCCGGCGAACGTCGTCATTGATGACGGTGTGGTCAAACTCCGGTTCAGCAGCAAGTTCCAGTTTAGCGGTTTCCAGCCTCCGCTGCTGCTCCTCCGCACTTTCTGTCCCCCGGCCAACCAGCCGACGAACCATTTCGTCCCAGCTGGGCGGAGCGAGGAAGACGAAATTCGCGTCCGGAACGGCAGCCTTTACTTGGCGGGCACCTTGGAGGTCGATTTCCAAAAGGACTGATTTGCCATCGGCGATGGCAGCATTGACCGTGCTGCGCAGCGTGCCATAGCGGTTGTGGCCGTGGACCACGGCCCATTCCAGCAGTTCGCCGTCAGCGACCAGTGAGTCGAATTCCTCGGCGGACTTGAAGAAGTAGTGCACGCCATCGGTTTCCCCCGGACGGGCCGCGCGGGTTGTGGCCGAAACGGAAAGCCAAACTTCCGGATAATTGTCCCTGATGTAGGTGGATACGGTTCCCTTGCCAACGGCAGTGGGGCCTGCAAGGACAGTCAGTCCGGGTTTCTTGCTCACGGATTCCTTCGGGAAATGCGTCAAACGCTTTGTTGGGTATCCATAAAATCTACCAGCGCTCGAGCCTGGTGAATTCCAAGCCCCTTGATTCGCCTGGACGCGGCGATGCCAATCTCGCCCATAATCCCGGCCGCCCGTACAGGGCCGATTCCCGGCAGCGCCTCCAGAAGCTCCACCACCCGCATACGCGCGATCGCATCATCGGTATCCGCCGAGGAAATCAGCTCCGCTACGCTCACCTCTCCGCGCTTGAGTTGTTCCTTGGCTGCGGCGCGGGTGGCCCGCGCCCGAGCCGCCTTCTCAAGCGCGTCGGAACGCTCCTGGGGCGTCAACTCCTTAAGGCCCACTGCTAAACCCCTGTCAGATCAGGCTTGTGATCCAGATCACGCGCGCTGATGCTGAACCTACCGTTAGGGACCACGTTTCGCAATGAGTAGAAGCAGCCGACTAGGAGCGGAGCCCCTCCAAGGTTGCTTGAGTGGCCTCGCGCAGGGCCGCACCGGAGGGACCAGCCGCCAAGATCCCCCGGCTGGAGGTAGCCAGGACCGTCGGATAGGCCGCACCGAACGTTGCACGAAGATCAGCAGGCGTAGCGCCTTGGGCGCCAAGCCCCGGCGCCAGAATGGCTCCGCGAACAGGACCAAGATCGATGTCCAGGTCCTTGAGGGCAGATCCGATCGTCGCTCCAACAACCAGGCCAACAGAGCCGAGGCTGTCTTCGTAGCGTTGATTTTCGACGCCGGCAGCAGCCACGATGCGCCGGGCGACCGAATCCCCACCACCAACGTGCTGGACGGATTTGCCCTCAGGGTTGGATGTCAGGGCCAGCACGAACACTCCCCTGCCGTACTCCGCCGCAAGCTCCAGCGCCGGTCGCAGGGACCCAAAGCCCAGGTACGGGCTCAGAGTCACCGAGTCCGCCGCCAGTGCCGATCCATCGCGTAGCCAGGCATCGGCATATGCGGCCATGGTGGAGCCGATGTCCCCGCGCTTGGCGTCGGCGATGCTCAGGATGCCGGTATCCGACGCCGCGGCAAGCGTCCGCTCCAGTACAGCCATGCCAGCGGACCCGTGACGCTCATAGAGGGCCACTTGCGGTTTCACCGCGGCAGCGAGGGAACCCACGGCTTCCACAACGGTCAGGGAGAAGCGCTCCAGCCCCGCGGCGTCGTCGTTCAATCCCCACGCGGCCAGCAACTGCGGGTGCGGGTCGATCCCAACGCAGAGCGGACCGCGGGCAGCCATGGCCGCAGCCAGCCGGGAGCCGAAAGACTCCCGGGCGGGCTGCTGTGTGTCATTGCGGACGGTGGACTCAGGCATTGGCAGCTTCCACTGCCTTTGCCAAGTTGGCCGCGTGCTCCTGGAGGCTGGTGACTGACCACTCGTAGGTCCGGAGAGCCTCTATCGCCTGCACGGCGGCATTGAATTCCGCCACCGTGGTGATGCAAGGAATGCCAATGGAGGTCGCCGCGGCGCGGAGTTCATAGCCGTCGCTGCGTGCTTCGCCTCCGGAAGGGGTGTTGAACACCATATCGATCTCACCGGCAATGATGAGGTCGGCGATGGTGCCTTCGCCCTCGGCGCTGCTGCCCTCGGCGACCTTGCGGACCGGTGACGCTTGGATACCGTTACGGCGCAGGACATCGGCCGTGCCGCCGGTCGAAACGATCTCAAAGCCAAGATCCGAGAGGCGCTTGACGCCCATGATCACCGAGCGCTTGTCACGGTTGGCGACGGACACGAACACCTTGCCCTCGGTGGGCAGTGCATTATTGGCCGCCGCCTGGCTCTTGGCGAACGCGGTGTCGAAGTGCTTGTCGATCCCCATGACCTCGCCGGTGGAACGCATTTCCGGGCCGAGCAGGGAGTCCACAACCTTTCCTTCCGGCGTGCGGAAACGGCTGAACGGCAGGACAGCTTCCTTGACGGCTACCGGTGCGTCCAACGGCAGGGTGGAACCGTCGCCGGTTTCAGGGAGCATCCGGTATGCGCTGCGCAACTGGTTGATGGTGACGCCGGTGCCGATGAGCGCCGCGGCCTTGGCCATCTGCACGCCCGTCGCTTTGGAAACGAACGGAACCGTGCGGGAAGCGCGCGGGTTGGCTTCGAGGACGTAGAGGACATCGGAGGCCAGCGCGAACTGGATGTTGATGAGGCCCCGGACGCCGACGCCTTCGGCGATGGCACGTGTTGCCGTGCGGACCCGCTCGATCACGTTATTCCCCAGGGTGATCGGGGGAAGCACACAAGCGGAGTCACCGGAGTGGATGCCGGCTTCCTCGATGTGCTCCATGATGCCGCCAAGGTACATGTCAGTACCGTCGAAGAGCGCGTCGACGTCGATTTCGACGGCGTCCTCCAGGAAGCGGTCAATCAACACCGGGTGGTCCGGTGTAATTTCGGTGGCATTGGCGATGTAGCGGGAGAGGTTGGCTTCGTCGTAGACAATCTCCATGCCGCGGCCGCCCAAAACGTAGGACGGACGAACCAGCACCGGATACCCGATTTCGTCGGCGATCAATTTTGCATCCTCGAAGGAAACAGCGGTGCCGTTCTTGGGGGACGTCAGGCCGGCCTCATCCAGCACACGGGCGAATGCGCCGCGGTGCTCGGCGAGGTCGATGGCTTCCGGCGACGTTCCGAGGATGGGAACACCGGCGTCCGCCAGCTGCTGGGCCAACTTCAGCGGGGTCTGGCCGCCGAGTTGAACGAACACGCCCATCACTCCGCCGGTCCGTTCCTCGGCCGCGATGACCTCCAACACGTCCTCAAGGGTCAGCGGCTCGAAGTAGAGGCGGGTGGAAACGTCGTAGTCGGTGGACACCGTTTCCGGGTTGCAGTTGACCATGACGGTCTCATACCCGGCCTTGCGCAACGCCATCGAGGCGTGGACGCAGGAGTAGTCGAATTCGATGCCTTGGCCGATGCGGTTCGGGCCGGAACCAAGGATGATGACGGAAGGCTTGGAGTGCAGGCCTACCTCGTCTTCCTCGTCATAGGAGGAGTAGTGGTACGGCGTGTAGGCCGCGAACTCAGCTGCACAAGTATCCACAGTCTTGTAGACAGGCCGGATACCCAACGCCTGGCGCACACCGCGGACCACTGCCTCATTGTTGTGGGTCAGTGCGCCGATCTGCTCGTCGGAGAAGCCGTGGCGCTTGGCGGTGCGCAACATCTCCTCGGTGAGGACGCCTGCCTTGCGAATCTCTTGGGCCGTCTCGTTGAGAAGCTGCAACTGGTCCAGGAACCAGGGATCGATCTTGGTTGCTTCGAAGAGATCCTCCACCGAGGCTCCGCCCAAAAGGGCCCGCTGAACCTGGTACAGGCGGTCGGTAGTGGGGCGCTTTGCCTTCTCGATGAGCTCGGCAACTTCGTACTCGGGCACTGGGCTGAAGTCCAGCTGCGAGCCCTTCTGCTCCAATGACCGCAACGCCTTCTGGAGCGCCTCAGTGAAGTTACGGCCCATGGCCATGGCTTCGCCAACCGACTTCATGGTGGTGGTCAGCGTGTTGTCCGCGGCCGGGAACTTCTCGAACGCGAAGCGCGGGACCTTCACCACCACATAGTCCAGCGTCGGCTCGAACGACGCCGGAGTCTTCTGCGTGATGTCATTGGGGATCTCGTCCAAGGTGTACCCAAGGGAAAGCTTGGTGGCAATCTTGGCGATGGCGAAGCCTGTTGCCTTGGAGGCCAGGGCGGAGGAACGGGATACGCGCGGGTTCATCTCGATGACCACCACGCGTCCGGTGGCCGGATCGATGGCGAACTGGATGTTGCAACCACCGGTGTCCACGCCCACCTCGCGGATGACGGCAATGGAAACGTCGCGCAGCTTTTGGTACTCGCGGTCGGTCAGCGTCAGTGCCGGCGCCACCGTGATGGAGTCACCCGTGTGGACGCCAACAGGATCGAAGTTTTCGATGGAGCACACAACAACGACGTTGTCGTTCTTGTCGCGCATCATCTCGAGCTCGTATTCCTTCCAACCGAGGATGCTCTCTTCGAGCAGGACCTCGGTGGTGGGGCTGTACTGCAGGCCCTGGCCCACGATGCGGCGGAGGTCATCCTCGTTGTACGCAAGGCCCGAACCCAGGCCGCCCATGGTGAAGGACGGGCGGACAACCATGGGGTACCCGAGGTCTTCCGCGGCGACGAACGCCTCATCCATGGTGTGGATGATGTGGCTGCGTGCCGACTCGGCGCCGCAACGCTCCACTACGCCTTTGAACTTCTCACGGTCTTCGCCAAGCTCGATGGCTGCGATGTTCGCGCCGATCAGCTCGACGTTGTACTTCTCGAGCACACCGTTCTTGTCCAACGCGATTGCCGTGTTCAAAGCTGTCTGGCCACCAAGGGTGGGCAGAATGGCATCCGGGCGCTCCTTGGCGATGATCTTTTCCACCACCTCGGGAGTGATGGGCTCGACATAGGTGGCGTCGGCAAACTCGGGGTCGGTCATGATGGTGGCCGGGTTCGAGTTGACCAGGATGACGCGCAGGCCTTCGTCCTTGAGGACGCGCAGTGCCTGGGTTCCGGAGTAGTCAAACTCGGCCGCCTGGCCAATAACAATGGGGCCGGAACCGATGACCAGGACGCTCTTGAGATCTGTACGCTTGGGCATTACTTCTTGTCCTCAGTCTTGGATTCGGTGGCGACGGCAGCGCCGGTTGTTTTCGATTTGGTGTCGGCCATGAGGTCGATGAAGCGGTCGAAGAGGTACGCGGCGTCGTGCGGACCGGCGGCAGCCTCCGGGTGGTACTGGACCGAGAACGCCGGGATGTCCAGGCACGCAAGCCCTTCAACGACGTCGTCGTTCAACGACACGTGGCTGACTTCCACCCGACCGTAGCGTTCTTCCGGCGCAGTTGTGGCACCGTTGAGCGGTGCGTCGACGGCGAAGCCGTGGTTCTGCGAGGTGATTTCCACCTTGCCTGTGCGACGGTCCATGACGGGCTGGTTGATGCCACGGTGCCCGTAGCGGAGCTTGTAGGTGCCGAAACCGAGCGCGCGGCCCAGGATCTGGTTACCGAAGCAGATACCGAAGTACGGCACCTTTTCATCCAGCACTGAGCGCAACAGAGAAACCTGGCGGTCCGCGGTGGCGGGGTCGCCTGGGCCGTTGGACATGAAGAATCCGTCAGGGTTTACTGCCTTGACGTCTTCGACCGTAGATGTGGCGGGCAGGACGTGGACCCGCACCCCACGCTCGGCAAAGCGCACCGGCGTCATGGCTTTGATGCCGAGGTCGACGGCGGCAATCGAGAACCGCGGCTCGCCTTCCCAGCCGTGATCCTTGGGCTCAACGACGTAAGCCTCGTCAACGGAAACTTCCTCGGCCAACGCCGCACCTTCCATGGGGGCGCTGGCCAGGACGGTAGCGAGCAGTTCTTGCTCGGATGCCTGGGCGGCCTCACCGGAGAAGATCCCTGCACGCATGGTCTTATGTTCGCGAAGGTGGCGGGTGATGGCGCGGGTGTCAACGCCCTGGATGCCAACGACTCCCTGCTCTGTCAGTTCATCGTCAAGGCTGCGCTCTGAGCGCCAGTTCGAGGGGCGGCGGGCGGCGTCGCGAACGATGTACCCGGCCACCCAGATGCGCCTGGACTCGGCGTCCTCGCTGTTCACGCCCGTGTTGCCAATGTGCGGCGCCGTCTGGACCACCAACTGACGCGCGTACGAGGGGTCGGTAATGGTCTCTTGGTAGCCGGTCATGCCGGTGGCGAACACGGCCTCACCGAGCGCCGTTCCCTGGGCGCCGTAGCTGCGGCCGCGGAACACGCGGCCGTCTTCGAGCACCAGCACTGCGGCTGAGGGGGTGGGGGTGGTGGCTGCTTTACTATCCGTCACTTTATTACTTTCCACTATCGGCATCTGCCTGAGGGGCTGCGGAGATCAAATTATGGAGGGCTTGGAGGAGGTACTTCTTGTCGGCCGCGCGCTTGGATCGGAATCCGGTGTCCAGCTCCCGGGTTCCGAGTTTCCAGTTGATGACCAGGAGCCCATCCTTCTCGACGAACTTTCCGGCCATGCCGCTTGCTTCGCGGCTTTCGACGATGGCGCTGGCGGGGATGAAAACCGGGGCGGCGCCCCTGCGGTCGAACAGCACGCCTTCGGCGTGGACGCTCAACTCGGCGTTGGTACGGATGCCGAGGCCCTGGACCGCGATCCGGTCCAGCCAGTCCCCGCCTGTGGTGGTGACAACGTACTGGCCATCCGCGACGACGGTGGCCGGCGTCAGTTGTTGCGGCACCTCCGGGAGGCGTTCGACGTCGGACTGTCGCCTCAGGCGGCTCCGCCACCCAAGCCAGATCAACGCCAGAACGACGGCGATCAGCGGCACCGTGATCAGCACGGTCAGTGTCTGGTTGGTCATTACTTGCTGCTGACTCCCCCGGCGGCACCCATCGGTTCCTGATGTGCCGGGTAGCGGTACGGCGTGTTGAGCTGTCCGTCCAGCACAGTGGGGTGTCCTTTGAAGAACGTTGCCACCACGGAGCCAGGCAGTTCCTTGCCCTTGAACGGTGAATTGCGGCCCATGGTGGCCATTTTATGGGGGTCCACCGTCCAACGCGCAGCCGGGTCCACCAAGATGACGTTGGCGGGTTCGCCAACTTCCAGTGGACGGCCCTGGTCAGAGAGCCTGCCAATCACCGCGGGGGTGAAGGATGTGACCCTGGCAAAGTCCGCCCACGTCATGAGGCCGGTTTCGATCATGGTTTCCTGAACCACGGACAACGCCGTCTCGAGGCCCGTCATGCCCATGGCGGCCTGGGCCCATTCGCATTCCTTGTGCTCGCTGGGATGCGGCGCGTGGTCCGTGCCCACGACGTCGATGGTGCCATCGGCCAAACCCTCGCGCAGCGCCTGCACGTCCGCGTCGGTGCGAAGCGGCGGATTGACTTTGTACACGGGGTCGTAGCTGCGTACCAGTTCATCGGTCAGCAGCAGGTGGTGGGGTGTCACCTCGGCGGTGACGTTGATACCCCGGGCCTTGGCCCAACGGACAATCTCCACGGATCCAGCGGTGGAGACGTGGCAGATGTGCAAGCGTGAACCAACGTGCTGTGCGAGGAGCACGTCACGGGCAATGATGCTTTCTTCGGCAACGGCGGGCCAGCCTGCCAGGCCGAGCACGGCGGATACTGCGCCCTCGTTCATCTGCGCGCCGGCGGTCAGGCGCGGTTCCTGCGCGTGCTGGGCCACCACGCCGTCGAACGCTTTCACGTACTCCAACGCACGGCGCATCAGCACGGGGTCGTGCACGCAGATGCCGTCGTCGGAGAACATCCGCACCTGGGCGCGGGAATCTGCCATCGCACCGAGCTCTGCGAGTTGCTCACCGGCCAGCCCAACCGTGACCGCCCCCACTGGACGAACGTCCACCCAGCCAGCTGCGCGGCCCAAGCTGTGAACCTGCTCCACGACGCCTGCCGTATCGGCCACAGGATTGCTGTTCGCCATGGCGTGGACGGCCGTGAAGCCGCCCAGGGCTGCTGCGCGAGTACCGGTTTCCACCGTTTCGGCGTCCTCGCGGCCCGGCTCGCGAAGATGCGTGTGGACGTCCACCATGCCGGGAAGGGCCACGAGCCCGGCGGCGTCAATGACGGTTGCGTCATGGAACCCTGCAGCGCCGGAGAGGTCCTTTCCGCGGGCCGAGATGAAGCCGTCCCGGATCAACAGATCCTCCGGGTCACCGCCCAAAACGGCAGCGCCCTGGATCAGGTAAGTGTTCTCAGCCATCAGTTGCTCTCCTTGCTGGACTGGCCAGCGAAAGCCAGTGTCGCTGCGTTCGTTGAGGCTGCTTCGCGGGAGTCCCCGGAGAGCAGCAGGTATAGGGCCGCCATGCGGACCGAGACGCCGTTGCGAACCTGCGCAAGGACGGTGGAGCGCGGCGAATCGGCAGCAGCCGAAGATATTTCAAGCCCGCGGTTCATCGGCCCGGGATGCATGATGATGGTGTCTTTCATGCCAAGGTCATCCAAGGCACGCAGCCTGGCGTCATCGAAGCCCCAGCGGCGCGAGTATTCCCGCGTTGAGGGGAAGAACGAGGCATTCATCCGCTCGCCTTGGACTCGCAGCATCATCATGGCGTCGGTCCCGGCTTCGAGCGTCTCGTCCAAGTTGTAACTCACCTTGCACGGCCAGTGTTCGACGCCGATCGGCAGCAGCGTGGGCGGCGCCACCAACGTAACCTCCGCACCCAGGGTCTTCAGCAACCAGACATTGGACCGGGCGACGCGCGAGTGCAGAACATCCCCCGCGATCGCTACGCGCATCCCTTTGAGGTCAGCCGCGACGGAAGCCGTCCCGTTGACCCGGGACCAGTGCCGCCGCATGGTGAAAGCGTCCAGGAGGGCCTGGGTGGGGTGCTCATGGGTGCCGTCCCCGGCGTTGATGACGGCCGCATCGATCCAGTCCGTGGCCGCCAATCGGTGTGGAGCTCCGGAGGCCCAGTGCCGGATGACGACGGCGTCCGCACCCATCGCCGCCAGTGTTTGGGCGGTGTCCTTGAGGGACTCTCCCTTGGAAACTGACGATCCCTTGGCCGCAAAGTTGATGACGTCCGCGGAGAGGCGTTTGGCTGCGGCTTCGAAGGAGATGCGGGTGCGGGTGGAGTCCTCGAAGAAGAGGTTGACCACGGTCCGGCCACGCAAGGCCGGAAGCTTCTTGACTTCACGATCGCCCACGGCGGACATTTCCTCGGCCGTATCAAGGATGCGAATGGCGTCCGAAGCGCTGAGGTTTTCGGTAGAGAGGAGATGTTTCACTGACCGGCCTCGATCACGACTTCGTTGACGGGCATGCCATTCACCGAGTCGATTTCCTCAAGGCGGACCCGGACCTTCTCCGACGAGGATGTGGGCAGGTTCTTGCCCACATGATCAGCACGGATTGGTAGTTCGCGGTGCCCTCTGTCCACCAATACTGCCAAGCGCACTATCCTGGGACGCCCGAGGTCAACCAAGGCATCAAGTGCGGCGCGGATGGTGCGGCCGGAGTAGAGGACATCGTCAATCAGCACCACCACTTTGTTGTCGATGCCTGACAGAGGCAGGCGAGTGTGGTGCGGTGGCCGCGTGGGCTGGTGCGAGAGGTCGTCCCGAAACATGGTGACATCCAACTGGCCCACAATGGTCTCTGCGGCCACTGATGAATCCGCGGCAGCGATCTTCTCGGCGAGCCTCACGGCCAAGGGATAGCCGCGGCTGGGAATGCCCAACAAAACCAGGTCCTGCGAGCCCTTGTTGGCTTCAAGGATCTCATGGGCGATACGAGTCAGCGCCCGGTCAATGTCCGCTTGATTGAGAACAATCCGCGACGGTACCTGCGCTGAAGTGACTTCAGTCATCGCTCGTCTCCCCTTTCCCCGCCTCACGGGACGGAATTAAAAAAGGAATATTTGCACGTTCAAGGTATCACAAGGCAAGGCCTGGGCCCGCATCAAAAAACCCGCTCCACAGCTTGCTGTGGGCGGGTCTTTGATGTCTGACATAGGAGTTCTAGGCCAGGAGTGAAGGCTTCAATTTTTGGAGCCTTCCCAGCAAACCGTTGATGAAGGCCGGGGATTCGTCGGTGGACATGGTCTTGGCCAGCGCTACTGCCTCGCTGACGGCGACCCCGTCCGGAACTTCGTCATTGTAGAGAAGCTCCCACGCACCGATGCGGAGAATGATGCGATCTACCGACGGCATCCTCTCCAACGTCCATCCCTGGGCATAGGTCTGCAGGAACTCGTCGATGGTGGGCTGCATGGAGACAACCCCTTCGACGATTTCTACCGTGTAAGGGTTGATGACCAGGTCTGTTTTCTCCCGACGCGCTTTCAACGCGTCGAAAGCCGACACGGAGCGCTGCTCCGCCTCGAAGAGTACTTCCAAAGCCCTGCTGCGGGCTTTACCGCGTGCGCTCACTAGTCGTTAACCCGGCCCAGGTAGCTACCGTCCCTGGTATCAACCTTGACTTTGGTGCCCTGCTCAACGAACAAGGGGACCTGGATTTCATATCCGGTCTCAACGGTGGCGGGCTTGGTGCCAGCCGAGGAGCGGTCACCCTGAAGGCCCGGCTCGGTGTAAGTGATTTCAAGCGTGACGCTCGGCGGCAACTCAATGTACAGCGGGGTGCCCTCGTGGATGGCGATGTTGACCATCTGGTTTTCCAGCATGAAGTTGGTGGCGTCACCCACCGTGGCGCCGGAGACCGTGATTTGGTCGTAGTCCTGGGTGTCCATGAAGACGAAGTCTTCGCCGTCCTGGTACAGGTACTGGTAGTCGCGACGGTCCACGGTCGCGGTTTCGATTTTCAGGCCGGCATTGAAAGTCTTATCGACCACCTTGCCCGACATGACGTTGCGCATCTTGGTACGAACAAAAGCGCCACCCTTACCCGGCTTGACGTGCTGGAACTCAATGATGTTCCAGAGCTGGCCCTCGAGCTTCAGTACGGTCCCGTTCTTGATGTCGTTTGTGGTTGCCACTCGTATCCTCTGGTTTCTTTCGCTGGTTCTAGCTATGGTTTCCAGCATCCAGCCTGGTGTGCCAAACCGGCACACCAAACGGCCCACCAGCGCGTATTTATCAAAAATCCAAGATCCATTCTACCGGCAAATCCCGGGTGGGCTTGGCGAGCACCCTTTGGCGCGGTGTCAGGACGCCAGATCCATGACGTTGCGGGCGCGCTGGAGGGCGACCGTGGAGGAATAGATCAACGCGGCATCGGCTGCCATGGCTACCCGCAGATCAAGGGCGCGGGCGAATTCCTCCGATGCCGCCACGGCATTACCGCTGACGAAGTAGGCGCGTCCCAGATATTGCCGGACGAGCGCTTCCCTTGGCGTTCCTTGGACCTCGTGGAGCAACTGCCGGAACAACTGGATTGCCCTGCCCAGGCGGCTCGTCGCCCTCAGGACTTCCGCTTCGAAAATGCGGAGCTGGAAGGATTCCGGATCCTTGTACCGTGCTTCGGCCAAGAGCTCGGCGGCTTCCTTGGGCTGGTCCTCCAGCAGCAATGCCATGATGTGGTCAGCCGGGTCATTCGAAGCCGCCAAGGCCGCTGCCATGGCGTCCTCATTGACCACCACGGGAAGCAGCGTGTCTGGATTCATCCGGACCCCAGGGAAGCCTCCGGTAGGCCAGTCGCTGACCCCCTCGGGATGAGCGATGGTCATGACGCGATTTCCTGATATGCCGCGAAGAGCAGGGACGTGTCCGGAACTTCGAGCATGCCGGGTTTTGCGACGCCGTCGAGGACAACGAAGCGAAGCAGGTCCCCACGCGATTTCTTGTCCCGCCGCATTCCGTCCAGCAGGCCCTGCCATCGGTCCCTGCGGTAGGTGATAGGCAACCCGAGTCCCTCGAGGATCGTACGGTGCCGATCGGCGTCGGCATCGGAGAGCCGACCGACGCTGCGGGACAACTCCGCAGCAAACATCATGCCAACAGACACGGCAGCCCCGTGGCGCCACGAGTAGCGCTCCACGAGCTCAATCGCGTGACCCAGGGTATGTCCGTAATTCAGGATTTCCCGGAGGCCGGATTCCTTGAGGTCTTGGGAGACCACCCGTGCCTTCACGGTGATGGCACGCTCAATGAGCTCACGAACAACGTCCGAGCCGGCATCCATGACTGCATCGGTGTTCTTCTCCACCAGGTCAAGAATCACCGGGTCGGCGATGAAGCCACACTTGATGACCTCGGCCATGCCGGAAATCAACTCGTTCCGCGGCAACGTCTGCAGGGTGTCCAGGTCCACCAAGACACCGGCAGGCGGATGGAAGGAACCAACGAGGTTCTTGCCTTCGGCCGTGTTGATACCGGTCTTGCCGCCAACTGAAGCGTCCACCATACCGAGCAGGCTCGTGGGCATGTGAATGACTTTCACGCCACGCAGCCAAGTGGCCGCGACAAATCCGGCGAGGTCGGTGACAGCGCCACCGCCCACTGCGACAATGGCGTCCGAGCGCGTGAAATCGTTCTGTCCAAGCACCTGCCAGCAGAAGGCTGCAACCTGGATGTGCTTACCCTCTTCCGCATCCGGAATTTCAGCAGTCAGGGCCGTGAACCCAGCAGCTTCCAGCTCATCGCGGACCGTGTCGCCGGTCAACCGAAGCGCCCTGGGATGGATGACAAGGACACGGCGCACCCTCTCCCCCAGCTTGGCAGGGAGCGATTCCAACAGACCGCGGCCCACTACGACGTCGTAGTTCTCGTTCGCGGACTGGCCGGTCACCTTGATGACAGTTGCCTCGGTGCTCACTTTTCAACTTCCTGTTTCAAGGCTGCGTGCTCGCGCAGCCGCTCCTCCAGGCGGAGGCTGATTTCTGCCACGGATCCGGAACGGACATCCATGACGACGTCGGCCAGGCGCTCATATACAGGGCGCCGGGTGACGAACAAGGCTTCCCACCGGCCCAGGGCATCGCCGCGCAACAATGGGCGTCCGGTGTTGCGGGCAATCCGGTCTGCAACGGTTTCCCGATCGCACTCCAAGTACACCACGGTGCAATCCCCCAACAACTGCTGGGTACCGGAATCAAGCACCGCTCCGCCGCCGAGGGAAATGATGGCCGGCTGGACCTTGGCGGACTCGATGGCCTTGGCGACGGCGCGCGCCTCAATCTCGCGGAACGCGTGCTCCCCACGGCCTGCAAAAATATCGGCGATGCTTCCGTGAGCGGCAACGATGACAGCGTCCGTGTCCACAAACGGCAAGCCCAAGTGGTCTGCCAGTCTCTGGCCAATGGCGGACTTCCCCACCGCCATCGGTCCCACAAGGACAACAGGGCCTTCCGGAAGGCCGGGAACGCCCTCCGAATTCGGGCCCATCACTACCGCCCGACCGAGTCCAAGGTGGCGGGGATGCTGTCCAGATAGCCCTGAAGGTTGCGTTGGGTCTCGGCAACAGAATCGCCGCCGAATTTCTCGGCCACCGCTTCGGCCAGGACCAAGGCAACCATCGCCTCAGCTACAACGCCCGCTGCGGGAACGGCACACACGTCCGAGCGCTGGTGGTGGGCCTTCGCGGCCTCCCCGGTGCTGACGTCGACCGTGCGCAGGGCGCGCGGCACCGTGGCAATCGGCTTCATGGCAGCACGCACGCGCAAAACCTGCCCGATGCTCATGCCGCCCTCGATCCCGCCAGCGCGGTTGGTCTGCCGGACAATTTTGCCGTCCTCATCCTTGACGATTTCATCATGGGCAGCAGATCCCCGGCGCGTCGCGGTCAGGAAACCATCGCCAACTTCCACGCCCTTGATGGCCTGAATGCCCATTAGGGCTGCAGCCAAGCGGGAATCCAAGCGGCGGTCCCAGTGCACGTAGCTGCCGAGTCCCGGAGGGAGACCGTAGGCGAGTACCTCCACCACGCCACCGAGCGTTTCGCCTTCCTTGTGGGCAGCATCCACTTCATCCACCATGGCATCGGATGTCTCGCGGTCAAAGCAACGCAAGGGGTCGGCGTCGAGGGCGATCACGTCGCGAGGCATGGGCAGCGGCCGTCCCTCGGGGACGCTGACGCTGGCGATCGACACCGTGTGGCTGACCAATTCCACGCCCAAGTGCTTCAGGTATTGTGCGGCGACGGTACCCAATGCCACACGGGTAGCGGTTTCGCGGGCGCTTGCGCGCTCCAGGACGGGACGGGCCTCGTCAAAACCGTATTTCTGCATTCCGGTGAAATCGGCATGCCCCGGCCGGGGCCGCGTCAACGGAGCGTTGCGTGCCTGGTCAGCGAGGAGTTCAGGGGCTACGGGGTCCGCTGACATGATCTGTTCCCACTTGGGCCATTCCGTATTGCCCACCTGAATGGCCACGGGGCCGCCCTGGGTAAGACCGTGCCGAACGCCGCCGAGGATCATGACCTCGTCCTGCTCGAACTTCATCCGTGCGCCACGGCCGTAGCCCAGGCGGCGGCGAGCCAAGGCATCGCGAATCTGCTCGCTGGTGAGTTCAACACCAGCGGGCACACCTTCAATAATTCCGATCAGAGCCGGACCATGGGATTCACCGGCGGTCAACCAACGCAACATAAAACCAATCCTGCCATGTAAGGCTCCTAGAACCCTCGTCGGGGAAGCCCGACTGAGTCGCACATCACATCTATGACGGAGGCATCCACGTCACAGCCGCTGAAACGGCGGATCTGCTCCGCTGCTTGGTACATCAGCATTTCGAGCCCAGGGACAACGACGCCTCCGTGCCCTTGCCAGGCCTCGGCGAGCCTGCTGGGCCATGGATCATAAGCCACATCCAGCAGGACTCCGGCGCCGGTTCCCATCCCCTGGCCAGTAAGCGATGCCAACTCTTCGGCCAGGCCATCCGCGGCCCGCGGGGGGAGGGTGGAAATGACCAAGTCCGAACCAGCCATGGCTCCTGCTGCTTCGGTGATTGGCCTGAGCGCAAGGGAAATTCCGACGGCGGCCGCTGCAGCTTGCGCTTCGCGGGCCCGCCCGGTGTCACGAACGAAGACATCGACATGCCGCGCCCCAAGCTCATGAACCGCAGCGATGGCCGCGGCTGATGTGCCACCGCCACCGAGGACGGCTGCGTGCGGGCTGGCCGCCACGCCTCCGTAACGCACGGCCTCCACGATCCCGCCAACGTCGGTGTTGTAACCCACGCGACGCACCGAATCTCCGTCGGGCTCAAAAACAACCGTGTTGATCACACCCAGTGCAGCCGCGGCGCCCCGGACTTCATCAACTTCCTGGACCATTGCCGATTTCAAGGGCATGGTGACCGAAAGCCCACACCACGTGGGATCCCCTCGGAGCGACTCCATGAATGGCCGGAGCCCACCCACTTCGATGTCCTTGGCTGTGTACTCGATGTCCACGCCCAGTTTGGCGTAGGCCGCCATATGCAGCGCGGGTGACTTCGAATGCGAGATCGGGTGCCCCAGGACGGCGGCGCGTCGACTCACACGCACCGCCCCGGGTTGGCGTCACACCACGCGTTGTACTGCGCAACGTAGGTGAGGTGCTCGGCCAACGTCTTGGAGAACTTGGTCTCCTTGGTGTCCAGGTTGATGGTCACCCAGTAGAGGTAGTCATTGGCAGTTGGCTTGGCTGCGGCGTCGATAGCCGTCTTGCCGGGCGAGCCTATCGGACCTGCAGGCAGCCCTGGGGTGGCGTACGTGTTGTACGGGTTGGACTTGTCGGCTTTTTCTGCATCCGTCAGGTGGAAAGACTTCCTCCCGAGACCGTAGGTCACTGTGGCATCGGACTGGATGAGACCGGCGGTTTCGGTGTTGTTGGGCTTGAGACGGTTGTAAATGGCGCCTGCGACGTTGCCGTAGTCCGCCTGTCCGCCTTCTGCCTGGACGATGCTGGCGATGGTGACAATGTCGTACTGCTTGGCGGGATCGGTGATTCCTTGGGACTTGAGTTCGTCCAGTGTGGTGTTGACCAGTTTCTGGATGATGTCCTTGGCCGGTGTGCCGAGATCGAACCGGTATTCTCCCGGCGCAAGGTACCCTTCAAGGTTCTTGGCTTTGGCCGGCAGTCCGAACTGCCCGGGTGCCTGGTTGAGCGCATTCAGTTGCTGCAAAGGAATACCTGAACCCTTGGAAATCGCATCCAGGGACTCACTGATGCGCAGGCCCGCACTCAAAGCAAAGTACATGACCTTCGAGGCGTCCTTGTTCAGGAGAATCGCGGCGGCATCCTTGTTTTTCATCTGGGTGCGGAACGTGAAGTCGCCCGGGGCAAGTTCCCCGCCCTCTGCGACGAACTCCTTCACAAAGGCATCGGCATTAGCCACGACGTTGTTCGCAACGAGGTCTGCAGCCACCTGCTTAGGCCCTGAACCTGCAGGGACGGTGATGGTCACTGAGCCCGTGCCCGGTCCAGGGTAGTCCGTCACCTTGTCCATTCCGAGCAGGGGCTTCAAGAACTGGGCGCCCACCGCTATGGCGGTGACAAAGACAACCAGCGTGATGAGGAGGGCGAGAATACGACGGCGGCGCCGGGCTTTCTTCGCAGCAGCCTTCGACACCGCAGGCTTAACTGGGCTGAGAAGCTCATGGTGGGCATCCAGGGGGTGCTCTTCCAGCGGGTGCCCTTCGAGCGCGTGTTCTTCCAGCGGGTGCTCGTCAAAGTGCTCCTCACCGAGGTGATGCTCTTCGAGGAAGTCACCGTGGTGGGCGAAATCCGCCTCGGCAACGTGCGCGTCCTGCTCCGCTTCATGGTGAACAACGTCATGGTGGACAGCGTCGTCGTGAACTGCTTCGTCGTGAACCAGGTCGTGGTGTTCAACGTCTTCAACAACGTCGGGGTGAACAGCGCCGTCGTGACCACCGTCGTCGTGAACAACAGCGTCGTGACCCGTTTCTTCGTGAACGGGGATGTGTTCGTGAGACTGCTGAGGCTCCCCCTGCTCCGGCTCCCCCTGATGCGTGGGGTCCGGATGCGTGGGGTCCTGATGCGTGGGGTCCTGGTGCGAGCGGGCCGGCGGCGGAGTGAAGTTCAGGGGGTCCCGCTGCTCGCCGAATGGACGCCGGACTGCGGGCACCGGACGGGGCAACTCGGGCTCGACGTCGGCGGAGCCGCCTGCTGCTCCAGGCGTGGCTTCGGGAAAAGTGATGACGTCTTGGTTTTGCGTGGCGAGGAACCGTTCCCTCGCCCGCAGCTCCTTGCGTGTCAGCGGCATGCCGCCACCGGCGGTACCGCTGGAGGGGTCGTTGTTGACCGGGCTCACAATGGCAGTCCCCTCGTAGAAGAATCGGATTCACTGCCGGAGGCAGCCCGCAGCGTTGGGGCACTGCTGGGTTTTTCGGACTCCGCCTGCGCGTGTACGCGGCGGCCGACGTCCGTTCCTCTGGCTTTTTGCATGTCGATTGCGTGCTGCAGTATTCCAGCAGCAGCAACCTGATCAACCACTTTACGGTGGTTCTTGCTGCTCATGCCAGCTTCGTGGAGGTTCCGGTGCGCCGTGACCGTGGACAAACGCTCGTCGACGAGGTTGACCGGGACGTCCAATCCGACACGTTGCAGCTCGCTAACCAGCGCTTGGGCGTAATCGGATGCCATCTGTGCAGAGCCCCGCTCGTCGCCCTTCATGGTGCGGGGCAGGCCTACAAAGATCTGCACCGCAGCCAATTCGGCGGCCTGCTTGACCAGGTAGCGCACGTCCGAATTTTTCTTGCTATCCCGCAAGACCGTTTTAAACGGGGTTGCCAAGATACCGTCCGGATCACATATCGCGACGCCTACCCTGACGGTCCCGACGTCTACCCCCACTTTGGTGCCGCGGGGGTAGGCGTCGCTGCTTTCGGCCGAATTCACCGTTAGCGCTTGGCTATCGCGTCGACCACTGCCGTGAGGGCCGCAGGGACCTTCCCGGCATCGGTGCCGCCGCCCTGTGCGACGTCGTCCTTACCGCCACCGCCACCGCCGAGGATCCCGGCAGCCAAGCGAACAAGCGCGCCGGCCTTCACTCCGGCTTCACGGGCGGCCTCATTCGTGGCGATCAGGATGACGGGGCGCTCATTGCTGACACCGGCTACTGCCACGGCGGCAGCCTCCGAACCCAGGCGGTTCCGGAGATCCAGTGCAAGGTTCCGGAGATCGTCGGCTCCTCCGATTTGTCCGGCGTCGTGTGCAATCACACGCACGCCGGCCGCGTCTTTGGCCGTACCCACCAGCGTGGCGGCAGCAGCAGCAAGCTGCTCCTTGCGAAGGCGGTCAAGTTCCTTCTCGGTTGCCTTCAGCTTGTTCAGCGTGCTCGAAATACGGTCTGCGAGTTGTCCCGAGGGAACCTTCAGCAATTCGGTAAGTTCCGTCACGAGGGCACGTTCAGCGGCCAGGTGCCGGAAGGCGTCGAGGCCTACGAATGCCTCAACGCGGCGGTTTCCTGAGCCCACGGACTGTTCACCGAGGAGCGAGAGGCTGCCGATCAGGGAGGTGTTGGACACGTGGGTGCCGCCGCACAACTCGCGGGACCACGCGCCGTCGATCTCCACAACACGGACTTCGCTGCCGTAGTTTTCACCGAAGAGCGCCATGGCACCGAGCGCTTTGGCGTCAGCCAGTCCCATGACTTTGGTGTCCACCCGGTAGTTGTTGCGGATGGCGATGTTTGAAACCTCTTCGATTTCGGACCGGGTAGCAGGGCTCAGGCCCTCACCCCAGGCGAAGTCGAAGCGCAGGTAGCCGGCCTTGTTGAAGGAACCGCGCTGGGTGGCTTCCGGCCCGAGGATCTGATGCAGGGCGGCGTGCACGATGTGGGTACCGGTGTGCGCCTGTTCTGCTGCATGGCGACGTTCACGGTCGACGGCGGCACGCACCAAGGCATCCGAGGAGATTTCACCTTCACGGACGATCGCCTTGTGGACGCTGAGGCCCTTGATGGGACGCTGGACGTCCAAAACCTCGACGACGAAGCCGTCACCTGTGATGAGGCCCGTATCTGCGGATTGGCCACCGGCCTCGGCGTAGAACGGCGTCTCGTTGAGAACGAGTTCAATCTCCTCCCCAGTGGAGGCGTGCGCTACGGGGCGCCCGGCGCTGACGATGCCCCGGACCGTGGCTTCGCCCTCGAGTTCGTCGTAACCCGTGAAGACTGTTTCGCCCTTGCCGAGAAGTTCCTGATAGGCGCTGAGGTCGGCGTGGCCGCCCTTCTTGCCCTTGGCGTCAGCCTGTGCACGCTGACGCTGCTCCAGCATCAAAGCACGGAAACCGGGCTCGTCTACCTTGAGGCCTGCTTCTTCTGCCATTTCCAAGGTGAGGTCAATGGGGAAGCCGTACGTGTCATGGAGGGCGAAGGCATCGGCTCCGGAGAGCGGAACACCGGCAGCCTTGGACTCAGCAACGGCGTCCTCGAGTCGTGCAGTGCCGGAGGCGATGGTGCGCAGGAACGCCTTTTCTTCGGCGTACGCGATGCGGCTGATCCGTGCAAAGTCCGTCTCCACCACAGGGTAGACGCCCTTCATCGCGTCCTTGGAGGCCGGCAAAAGATCAGGCAGGCATGCCTTCTCGACACCCAGGAGGCGCATTGCGCGTACCGCCCTGCGGATCAGGCGACGCAGGACGTAGCCCCTGCCCTCATTGGAAGGTGCCACGCCGTCGGCAATCAACATCAGGGCCGAGCGGATGTGGTCTGCCACAACGCGCATCCGGACGTCATCGGTGTGATGCGGATCCTCAGGCGACTCGGCCGAGGTGTACTCCCGGCCGGACAACTCAGCTGCCTTGTCAATCACGGGACGGACCTGGTCGGTCTCGTACATGTTCTCCACGCCCTGGAGAATCATCGCCAAGCGCTCCATGCCGAGGCCGGTATCGATGTTCTTGTTCGGCAGTTCGCCCACGATGTCGAAGTCAACCTTGGACCGGACATTTTCGATCTGGTACTGCATGAACACGAGGTTCCAGATCTCGATGTAGCGGGTTTCATCGGCCAGCGGGCCGCCTTCGATGCCGTACGCGGGACCACGATCGTAGTAGATCTCCGAGCACGGACCGGCAGGACCCGGCTGGCCGGTGTGCCAGTAGTTGTCGGACTTACCCATACGCTGGATGCGCTCTGCCGGGATTCCGGTGTGCTTCAGCCACAATTCCTTGGCTTCATCGTCTTCCTCGTACACCGTTACCCAGAGGCGTTCGGCTGGCAGTCCGTAACCGCCGTCGTCAACGCTTGAGGTGAGAAGTTCGAAGGCGAACTTGATGGCGTCTTCTTTGAAGTAGTCACCGAATGAGAAGTTTCCGCACATCTGGAAGAACGTGCCATGGCGGGCGGTCTTGCCCACTTCCTCGATATCGCCGGTCCGGATGCACTTTTGAACGCTCGTGGCCCGGCTGTAGGGCGGCTCTTCGCGTGCGGTCAGGTAAGGGATAAAGGGCACCATGCCGGCCACGGTGAAGAGAAGGGACGGGTCGCTGGAAACGAGCGATGCGGAGGGAACGGCGGTGTGACCCTTGCTGACAAAAAAGTCCACCCAGCGTTTGGTGATCTCCTGCGACTTCATTAGCTGTTTACTTACCCTTCTCAATTCACTGCACACGATGTGCGCGGACCCGGCTGGTGCCGTTCCGCAGCTTTCCATTCTGCCCTGTTGCGATCACAGGAGCGAACCGCTCACTAGCGGCGGGTTGCTCCGTCGCTCTCGATGCCAAGCGCGGCGCGCAAGTCTTCTTCCCGTTGGTGCATGCCCGAGCGGACTGCATCGGCAAAGTCGTACAGGCCATCGGCCATCCGGCCAACGGCCCGGTTGAGGCCTTCCGGGCCGAGTGCGTTCTGGGCCTGATTGATTTTCCGGATAGCGATCACACCGATGGCCACACCAATGCCCATCCAAACAATTCTTTTCATGGTCTAAGGTTCTTCCCGTTGGTTCAGCGGCTGCGTCGGCCGGAAGATGGGGTGCGGCGTCCAGCAAAAGCGGACCGGACCCCGTAACTGAATGCGGCAACTTTGATCAATGGCGAACCCACAGTTGCAGCAACGAGCGAGGACAGCGCCGAGATGTTAGCCGAGGCGTCCGAGACGTTGGAGGCAATGCCGTCGACCTTCTTCAACTGCTGGTTGGTGGTGGTCACGGTTGCTGTGACTTCGTCCATCAGGGGCGTGGCGCCATCGCTGATGGAACGGATCGAGGTCCGCACCTCGTCGAATACGCCGCCGAGCTTCAAGATAGGCACGGCCAACAGCAGGACAAGGAGTGCGAACACTCCTGCAGCGATAAGGCCGGCGATGTCGCCACCAGTCATTTAAATCAACTCCTAGGTTTGTTGGACTGCCTTGGTTGCTCTGGCTTGCATGGGCCATCGTGGGCATTGCCCAAAGCCTCCCCCAGTACCTTACCTATAAATGGGCCGTAGCCAGCCCCAAAAGGCATGAACCCGAAGGGGATCATCCACTAATAGGAGGGAGGGCCGCTACACAAAGAAGCCCGCGGCATGTGCCACGGGCTTCTCTGGATGCGCTGCTTGGTTTTAGCGAGCGTAGAATTCGACGACGAGCTGCTCTTCGCAGATCACGGGGACCTCAGAGCGCTTGGGGCGACGAACCAAACGAGCCTGGAGGGCGTCGAGCTTGACGTCCAAGTAAGCCGGCACGTTGTTCAAAGCGTGGGCACCAGCTGCTGCGACCTGGAACGGAGCCATGACCTCGGAGCGGCTGTGAACGTGGATGAGCTGGCCTTCGCCAACGCGGAAGGACGGGCGGTCCACGCGGACGCCGTCAACCATGATGTGGCGGTGGACAACCAGCTGGCGGGCCTGTGCGATGGTGCGGGCGAAACCAGCACGAAGCACGAGGGCGTCCAGACGCATTTCGAGCAGTTCAACCAGGTTTTCACCGGTGAGGCCCTTGGTGCGGCGTGCTTCTTCGAAGGCACGGGTCATCTGGGCTTCGCGGATGCCGTACTGGGCGCGCAGACGCTGCTTTTCGCGCAGACGTACGGCGTAGTCGGAGTCCTGCTTCTTGCGGGCACGGCCGTGCTCACCGGGGCCGTACGGGCGGCGCTCCATGTACTTGGCGGCCTTGGGGGTCAGAGCAATGCCGAGTGCACGCGAAAGGCGTGCGGTACGGCGAGCACGAGTGTTGTTAGCCACTTGTGTCCTTCCAATTACTGCGGTGTGTCAGTGTTACTGGCCTCCATCAGGGAGAGCATCGGCCAACCGCTGCCTTTTGCTACTGGCCCGGGCGCAGCACTATTGAAGAATCTTCAAGGGATGTGAGCGTCGGGTCATGCCAGACAAGGATCAATGCTACCACTTCCCTACTCTCCCCTGACAATCTTGCGGAGCCGTTCCAACCGGGGCGCAATTTCCCGTTCAGCACCGTTCCCGGTGGGCTCATAGTAGTTCTTCCCCACCAGGTCATCAGGCGGATACTGCTGGGTGGCCACGCCATGTGGCTCGTCATGGGCATATTTATAGCTTGTGCCGTGACCCAACTGCTTGGCACCCGGATAGTGCGCATCACGCAGATGCATCGGAATTCCGCCACCGAAACCGGCGCGGACGTCCGCCACGGCTTTATTCAAGCCCATGTAGGCGGCATTGGACTTTGGTGCGGTGGCCAGATGAACCACAGCTTCTGCCAGGACAATGCGCCCCTCCGGCATACCGATCAGTTGCACCGCCTGGGCTGCAGCCACGGCCGTTTGCAACGCCGTGGGATCGGCCATGCCGATGTCCTCGGCAGCGGAAATGACGATGCGCCTGGCCACGAAGCGCGGGTCTTCCCCGGCTTCAAGCATCCGTGCCAGGTAGTGCAGCGCGGCATCCACGTCCGAACCGCGAATGGATTTGATGAATGCGCTGGCAACGTCGTAATGCTGGTCACCCGCGCGGTCGTACCGGACTGCTGCTGCGTCAAGGGCACGCTCGGTGTGCCGCAATTCCACCAGCACCGGATCAGGTGCCCCGTCGTTCGCAAGGCCCGGTTCGCCGTCGTCGTCCGCGCTGGCGTCCGCGCTGCCTTCCGGGCCAGGTACGACGGCGGTGCTGTCACCGAACGCCACGCCGGCCGCGGCCTCGAGTGCCGTCAGCGCCCGGCGGGCGTCTCCGCCGGACAAACGGACCAGGTGATCCAACGCCTCGGAGCTGAGCTCGATTCGGCCCGACAGGCCGCGGGCATCCGCAACAGCCCGCTGCAGCAGACCGTAAATGTCCTCATCGGTGAGCGGCTTCAGTGTGAGCAGCAGGGATCTGGACAACAGCGGCGACACCACGGAAAACGACGGATTTTCGGTGGTAGCTGCAACCAGGACGACCCAGCGGTTTTCGACTCCCGGCAGCAGGGCGTCCTGCTGGGCCTTGTTGAACCGGTGGATCTCATCGAGGAACAGGACAGTGGTCTTTTTGTACAAGTCTCGGGCTGTCAACGCCTCATCCATCACCCGGCGAACGTCCTTGACGCCTGCCGTGATGGCTGACAATTCAACAAATTTACGGCCCGGCCCACGGGCGATCACGTGTGCCAGCGTAGTTTTACCAGTCCCTGGAGGCCCCCAGAGAATCACCGAGCTGGGCCCGGCCGGACCGGCGGCGTCCACTCCGGCCGCAAGCTGTCGCAGGGGTGAACCGTGACCGAGCAAGTGTTGCTGGCCCACTACTTCATCCAAGCTACGGGGCCGCATGCGCACCGCTAGCGGGCTGCGTTGCGAGGCCATCCAGTTTGCGTCCGAAGGACCCCCAACGGCAGGCACATCCTCCGACTCGTCGTCGTCGAGGCCGCCGGCACCAAAGAGATCTTCCACATGGATAGGCTACTCATAGTTACGGCAAAGGAGACATCGACGTGGAACGCCCCTCAGCCAGCGCCCGCCTGGCCCTGGTACCCGCGCCCAGGCTCCACGGCTGGGTGGAGCGTTTCGCGGCAAGCCACGGCGCAATAGAAGAAGACTTCGACGACGACGGTCTGCTGCTCACCGCAGGGGATGGCGCCACTGCTCTGCTCAGGGCCCCGTGGCCGGTGAACGGACGCCCAGGCAGGGGCGCCTCCAACCTTGACCGCCTGGTTTCCCTCGCTGCACAGGAGCGACGGCTCGGAATCCTGCTCGTTCGGCGGGGCGGTTTTGCGGTTGCCGCTGCCAGCGGGTCCGCAATTCTTGCCTCAAAGAGCGGGAAGCGGCACAGCGATCCCAAGACCACGGCCGACTTTGCTGCAGGGATCTTTAACGGCCAGGGCGTGGAGTACATCGTCCCCGGCGGGGACCGTGTTCTCGTCGATCAGGTTCTGGCACATCCATTGCTCAAAGCGGTGGCCGGCTGCACGCGCCTGTCCTTCCTGGACATTCAGGAGCCCAGAAGCTCAGTTCTGGCCAAGGCTGCCGCGGACGCATGCGCCATCCGAATCACAGTAAAAAACCCCTGAGTCAGCAGCCCCCGGGCGCCCGCGTCAACGGAGCCTGACGGTACAGATAGCTGCCGTATTCCGAAAAGCCAGCCTTGCCGTAAAGGCCCTGCGCGCCAACATTTGGCGCTGTCACCAACAACCAAAAGCCCTGCAGTCCCCTCCGGGCGCCAGCGTCGAGCAGGGCAGAAAGCACCCTGGTGCCGTAGCCGCGCCGGCGGTGCCCCGCTGACGTGGCCATGCTGTAAAGACCGCCCCAGCCATCCACCAAGGCAAGACGTCCGACGGCGGCCGGGACGCCGTCGTCGTCCCTTACCAGCGCATACAGCGAGGGACAGCCCGTTAGAATCTCGCGCGCAATCGCCAGTTCCCCACCGCCGCCTCGCCCGTCAACGGCCCACCAGAGGTCCAACCACTCCTGGGTTGGCTGCTCGGAAAGCTCAACGCTGTGTGCAGTGGGGAGGAGTGGCAGTGCGCCCACATCGCGGACCATGATCTTGGTTTCGGACTGCTTCGAGAAGCGTTGCCCATCCAAAACAGTATTGAGGGTGGCGCTCCGGGGATCGTCGAATACTTGGAAGATCAACGGTAGCCGGCGCTTTCTGTACCACTCCGACGCCGCGCGGACACCAGCCGCGATGACGGTTTCGGTGGACGATCCTGCCGCGCCACAACCGGGGTCCCTTGGCCACACCGAATTGGCACGTTGCGTCACGCCCTGGGATGCACGCAGTACCCACTCTCCCGTGTCCTCGCGCTCACGTGCTGGCCAGGCCTTGTCCATCAGCGTTTCCAGAAGCGATTGTTCGAGCACTCTGCGCACCCTTTCTCTGCAGGAACACCAAAGGCTCCCCACTATGGCGGGGAGCCTTTGGCTACCGGTCTATCAGGACTTGGTCTCAGGCTTGGTTTCGGGCTTGAAATCTACGCCCGCTTCCTTGCGCTGCTGTGCCGTAATCGGGGCAGGCGCCGCGGTGAGCGGGTCATAGCCGCCGCCGGACTTCGGGAAGGCGATAACGTCGCGAATGGACTCGACGCCCGCCAGGAGCGCCACCACGCGGTCCCAGCCAAGGGCAATGCCGCCGTGTGGAGGGGCGCCGTACTTGAACCCCTCCAGAAGGAAGCCGAATTTGGTCTCTGCGTCTTCCTTGTCCAGCCCCATGAGCTGGAACACGCGTTCCTGGACGTCGCGCTCATGGATACGGATGGAACCGCCGCCGATTTCGTTGCCGTTACAGACGATGTCGTAGGCGTAGGAAAGCGCTGACTCAGGATCTTTGTCGAACGTGTCCATGAATTCCGGCTTCGGCGAGGTGAAGGCGTGGTGGACGGCCGTCCATTGCCCTGCACCAACCGCCACGTCACCGGATGCCACTGCGGCAGCGGCAGGCTCGAACATCGGCGCGTCCACGATCCAGACGAATGCCCAGTCCTTGGGGTCGATCAGCCCCGTGCGGTGGCCGATCTCCACGCGGGCTGCACCCAGAAGCGCCCGGGAAGGGGTCTTCTCCCCGGCTGCGAAGAAGATGCAGTCGCCGGGCTTGGCCCCGACGGCGTCGGCCAGTCCGGCACGCTCTGCATCGGTCAGGTTCTTGGCAACAGGACCGGCGAGCTCGCCGTCCTCTTTGTACAGAACGTAGGCCAGGCCCTTGGCGCCGCGCTGTTTAGCCCACTCTTGCCATGCATCCAAGGCACGACGTGCTTGCGAGGCGCCACCGGGCATGACAACTGCGCCGACGTACGGAGCCATGAAGACACCAAAATTGGTGTCCTTGAAGAATTCGGTCAGCTCGGTCAACTCCAGGCCGAAGCGGAGGTCGGGCTTATCCGAGCCGTACCGCGCCATGGCATCCAAGTACGTCATCCGCTGAATGGGCGTGGGAACTTCGACGTCGATGAGCTGCCAGAGCGCCTTGACGATCGCCTCGCCAAGCTCGATAACGTCGTCCTGGTCAACGAAGCTTGCCTCGATGTCCAGCTGCGTGAACTCGGGCTGACGGTCCGCACGGAAGTCTTCATCGCGGTAGCAGCGGGCGATCTGGTAATACTTCTCAAAGCCGCCAACCTGCAGGAGCTGCTTGAACAACTGCGGGGACTGCGGGAGGGCGTACCAGGAGCCTGGAGCCAAGCGTGCCGGAACCACGAAGTCACGGGCGCCTTCCGGCGTCGAGCGCGTCAAGGTGGGCGTCTCGATCTCAACGTAGCCACGCTGGTGCAGCAGTTCGCGGGCAACCCGGTTCGCTTCCGAACGCAGGCGCAGGTTGCGCGCCGGGCCGGGACGGCGAAGGTCGAGGTAGCGGTGCTTCAGGCGTGCTTCCTCACCCACTTCGACATGCTCATCGATCTGGAAGGGCAGCGGATCGGAGGTGTTGAGAACCACAACCTTGTCCGCGATAACTTCGATCTCGCCTGTGGCAAGCGCCGGGTTCTCGTTGCCTTCGGGGCGCTTGTTGACTGTGCCCGTCACCTGCAGGACGTACTCGTTGCGCAGTCCGTGGAAAACCTCTTCCTCGCGGACCACAACCTGGGCCACGCCGGATGCGTCACGCAGGTCAACGAATGCCACGCCACCGTGATCACGGCGACGGCCCACCCAGCCGGCCAGGGTAACGGTTTGTCCAATGTGCTCGGAACCAAGTGATCCGAGGTCATGTGTGCGCAGCACAGCATTCCTTTCAGCGTGAAAAATGAGGGGGACTTCCGCAAGGGCGTCCCGGTCCGAGTTTACCTGTCAGGCCGTGGTGACCCGCACATGCAGGTCATCCTCCGACGGCGACCAGCTCAAGGGATCGGCGTCAACCTGCTCCCCGGAGCGGAGGTCTTTGACCTGGTGCTTGCCGTCCTCGTTGGTGAACCATACGAACGGGATGCCCCGGCGGTCAGCGAACTTGATCTGCTTTCCAAACTTTTCCGCTTTCGCGGCAACTTCGGTGGCAATCCCGCGTCCGCGAAGCTCGGCCGCAATATCCTGCGCGGCAGACCAGCTGTCGTCGTCATTGAGGGCCACCAGGACAGCTGTTGGCACAGCCCGGGAGGCAACGGCGAATTCCTGGCTGAGGATGCGTGAGACCAGGCGGGTCACGCCGATCGAAAGTCCGACGCCGGGGAACTTGCGGTTGCCCTTACTGGCCAGGGCATCGTAGCGTCCGCCGGAACAAATCGACCCCAGCTGCTCATGGCCCACCAACACGGTCTCCACTACGGTCCCGGTGTAGTAGTCCAACCCGCGGGCGATGCTGAGATCAGCTACCACCTTGCCCGGGGCCCGCTGGGCCACGGCTCCTATCACCTGTTCAAGTTCGCCCAAGCCTTCATCCAGAAGGTCGTCCTTGACGCCTAGTGCGCGCACCTGCTGGACGAACGATGTGTCCTCGGTGCGGATGGTGGCGAGCTTCAATGCCAAGTCAGCTTGCTCATCCGTTGCGCCAAGCTCGCTCTTGAGCAGTTGCGCCACTTTCTCGGCGCCGATCTTTTCGAGCTTGTCGATGCTTCGGAGCACGCCGGCGGTGTCAGTCAGGCCAATGCCCCGATAGAAACCCTCCGCGAGCTTGCGGTTGTTGATCCGCAGCCTGAAATCAGGGATGGGGAGGGCGCCCAGGGCTTCGGCAATTACCAAGGCGATCTCGATGTCGTAGCGGAAAGGCAGCTCACCGTCGCCCACGACGTCGATATCGGCCTGGGTGAACTCGCGGGCGCGGCCTTCCTGCGGACGTTCCCCACGCCACACCTTCTGGATCTGGTAGCGGCGGAACGGGAAGGCCAAGTATCCGGCATTTTCCACGACATACCGTGCAAAAGGGACTGTCAGGTCGAAGTGCAGGGCCAAGGCATTCGGATCTGCCTTCTCAGCTCGCTGGGTGGAGTCCGTACCGGCGGAACCTGAACCGGCGTCGTCGTCCTCCTGGAGCCTGCTCAGTCCGTAGACCTCTTTATCGATGTCGCCTTTGCGCAGCAATTGCCCCACGGTTTCCACGGCCCGCGTCTCGATGGAGGAAAAGCCGTGCAGTTCGAATGTGGTGCGGAGCGTATCGAGCACATGGAGCTCCACGAGGCGCTCCTGGGGAAGCCACTCGGGGAATCCGGACAGGGAGGCGGTACGGGCCATGGTGGAAAGGTCTCCTCAAAGAAAGCTGACAAAAGTGCGGGCCGCCAGGATTAAGCGCGTCATTGGCGTTTATGGGGCGGGCGTCCAGCTGGTCATGCATAAACTATGTGCGGCAGTCAGTTTATGCTTTCCGCGCGTGCAGTTCTAATGCATCGTGCCGATCTCCCGCAGGCAGCCGTGGATCATGGACACAATCAGGAGGACTCTTGGCAACAAGATCGCGGGACGACCGTGAAGCGAAACGGCGCATCCGGCAGATGGAAGCCAAGCGCGCCCTGCGGCAGGAGCAAGCCAAGAGGCGCAAACGGGATAACTATCTTGCCATTGGTGCCGCCGCTGTGGCGGTGATCCTCGCCGTCGTGCTTCAACTCACCGCGTTCAGTTCGAATCCGAGCGAATCGGAATTCGCTGCCGCGGAAGCCGGCCTCAGCTCAGCGTCGGCCTCCCCTTCTTCGAACAGCCAGGGAATCCCAAGCGCTGACACGGCGGCCGGGAAGACGTTTACGGGTCAACTGGCGCTCAACAGCGGCGTTGTGGGCGTCGAGCTCGACGGGAAGGTAGCCCCGCAGGCGGCTGCTGTGTTCAAGTCCTTGGCTGACTCCAACTACTACAAGGGCGCCCTCTGCCACCGGCTGACCACAGCCCAAACCTTCGGTTTGCTCCAGTGCGGCGCCAAGTCCCAAGACGGCGCGGACGATCCGAACTACCACTGGGGCCCGTTGGAAAACACCCCGGCGGATAACAAGTACCCGGCAGGGACTATCGCTGTGGCCCGTAGCTCCAACAACGCATATGGCAACGGGCACCAGTTCTTCATCATCTACAAAGACACGAATATTCCTGCCGATGCAGCAGGCGGTTACACGGTGGTGGGCAAGGTGACCAGTGGCTTGGACGTCATCACAAAGATCGCTGCAGCGGGCCTTCAGGCGGGCGCCACCAATAATGACGGCGCCCCTGTGGCACCTGTCACGATAGACTCGTTTTCTCTGAAGTAGAGAACTCCAGGCCCCAGCCCGGGGAGCAGTACCAGAGCGGTCCCTCCAAGCGAAAGACTTTTAGCGGTGACAGACAGTCAGAAATCCGACGAAACAGCAGCAGCGATCCCCGACGAATCCGGCGTGGCAAACGACGATAAGGACGCGAATGCCATCCCCGAGACTGGGAACACCCCGGAGAGTGAAGCGCCTGCTTCACCCGTAGCTCCACGGCCCACGCCCCCTGCTGCCCCTTCCCCGGCGGCGATGGCTGCACGGCCCAAGGCGCCGGCCGCCGTCGTTCCCGCCGCGCCGGCTGTGTCCGCGGCCGCGTTGGCTGAAGCAGCCAAGTGGGGACGCGCCGAAGGCGATGGCCACGTGTTCCTCTCCCTCGATGGTGAAGAGATCCCTGTTGGCCAGTACCCGGGCGTCAGCCCCGATGAGGCGCTGGCCTACTTTGCCCGGAAGTTCGACGACGTCATCGCCCAGGTGGTCCTGTTGGAGCACCGTGTAAGTTCCAAGGCGCCGGCAACGGACATGCAGAAAACCGTGACCCACCTGCGGGAACAGCTGGCCGAACGGAACATGGTGGGAGACATTCGGGGCGCCGAGGCGCGCTTGGACACGCTGTCCGCACAAATCGTGGAGTTGGAGAAGTCCGAGAAGGCAGCCCATGAAGCAGTTCGCGCTTCCGAGCTCGCCGCACGCGAGGCGATCGTGGCCGAAGCCGAGTCGATTGCCGGCCAGGACCCTGCTCAAATCCAGTGGAAGACCTCCAGCGCCCGCATGAACGAGCTCTTCGAGACGTGGAAGGCTGCGCAAAAGAGCGGCGTTCGGCTGGGACGGAGCAACGAGGACGCACTGTGGAAGAGGTTCCGTTCGGCGCGCACAGTGTTTGATCGGCACCGTCGCGCCTACTTCTCGCAACTGGACAGCACCAACTCTGCTGCAAAGGCCGCCAAGGAAGCACTCATCGCGGAGGCTGAAGCTTTGTCCTCCTCCACTGACTGGGGCTTCGCTGCGGGTGAGTACCGCAGGCTGATGGATCAGTGGAAGGCGTCTCCGCGCGCCAGCCGCAAGGACGACGACGCCCTCTGGGCACGCTTCCGTGCCGCCCAGGACGTTTTCTTCAGCCACCGGCAGGCAGCCAACGAACAGATTGACCAGGAATACACGGCCAACCTTGCCGTCAAGGAACAGCTGGTTGCGGAAGCCCAAGCATTGCTTCCGATCAACGACCTCAACACTGCCAAGAAGGCCCTCCAGTCCATCAGGGACCGCTGGGAAGAGGCCGGCAAAGTGCCGCGGGCAGATATGGGCCGCATCGAGGCCGGCCTGCGCAAGGTTGAAGACGCGGTCCGTGAAGCCGAAGAAGAGAAGTGGCGGCGCAGCAACCCCGAAACGAAAGCTCGGACGAACAGCGCCCTCTCCCAGCTTGAAGCTGCTATCGCTGGCCTCAAAGAGGATCTCGACAAAGCAGAGAAGGCCGGCGACCAGCGCCGGATCAAGTCTGCCAAGGAAGCGCTGGACGCCCGTCAGGCATGGCTTGACCAAATCCAGCGTTCTGCCAGCGACCTCGCGTAGCTGAACGCAGGGCTCCGTTCCGGTTTTCCACATAGCCGGGGCGGAGCCTGTACTGCTTGGACCGCTCCACGGAATGATCAGTGAATGGTCCACGCAGTAGCCGCCCCAAACCTGCTGGAGCCGGTCATCGCCGAGCTCTACTCCCCCAGCCCCATCTTTACATGGGTCGAATTACAGTGCATGGCGCTTGATGGGATCCTGCTCCCCCTTTACGGGAAGTCCTATGCGGCCCCGGGTGTCGCCCTGACCGCACGCCTGAGAGCCCGGGCGGCAGCGCTCACGGTACCCGAAAAGATCCGCACGCGGGTCGTCGCGGGTCGCCTCACTGCGGCATGGATCTATGGCTGTGCCCCGCCACCGGAAAACCTTGCACTCCTGGTGGACGCCAAACATCGGATTTCCAGCCTGAGGAGCACCAAAGGCTGCAGCCTCCACGAGGTCCGGCTCGGACAATTGGACGTGGTGAGCTTGGGCGGACTGCTGGTCAGCAGTCCTTTGCGCACAGCCACCGACATCGCCCTGCATGTGCAACCCGAGCGGGCGGTGCCCGCCCTCACACGCCTTTTGAACCATCCGGAGCTCGGCGTCAGGCTGCGCCTTTTGACCCTGGCCGTCGAAGCGGCGCCCCGGGTTCCCCACAAGAAGCGGGCGTTAGCCACACTGGCCCATCTGGCCAGGTAAGGGAGCTACGCCCCGCAGGAGGACCCGAGCCAGTTGCAACTATCGCTGGTTACAACCGGCGCTAGTTGCGGCGTCGGTTGCCGGTGGTCCGGTAGACGTCGAAGACTCCGTCAATCCGGCGCACGGCATTCAGGACGTGGTGCAGGTACTTGGGATCGCCCATCTCGAACGCGAACTTGGAGATCGCTACCCTGTCACTGGAGGTGTGCACGGAAGCTGCGAGGATATTGACGTGGTTCTCTGACAACACACGTGTTACGTCAGAGAGCAGCGACTTCCTGTCCAAAGCCTCAACCTGGATCTCCACGAGGAAGACACTTGACTGGGTTGGGGCCCACTCAACATCTACGATCCTGTCCGGCTGGTCCCGAAGTCCCGAAACGTTGGTGCAGTCCGTCCTGTGAACGGAAACGCCGGAACCCCGGGTGACAAAGCCGAGGATGGGATCCGGAGGAACGGGCGTGCAGCACCGGGCCAGCTTGACCCACACGTCGCCGACGCCCCGAACGATCACGCCAGAGTCGGAGAACTTGGACTTGGCAACCTGCGTCGGGATACTGACCTCATCGAGGTCCTCGTCCGGGGTTTCATGGCCGCCAAGGTGCTCGACCAGCTTCTCCATGACGGACTGCGGGGACGTGTGCCCGTCTCCGACGCCCGCGTAGAGCCCGGATATATCAACGTAGTGGAAGTCCTCCGCCACGGCTGATAGGGCGTCGTGCGTCATCAGGCGCTGAAGCGGGAGATTCTGCTTCCGCATCGCCCGGGTCAACATGTCCTTGCCCCGGTCGATGGCCTCCTCGCGGCGCTCCTTGGTGAACCATTGCCGGATCTTATTCCTGGCCCGCGCGGATTTGACGAAGTGCTGCCAGTCCTGGCTTGGACCGGCACCTTCGGCCTTTGAGGTGAAAATCTCAACCCAGTCACCATGGTTGAGCTCACTGTTCAACGGGACCAATTTCCCGTTCACCCGGGCTCCGATGGTCCGGTGACCCACCTCGGTGTGCACGGCGTAGGCGAAGTCCACAGGAGTGGAACCGGCCGGCAGGGCCATTACCTCACCCTTGGGAGTGAAGACGAAAACTTCCCGGGCATTTATTTCATACCGCAGGGAGTCCAGGAACTCTCCCGGATCGGAAGTCTCCTGCTGCCAGTCCACCAGCGACCTCAGCCAACCCATATCGCCATCGCGCGGACTTCCGGGGCCGACGGCGGTCCGGTTGGGCTGATCCTTGTACTTCCAGTGCGCTGCCACGCCGTATTCGGCCCTGCGGTGCATCTCGTGGGTCCGGATCTGGATCTCTACGGGCTTGCCCCCGGGCCCGATGACGGTAGTGTGCAAGGACTGGTACATGTTGAATTTCGGCATGGCGATGTAGTCCTTGAACCGCCCGGGAAGCGGGTTCCATCGCGAGTGCAACGTGCCCAACGCCGCATAACAGTCACGGACCGAATCCACCAGGACGCGGACGCCCATGAGGTCGTTGATGTCGTCGAAGTCTTTGTCGCGCACGATCATCTTTTGGTAGATCGAGTAGTAGTGCTTAGGGCGCCCGGTGATGGTCGCCTTGATCTTCGCGGTTCGCAGATCGTCCGCTATCTGGTTACGGATGACGCTGAGGCTCTTCTCGCGCTCAGGGGTGCGGTCCCCCACCATGCGCACGATTTCCTCATACACCTTCGGGTACAGGGCAGCGAAAGACAGGTCCTCAAGCTCCCACTTGATGGTGTTCATGCCCAAGCGATGAGCCAAGGGGGCAAAGATTTCCAGGGTCTCGCGGGCCTTGCGGGATGAAGACTCGGCAGAGACAAAACGCCAGGTCCGGGCGTTGTGGAGGCGGTCAGCCAACTTGATCATCAGCACGCGGATGTCCTTGGCCATCGCCACGACCATTTTGCGGACGGTTTCAGACTGCGCCGCCTCGCCGAAACTGACCTTGTCCAACTTGGTGACGCCGTCCACCAGCATGGCAACCTCGGGCCCGAAGTCCCTCGTCAGGTCTGCCAACGTGTAGGGCGTGTCTTCAACGGTGTCATGGAGCAACGCCGCCGCCAAAGTGGTGCCCGTCATCCCAAGTTCAGCGAGGATGGTTGCTACTGCTACCGGGTGGGTGATGTACGGATCGCCGCTCTTGCGCTTCTGGCCCTGATGGCTGCGCTCGGCCACCTCGAACGCCCGTTGAATGAGATCGAAATCTTCCTTGGGGTTATTGGCCCGGACAGTCCGAAGCAATGGCTCCAAAATCGGTGAGTACGGGGCCGAACCGCGGCCGGTGAGGCGGGCAAGGCGGGAGCGAGTGCGCTCGCGCCGGCCGGGAAAAGTAGGGCGGACACCGGGAGTATCCACCGGAACGGCACTGAGGGAGCGCCCAGCTACGCTCGTAGCCGGGCCGGCCACGGCCTTGTTGCCGTCTTCCCCGCCCGAAGGTGGCGCCGACGTCGCACGTTCTTCCACAGAAGTACCCCTCACAAACGATTCAATTCTCCCAGTCTATTCCCGCAACTGAATGCTTCCGCAACCGGAGGGGCACATGACGGGGCGCCGCAGGAGCCTCGACGGTCACACCAAAGAGCCGGCCCTCACTTGCGTGGGGACCGGCTCTGAGGCAAACAGCAAATATTGCCCGACTAAACGGTGGCCTCTGCCCGCCGGTGAGCTACCTTTTTGGCCTGCTTTACCAGGACGGCCTCGCCTTGACGGAGGGCTGCGTAGAGGGGGGCCGCGATGAAAATCGTGGCTGCGGTACCGATAAGGATGCCCACGAACAGAGCCAACGACAGGTCCCTGAGCGTTCCAGCACCCAACAAGCCCGCACCGATAAACAGAATGGCGGCCACAGGCAGCACCGCCACCATCATGGTGTTGATGGAACGGACAAGGGTTTGGTTGACCGCGAGGTTGACCTCCTCGGCGAAGGTCCGCCGCGTGGAAGAAGCAATGCCGGACGTGTTCTCACGGATCTTGTCGAAAACCACCACGGTGTCGTACAGCGAGTAGCTCAGGACGGTCAGGAAGCCGATAATGGCCGACGGCGTCACCTCGAAGTCGCTCAGGGCGTAGACCCCTGCCGTGGTGAACATGGTCACGAGCATGCCCGCCAATGCTGACAACGACATCTTCCATGTCCGGAAGTACAACGCCATCAGGACGGCGGCCAAGCCCACGAAGACCAGCAGGCCGATGAGCGCCTGGCGCGTCACGTCCTGCCCCCAGGTTGGTCCAACGAAGTTGGATGTCACCTCGTTGTCGGTAACCCCGTAGGCGCTCGTCAGGCCTTCCTTGATGCGGTTGGTCTCGTCGTCAGTCAAGTGATCCGTTTGGATGCGCATGGTGTTGCCCGCAACGTTGGCCACGCGCGGAATTGCGCTCGGGACCACGCTGTGGACGGCTTTCTCGCCGAGGCTGGGGTCAGTGGTTTTGACGTTGGACACCGTGAACTCGGACCCACCGCGGAAGTCGATGCCGAGGTTGAATCCACCTTTAAGCACGGGGATCACGATGGACAGCGCAACGATGACGCCCGCGATGATGAACCAGATGCGCCTGGAACCAACAAAGTTGTACGAGCGCTTGCCCGTGTATAGCTCGTTACCGAAGGTTGCGAAGCTCGTCCTCATTACTTCTCCTCCTTGGTGCCGTTGGAAGTGCCAGTCAGCTGGCCCTTCTCGGCAAGGCGCCGCTCGGCGATTGTCATGCGTCGTTCAGCCTCAGCGGTAGCGCCGGCATTCCGTGCGCGCACTACGGTTGGTTTTTCATCCGGTGTCCGGAGGCGGCCCGCGCCGCGGTACAGGGGAATCGCACCGAGGCGGTCAGGGGAGAGTCCCGAGAAACGGTGCCCCTCGGAGAAGAAGCGCGTGCGCGCAAGGACCTGCAGCATCGGGTGGGTAAACATGAACACCACGATCAGGTCGGCAACCGCAGTCAGGCCAAGCGTAAACGCGAACCCGCGCACGCTGCCCACAGCCACAAAGTAGAGCACGACGGCGGCCAGGACGTTGACTGCCTTGGAGGCCAGCACAGTCCGCTTGGCGCGCTTCCAACCGTTCTCGACGGCGGAGACCAGCCCGCGGCCTTCCCGCAGCTCATCGCGGATGCGCTCGAAGTAAACGATGAACGAGTCGGCCGTTTGACCGATCGCCACGATGAGGCCGGCAACGCCCGCAAGGGAGAGCCGATAGTTTTCGGTCCAACCCAGCACGGCAATGGCCAGGTATGTCAGCGCGCCCGCCACGACGAGGGAGGCGATGGTAACGAATCCAAGCGCCCGGTATTGGAACAGCGAGTAAATCACAACCAAGGACAAGCCGATGATGCCGGCCAACAGTCCGAGCCGGAGCTGATCCCCACCAAGGGTGGCGGAAATCTGCTCCTGTGACTGGATGTCAAAGCTGATGGGCAACGCACCGTAGCGCAACTGGTCCGAGAGCGCTTTGGCGGAGGCTTGGGTGAAGTTGCCGGTAATTTGGGGCTTGCCGTCAGAAATCACTGCCAACGCGCGCGGTGCCGAGATGACTTTGTCGTCAAGGACGATCGCGAACTGCGACTTGGGGTCGTTTCCGCCCTGGGCCTGCGATGCGGCATAGAACTGGTTCAAGCGTGTGGTGACGTCCTTGAACTTGGCGGTCGCAGCGGCGTCGAACGTAATGGTTACGCCCCAAGAGTTGGTGACGGAACCCTGGGCACCCTGGACGGGGTCGTACGAGGACGAGGAGATGTCCTGTCCCTTGACCTCCACGGGTCCGAGGATGTACTTGACTGCCGGAGTCTTGTCCGTGGCAGCCTCACACGTCACCAGCGGCTTGGCCGGGTCCGAGGCTTGTGCCTTTTCCGCAGAGGGGTTCACGCAGTCAAGAGCTTCGAATTGCTTGTAAATATCCGGCGTTACCCAGTTCTGGTCGCTTGCGTTCGCCGGAGCCGCTGTGGGCTTGGGCAACTGCGCATCAGGCGTCCGTGAAGCGATCGGGACGGCTGCAGGGTCTCCCGTCAGAATTACCGGGCGGAAATTCATGTTCGCCGATGCTTGAATCAGATCGCGGGTTTCCTTGGAGGGAGTTCCAGGAAGGCTCACGACAACGTTGCGCCCGGACTGGGTGCTGATCTCAGCCTCCGCGACGCCCGAACCGTCAACACGCTGCCGGATGATGGCGACGGCTTGGTTGAGTTGGTCCTCATTGATGCCGCTGGAGCCCTCCACCTTGGGGGCGAGGATCATCTGGGTTCCGCCTTCCAAGTCCAAGGCAAGCTTGGGAGCCCAGGTTGCGTGGCCTGTCACCACTCCCCCGGCCAGGACGGCGGTGAGTACAACTAATATTGCTCCAAGCCAAGTCAGCACCTTGCGGGCTGAGTTTTTGGGGCCGGTCCGTGCCATTATCGATCTTCCTGTTATCGCCGGACAGCCGCCGGCGGACACTGATGCGTGCCTGCCGGCGGCTCTCTGCTGCCGTAGAAGTTGTTCCGCGCCTTAGCGGCGCCGGAAACCCTTCTTAGTTGTCCTTCTTGTCCTCTGTGTTGAGCCGCGCGATGGTCTCATCCGGGGTCTCCGCGACGCCGGGCAGTTCCGTTCCAGTCGCGGTCAAGGAAGAAGCGTCATCCGGAACAACAGGAGCTTCCTCGGGCGTCGCTTCAACCACCTTGGTGACGGCTTGACGGTGAACAGTTGCCTCGATACCCGGCGACAGTTCGATAACTACCTTGTTCTCAGCTTCGTCGATGGAAACGATGCGCCCGAAGAGACCGAAGCTGGTCATGATGTCCACGCCAGGGGCGAACTTGGACTGCATCGCGGCCTGCTGCTGCTGGGTCTTCTTGTTGCGGCGGAACATCATGAAGACAAAGAGTCCAAGCATGACGAACAGCAATATGGTCATTGGATCCACAGGGAAGTTCCGTTCTGTACTTACGTTTTGGTTCACGGCAACGTCCCCGGGAGATCCTGCAGCCGCGGAAGTAAAACCCCCGGAAAGCGTTGCGCCTCACCTGCAAGGGGGCACATGGATCAAGGACTCGAACGTGCCGAGCGTCATACCAGTCTAGGGGGAAAACCTGAAGACCGCGTGTTAACCGGCTGTATCCATGGTTTCGGCGTGGTTTTGGTCCTCATCAAACAGCGCCAAAGTCTCCTGCCCGAAAACCCCTGCGGGCACTGCATAGCCCAGATGGGTCCACGCGGCGGCCATGGCAATGCGGCCCCGCGGTGTTCTTCCCAACAGTCCTTCGCGGACCAGGAAGGGCTCAGCCACCGTTTCAACCGTTTCCGGTTCCTCCCCCACGGCAATAGCGAGCGTGGACAAGCCGACGGGACCCCCATTGAACTTGGTGATCAAGGCCTCAAGGACGGACCTGTCCAAGCGGTCCAAGCCCCGCGCGTCGACCTCATACATGTCCAAAGCCGCCGACGCCGAACGGGCGTCAATTTGCTCGATACCGTGCACGAGTGCCCAGTCGCGGACGCGTCGAAGCAGCCTGTTAGCGATACGGGGCGTACCACGGGACCTGCCGGCGATCTCCGTGAACCCCGCTGAATTGACCTTGAGGTCCAATAAGCCAGCCGAGCGACGGAGGACCAGCTCAAGTTCATCAACAGAGTAGAACTCCAAATGGCCCGTAAACCCGAAGCGGTCGCGCAGCGGACCCGGGAGGAGGCCAGCTCGCGTAGTCGCCCCGACCAAAGTGAAGGGAGGCAGGTCCAGTGGGATCGCCGTGGCGCCGGCACCTTTGCCCACCACGATGTCCACACGGAAGTCCTCCATGGCCATGTACAACATTTCCTCGGCCGGGCGGGACATCCGGTGGATCTCATCCAGGAACAGGACTTCGCCTTCAGTCAGGGAGGAGAGAATCGCTGCTAAATCGCCGGCGTGCTGGATCGCTGGACCGCTGCTGATCCGGAGGGGAGCATTCATTTCTGCGGCGATGATCATGGCCAAAGTGGTTTTGCCGAGGCCCGGAGGGCCTGACATCAGGACGTGATCTGCGCTGCGGCCCCGCATGCGCGAGGCCTCCAGTACCAGCGCCAGCTGTTTGCGGACCCGGTGCTGGCCCACAAAGTCGTGGAGGTTTTTGGGCCGGAGTGCGGCCTCAATGATCCGCTCTTCGGGCTCTTCACCCCCTGTGACCAATGACTGCTCAGCCACGGCTGCCTACGCGGTTGCCAGCACGGGCCCCGTCTTGGCCCAGCCAACGGAGGGTGGCGCGGAGGATTTGCGCGACGTTTCCGCCTTCGGCCAGTTCCGGCGAATCGACCATGGCCTTGTCCACACTGCCGGCGGCGTCCTTTTCCGACCATCCCAGGCTGGTCAGTGCGGCGACTACTTGGGGCTTCCACTCCGCGCTCAGAGCCAATGCGGGAGCCTTGCTGTCGCCTGCCCCCGTTCCCAGGGGTACCAGCTTTCCGGCAAGTTCCAGGACGATGCGCCCGGCAACTTTGGGACCGATGCCCGGCACCTTGGTGAAAGTCTTCCCGTCCCCGGTGTGGGCGGCCACCCGAATGGCTTCGGGTTCGTGAACAGCGAGAACGGCCAACGCCAGCCTGGGCCCCACTCCGCTGACACTGAGGAGGACGTCAAAGACTTCCCGCTCGTCCTCGTCGGCGAATCCAAACAACGTCAGGGAATCCTCCCGGACGATCATTGAGGTGAACAGCTTTGCTTCCGCACCTACCGTGAGGTGGCTCAAGGTCTGCGGCGTGGCGAAGACGCTCATCCCAGCCCCGTTGAGGTCAATAACTGCGCTCGACAAGCCAACATGGGCCACGATCCCGCGAAGAAAACTGATCAAGACCCGGCCCCTGACGGTTGTCCCGCTCCGATGCTTTGCATTGCCATCCACATTCTCCTGCACGTTGCCGCCAAGGCCCGAGTCAGACCCCGGCCAAAGCCGCCTATCCGAACATATCTACGAATACCCTAGCAACATCGTCAGCGATCAACGCGCACGGCGCGCTTTCGCCTCGGCGTCGGCCCATGCTTTTTGCGCTGGAGTCAGCGAACTGTTGCCTGCACCGCCGTTCGCCGCGAGACCGCTACCTGCGCGCCACGCGTGCGTGAGGGCCAAGGCGAGGGCGTCAGCGGCATCAGCGGGCTTCGGCGGCGCGTCCAGGCGCAGTATCTTGGTGACGAGCTTGGTAACGGCGTCCTTATTGGCAGTACCGCTTCCGGTTACTGCTGCTTTGACCTCGGATGGCGTATGCAGGGCCACCGGAATCCCCCGCCTCGCCGCAGCGGCGATAACGACGCCGGAGGCCTGGGCGACGCCCATGACGGTGCTGACGTTCATCTGCGAAAAGACCCGTTCGACGGCGACGACGTCCGGCGTGTGCAGGTCCAGCCACTCGTCGATGGCTTGGGCGATGACCAAGAGCCGCTTGTCCAAAGTGAGCTCAGCGGAGGTGCCAACCACTCCAACGGCAACCATCGTGGCCCGCCGGTTCCGCTCAATGTCCACCACACCGATGCCGCAACGGGTAAGGCCCGGATCGACTCCCAACACACGAAGAGTCACGTCCGGGCCTTCCTTTTGTCTTCAATTAACAGCACTGCGGGACGCCACCGACGAATGTCGAAACGCCTATTCGGCGTCGAGGGCTGCTTGGACTTCCTCACTGAGATCAGCGTTGCTGTAAACGTTCTGGACGTCGTCCAACTCTTCCAAGGCGTCCACGAGCTTCATGAACTTCTTGGCGCCGTCGACGTCGAGGTCAACCTGCATGGACGGAACGAATTCGGCTTCGTCAGTCTCGTACTCGATCCCTGCGTCCTTCAGGGCATCCCGAATGGCTTGGAGGTCGGAGGGTTCGGAGTGGATTTCCCAGTTTTCTCCGCTGTCCTTGACTTCCTCGGCCCCGGCTTCCAGCACAGCCATGAGGATGTCGTCCTCGCTCAGGCCGTTCTTCGGCAGCACCACCACGCCCTTGCGGGTGAACAGGTAGCTAACAGAACCGGGGTCGGCGATGGTGCCGCCATTACGTGAGATGGCCAAGCGCACTTCCGAGGCCGCACGGTTCTTGTTGTCGGTCAAACATTCGATCAACAGCGCAGAGCCCTGGGGGCCCCTGGCCTCGTACATGATTTCGGTGTAGTCGACCACTTCGCCGGTGAGCCCGGCGCCACGCTTGATGGCGCGGTCGATGTTGTCGTTGGGGACCGAGGTCTTCTTGGCCTTGGTGACAGCCAGTTCCAGGCCCGGGTTGCCGGCGAGGTCGGGACCACCCATGCGGGCAGCAACTTCGATGTTCTTGATCAGTTTCGCGAACGACTTGGCACGCCTGCCGTCAATGATGGCTTTCTTGTGCTTGGTGGTCGCCCATTTGGAGTGGCCTGACATGCTTTACGCTTCTCCTCTGATCATTCGAATAAAGAGTTCATGCACGCGCTTCTCGCCCGTCACTTCCGGGTGGAAGGAGGTTGCCAGCAGGTGGCCCGAACGTACTGCAACAATTCTAGCCAATCCGTGCAAAGTGGCGGTGTGGCGGGCATCGTCAGGCTCCACCTGGGCAAGTACCTCAACACCAGGCCCTACCCGTTCCACCCACGGGCCGCGAATAAATACTGCGTGGACGGGCTCGACTCCGCCTTCACCGGCACTAAAGTCCAGCCCCTTGAAATCCAGGTCGGTTTCGAAGGACTCCCGCTGGCGGCCGAAGGCGTTACGCCGGACGGTGATATCGAGGCCACCGAATGTCTGCTGCGCGTTGCCCTCAAGATCCTCGGAAGGATCCGCGATCTCGTCGGCCAGCAGGATCATGCCGGCACAGGATCCGTAGACCGGCATGCCTTCGGCAATCTTCTTGCGGAGGGGATCACGCAGCTCAAAGATGCGGGACAGTTTATCGATGGTGGTGGACTCCCCACCGGGGATGATGAGTCCATCGACGTCGTCGAGCTCGGACGGCCGCCTCACGCCTACACCGGTGGCACCTGCCGCCTCAACGGCGTGAAGGTGCTCACGGAAATCTCCCTGCAGGGCAAGAACGCCGATCCGGAGTCCTGAACCCACGCGTGAAGAAGCGTCAGAAAAGGTGTTGGTCATTGATCCATCATAGTGCTCCGCGGCGATGGAGCGGCGATGGACCTGGCGTGCAGGACCGACACATTGGGGACTGGGATATATTACAGAGCATGCCTTCCTTCAGCGTCCCCCTCGGCAAGCTGGTCCGCACCTTGTCCCGGCTTCGGGGCGGAGGCTCCGCTTTTCCGGGACTGGTGGTCGAAAAAATAGACCCCGGCTTCATGCAGAGAACCCTCTCCTCGCTCCCCCACGGCGTGGCCGTGGTCAGCGGTACCAACGGCAAGACCACCACCACCAAAATGGTGGTGGAACTCCTCGAAAGCCAGGGCCTCAAGGTCTTCACGAACCGCAGCGGCAGCAACTTCACCCGTGGGGTGGCTGCCTCACTACTGGGTGAGGTGGACTGGCGCGGCCGGCTCGACGCTGACGTGGCCATTCTTGAGCTGGACGAGGCCCATGCGGTGCACTTCGTCAACAAGGTAGAGCCCCGCTACAGCCTTCTGTTGAACGTTCTCCGAGACCAGTTGGACCGCTTCGGCGAGATCGACAAGACCGCACGATTGCTGGAGCACATTGCATCGAAGACAACGGACACGGTTGTCCTGAACCGCGAAGACCCGCGGGTGGCCCGCATCGCCGATACCCTCAACCGGCTTGATGCGGCTCACCATCCGCAGGTCAGGTACTTCGGCCTGGACGAGTCCCTCCGCAGCACCTTCCCCAACGACGACGACATGCGCACCACGGGCATCGGCCCCTCCCCCTCCGGGACTCCGGTTGCTGCCGCCGCCGGTGAGCCCGTCGCCCTGCCGGCTGCCGACGTCGTACTGCGCCGTGTAGGCGGCCAGGACGCCGACTTTGAGTTCGACGGCGAAACCGTGACCACCGAGATGAAGCTTCGTGGCGTTTACAACATCTTCAACGCCGCTGCGGCGCTGTCACTGGCGCGTTCCGTGCTCGGGACAGGACCGGTGGATACCCCCAAACTGGTCAAGGCACTGGCCGAAGTTGCTCCCGCTTTTGGGCGGGGCGAAAGCCTCACCGTCGATGGACAGCCGCTCGAGCTGGTTTTGGTTAAAAACCCGAGTGGTTTCAGGCTCGGTTTGAAGTCGTTCCCGGCCGGTGGATATGCCACGATGATCGCCATCAACGACAACTACGCCGACGGCAGGGACATGTCATGGCTGTGGGATGTCGAGTTCGAGTCGTTGCGCGAGGACGGCGTGGAAGTCCTCACCGGGGTTCGAGCCTACGACATGGCGCTTCGCCTTCAGTACGACGAGGTGCCCTTCGGCGTCGTGGAGCCGGACATCACTGCGGCGCTCCGGACGTTCATCAACGGCTCGCGAGGCAAGCCGAAACGGATCTTCTGCACCTACACATCCATGCTCGCCATCCGTCGCGAACTGGCCAAAGTCACCATAGTTGAGGTGGTCTCATGACCTCGGAAGCACAGCCAAGCAAGGGTACGCTGCGCGTTCTGCAGCTTTACCCCAAGGACATGAACATTTATGGGGACTGGGGCAACGCCCTGGTACTCAAGCGGCGGATCGCGTGGCACGGGTATACGCCGGAACTGTTGGAATACAACGTCGGAGATGCTTTCCCGGACGACGTCGACATCATCGTCGGTGGTGGCGGCCAGGACAGTGGCCAGTTGGTGATCCAGGACGACCTCCAGACCCGGGCGGAGCAGTTGCGCAAGCTGGCCGACGACGGCGCGCCCATGCTGGCGATCTGCGGCCTCTACCAACTGTTCGGCAAGTTCTTCAAGACCAGCTCGGGGTCGGTCATTCCCGGGATCGGCATCCTCGACGTCGAAACGTATGGAACCGACGAACGCCTGATCGGGAACGTCATCATGCAGACCACCGAATTCGGTGATGTCATGGGCTACGAGAACCACAGCGGGCAAACCACCTTGGGTCCCGGTGCCCAGCCGCTGGGGACCGTCACCAAGGGTGCGGGCAACAACAGCAAGGACGGGCACGAGGGCGCCCGGTACAAGAACGTCGTGGCCAGCTACCTGCACGGCTCCCTGTTGCCGAAAAACCCGGCCATTGCGGACTTCCTCATCCGCATCGCTGCCGAGCGCAAATTCGGTTCCTTTGTGCCGGGAACGCCCGACGACGACTACGCCCGCCTCGCCAGGGAGCACGCAGCACGCCGGCCCCGCTGAGGTTCGGAAAACAGCAGCAAACGACGACGCCGGCCGGTCACCAAGGTGACCGGCCGGCGTCGTACTTTTGCTCGCTAGAAGCGTCCCTGTTACCAGCCGCGTTCTGCGAGGCGGTGGGGCTGGGGGATCTCGTCGACGTTGATGCCGACCATCGCTTCGCCCAGGCCGCGGGAGACCTTGGCAATGACATCGGGGTCGTCGTAGAACGTGGTGGCCTTGACGACGGCGGCGGCGCGCTCTGCCGGGTTCCCGGACTTGAAGATGCCCGAACCAACGAACACACCATCAGCGCCGAGCTGCATCATCATCGCAGCATCAGCCGGGGTCGCGATCCCACCGGCGGTGAACAGCACGACGGGGAGCTTGCCCGTGGCCGCGATTTCCTTCACCAGCTCGTACGGGGCCTGAAGTTCCTTGGCCGCAACGTACAGCTCGTCCTCGGGAAGGGAGGAAAGCTTCGCGATCTCGGCACGGATCTTCCGCATGTGCCCGGTCGCGTTGGAAACATCCCCGGTCCCGGCCTCACCCTTGGAACGGATCATCGCCGCGCCCTCGTTGATGCGGCGCAGCGCCTCACCAAGGTTCGTGGCACCACAGACGAAAGGAACGGTGAAGTTCCACTTGTCGATGTGGTTCACGTAGTCAGCCGGGGTCAGGACCTCGGACTCGTCGATGTAATCGACGCCGAGGGACTGCAAAACCTGCGCTTCGACGAAGTGACCAATGCGGGCCTTCGCCATGACCGGAATGGACACAGCAGCGATGATCGCATCGATCATGTCCGGATCGGACATGCGGGACACGCCACCCTGGGCGCGGATATCGGCAGGGACACGCTCAAGCGCCATGACCGCCACAGCACCGGCGTCCTCAGCGATACGGGCCTGCTCGACGTTAACGACGTCCATGATGACGCCGCCCTTGAGCATCTCCGCCATACCGCGCTTCACACGGCTGGAGCCCGTGACGCTGTTCGCGGCAGAACCGGCTTCGTTGCTTACATCTGGTGTAGACACAAAAACCCCTATGGGTAGATAAACGACCTTCTCACCGGCGGCACGCGCAGCCACATAACCGCTTTCTGTGCACACCGGGTTTTCAGGTCAAGGTGACCAAGTACTAGTAATAGTAGTCCCAGCTAGCTGGGTGCCCGTACATTCATGACAGCAGCGGCAGCACCTTACGCTGGTGCGGGTCCGTCCGCTTGAGCCATGGCTTGACGCCGCACTGCGGACATCCGCTGGACGATGGTGACGGCACTGGCCAGCGCCAACAGCACGAGTGTGGCCAACAAGACAACGGGCGGAAGCCCGAGGCCCGTGAAACCGGCAACCACCAGCACGGAGACCAACCGTTCAGCGCGTTCAGCGATTCCAACGCTGGCGTGGTAGCCCAAGGATTCTGCCTTGGCACGTGCATAGGAAACCACCATGCCCACAACAAGGCAGACGACGGCGGCCGCACCGATCGCCGGGTCCGCGCCCTTCGTGAAGGACCAGATCGTCAGTCCTGCGAAGATCGCCCCGTCAGCCAGGCGGTCGAGAGTGGAGTCAAGGAAGTTTCCCCAGCCCCCTGAACGGCCCTCCAAACGGGCCATGATGCCATCGACCACATCGGAGAACGCAAAGAAGGCGATCACCACCGAACCCCACCACAGGTGTCCAAGCGGATAGAGCACCAGCCCACCCACAACCACCCCGGCCGTGCCGACCATGGTGACGGCGTCCGGTGACACTCCGCTTCTAAGAAGCCATCGTGCCAGTGGGGTGAAAAGTGACGTGAAAAAGCCGCGCGCGTGCTTATTCAGCATGCGACTCCCCTGGCCACGCCTCAGCGACCAGCTGGCGAACCTCGTCCAGCGTCTGCGTGATGGCCTTGGTCTGGGCAATGATGGGGAAAAAGTTGCCGTCCCCACCCCACCGCGGAACCACATGTTGATGAAGATGGGCGGCGATGCCTGCGCCTCCCGTGACGCCTTGATTCATTCCCAGGTTGAAGCCGCTCGGATTAGAGACTTTGCGCAGCACCCGCATGGCCGTCTGGGTCAAGTCGGCGAACTCCGCCGTCTCTTCTTCTATGATATCGGTGTAATCCGGTACGTGCCGGTACGGGCACACCAACAGGTGCCCTGGGTTATACGGGAACAGGTTGAGCACTACGTAGCACGTCTTGCCCCGGTAAACGATGAGTGATTCTTCGTCCGAACGGGTTGGCCCTACACAGAACGGGCAGTCGTCCTTGTTCTTGAACTGGTCCTGCCCGCCCTTGATGTAGGCCATGCGGTGCGGAGTCCACAAACGCGCAAAAGCGTCCGGAACGCCAGCCAGGCTGAAGTCATCAGTTACCTCGGCGTCGTGCGGATACTCAATTGCGTCGCCTGTGTACTCCTGCACCGTCTCGTTGTCCGTTCCGTCAGTTCTCGCGGTTCTTGACAGCGTCCACGATCCTGCGAACGGCCTCGGACACGGGAACACCGTTATCCTGGCTGCCATCACGGAAGCGGAAGGACACAGCACCGGCCTCGGCGTCCTCGCCACCGGCGATGAGCACGAACGGAATCTTGTCCTTGCTGGCAGTGCGGATCTTCTTGGGGAACCTGTCCGAGGAAATATCCACCTCGGCCCGGATGCCGGCCGCTTTCAGCTGCCCGACGACGTCGAACATGTAATCGTTGAAGGCCTCCGCAACCGGAATCCCCACTACCTGTACCGGGGCAAGCCACGCCGGGAAGGCGCCGGCGTAGTGCTCGGTGAGGACCCCCATGAAGCGTTCCACGGAACCAAACAGGGCACGGTGGATCATGACCGGGCGCTGACGGGTGCCGTCCGCGGCCTGGTATTCCAGTTCAAAGCGCTCCGGAAGGTTGAAGTCGAGCTGGATCGTGGACATCTGCCATGTCCGGCCCAAGGCGTCCTTTGCCTGGACCGAGATCTTCGGGCCGTAGAACGCAGCTCCACCCGGATCCGGCACCAGCTCCAAGCCGGATGCTGTGGCAACCTCCGACAACGTGCGGGTGGCTTCCTCCCATGCGGCGTCGTCGCCCACGAACTTCTCTTCGTTCTTGGTGGAAAGCTCCAAGTAGAAGTCGTCCAGGCCGTAGTCCTTGAGCAGCCCGAGGACGAAGTTGAGCGTGGTGGTGAGTTCGTCCTTCATCTGTTCGCGGGTGCAGTAGATGTGGGCGTCGTCCTGGGTCATGCCCCGGACACGGGTCAAGCCGTGCACCACGCCGGACTTCTCGTAGCGGTAGACAGAACCGAACTCGAAGAGGCGCAGGGGAAGCTCGCGGTATGACCTGCCACGCGAGCGGAAAATCAGGTTGTGCATGGGGCAGTTCATCGGCTTCAGGTAGTAGTCCTGGGCCGGCTTGCGAACGGTGCCGTCCTCGTTGAGTTCGGCGTCCACCTGCATCGGCGGGAACATCCCGTCCTTGTACCAGTCCAGGTGGCCCGAAACTTCGTAGAGGTGGCCTTTAGTGATGTGTGGGGTGTAGACGAACTCGTATCCGGCGTCCACGTGGCGTTGGCGGGAGTAGTCCTCCATGGCCTTGCGGATGATGCCGCCCTTGGGGTGGAATACCGGAAGTCCCGAACCCAGCTCATCGGGGAACGAGAACAGATCCAATTCCACGCCGAGCTTGCGGTGGTCACGGCGCTCTGCTTCGGCGATGCGCTCCTGGTAGGCCTTCAGCGCTTCCTTGGTAGGCCAGGCGGTGCCGTAAATGCGCTGCAACTGCTGGTTGTTCTGGTTGCCGAGCCAATACGCGGCGGAGGAACGCGTCAGTGCGAACGCATTGGAAATAATTTTGGTGTTCGGCAGGTGCGGGCCGCGGCACAAATCGCACCAAACGCTCTCGCCACTCTTTCGGTCCACGTTGTCGTAGATGGTGATGTCTCCGGCGCCAACCTCAACATTGACCCCTTCAGCAGCGTCTGCGGCGTCGTTTTTCTTGCCGAGCAGTTCGAGCTTGTAGGGCTCGTTGGCCATGGCCTCGCGCGCTTCTTCTTCGGTCACGACGCGGCGGACGAACTTCTGGTTCTGGTTGATGACCTTCTGCATCATCTTTTCCAGTTGCCGGAGCTCCTCCGGTGTGAAGGGCTCAGCGACGTCGAAGTCGAAGTAGAAGCCATCCGTGATGTAGGGGCCGATCCCCAGCTTGGCCTCGGGCCGCAACTGCTGGACCGCTTGTGCCATGACGTGGGCCGTGGAGTGGCGGAGGACGTTGAGTCCGTCCGGAGAATCGATGGTGACGCCTTCGACGTCGGCCTCGGCGGGAAGGACCTGGTCAAGGTCTTTCAGGACGCCGTTGACGCGGGCTACAACGACGTCGCGGCGTTCGAAGAAGAGTTCCGCGCCGGTAGTCCCTTCCGTCACCTTTGTCTCTTCGCCATCGACGATGAGGGTGATCTGTTGGGCATCTGACACGGGTGTCTCCTATTCATGGTTGAGGCTTCATAGCTTGTGGCGTACGGGGACCACAGCCAGCCACCGTCAATCGTATCCGCTTCCGTCGAGGCGGCAAAAGCAGCGCGGTCCCGGCGTTTCAGCTTCCCAATCCGGTGATGGCCAGGTTCCTGGAGATGCCCAGCAGCGGTCCGTCGTGAGTGAATTCATCATCCAAGCCGGCCCCGCTGGGCAGGAGCTCTCCATAGGGCAATGTTTCCGGGGAACTGAGATCCCACGCTTTGCTGGCACTTATGCTGATTCCCCTGGGGCCGGTCCGGCGGGTGGTTCCGCGGATCAAAAGCAACCTGGTACCGAACAGCAGGGGGCCGGATTCTTCCTGCGCCTCGTGGAAGAAGACAGAATCGACGCAACCGGTGCCATCGTCAATGCTGATGAAGACTACGCGCCTGCCCCCTCTCATCGGCGGTGTTTGGGTAGCGACCCGGACTCCGGCAACCAAAACCTCACTCCCGTTTCGCAAGCCAAGGAGCTTGTCAGCAGTAGTGACCCCGAGCTTGTCCAGCAATGGTTTGTAGCTGCCCATAAGGTGCTCGCTGACATCGACAGCCATTAGATCGAGCTCCGCCCGGACGTTTTCCACCAAGGTGGGCGCAGGTAGTTCCGGGACCAGGTTTTTCAACTCCACATCGCCAAGTGGAAAGGCCAGTTGTCCGTCGATAACATCCCTGGGTTTCCTGGAGGGAGCACTCTGAAGGGACTGCAGGTGCTGGACCAGATCGGCCCGGTTCGCCACTCCCCCGGAGTCTTTATGCAACGCATCAAAGGCCCCAAGCTGGGCCAGCCTCTTAATATTTGGCTTGCTGACCCGCGCCCTAGCCCGGAGATCTGCCAGGGAATCGTAGGGCTGCCCCGCCGCGATCCTTCGCAGTTCAGCTCCTGAGAGTCCATAGATACCGTTCAGGCTCAACCGGATTCCCAACTTGCCGGCGTCCTTGCCCTCCTGGATTTTTTCCACCCGGTATTCAGCCTGGCTGCGGTTGATGTCCAAGGGCAGGATGGGGATCCCCAGTCGCCGCGCTTCGGCGACCAGGAGGCGCTTGGGGTACATGCCGGGATCGTGTTCCCACAAGCCGGCCAGAAACGCCTCGGGATGATGGGCTTTGAGCCATGCCGATTGATAGGTGGGCACCGCGAAGGCGGCACCGTGGGCTTTGCAAAAACCGAAGCTGCCGAAGGCCTTCAACGTTGCCCACACTTTGTCAACCACCTCTGGAGGATATTTCTTGATCGCGTCGCGTCGGAACTTCTTCTCGACCTCAGGCTCAAGGATTTCATCGCCCAGGGCTCGTCGGAACTCATCTGCCGTGTCCAGTCCGCACCCTGTCATGATGTGGAAGGTCCTGAGGATCTGTTCGTGGAAGACAGTTACTCCGTGGGTTTCCTGCAGTGCAGGCTTGAGGTCCGGGTGTGGATAGATTTCAGGAGCAAATCCGTGCCTTTGCTCCAAGAAGGGCCGCACCATGTCCGATTTCATGGGTCCGGGCCGGAACAAGGAGATATCGATGATGAGGTCATTGAACTCGCGGGGGGCCATTTTCCCGATGAGCTCCCGCTGCCCTGGAGATTCAATCTGGAAACAGCCCAGCGTGTGGGTACTGCGGATCAGCTCATAAGTAGGTTCGTCGTCGAACGGCACCGCATTGAGCTCGATCCTGCCATCGGGGGCGATATAGTCCGGACCTGAGCCATCAGGGCCCACCGGATGTTTTCCGGCTTCCACAACTTCGGCTTTGGAAGGGTGCAAGCGAATGACTTCCCGGACGGCATAGGCCATGGCGCTTTGCATCCGTACGCCCAGGACGTCGAGCTTGAGCATGCCCATGGGATCCATGTCATGTTTGTCGAACTGGCTCATGGGCAGCCCCAACCCGCTTGGTTGCACAGGCGTCCGATCCAACAGCGTGGCGTCTCCCAAAATCACCCCGCACGGGTGCATGGAAATGTGCCTGGGCAACCGGTCCAGCCTCTCGGTGAGGTCCACCAGAAGGTCCAGCTGCTGGTTTTCTTCATGGCCACTGCGTTCCACCCTGCCGGCAAAATCCCTCAGTTCCGGCTTCTCCACCAGTGCTTCACGGAAATGACGGGCCGAAAACCTCCACAGCTGTTTGGCAATTTCTCCGATTTCGCCTTCATCCATCCCCAATGCCATTCCCGCATCCCGCACGGCGCCCCGGGCCCTGTAGCCGTTTTGCATGCTCATCAGGGTGACGCGCTCCCGCCCGAAACGTTCAAAGATCTTGTGGTAAACGTTGTGCCGTTCGGCACTTTCAACGTCGAGGTCGATATCCGGAAGTGTTGATCGTCGGCTTGACAGGAATCGTTCAAAAATGAGGTCATGCCGGATTGGGTCTACTTGGCTGATATCGATCAGGTAGTTCACCAGGCTCGATGCCCCTGAACCGCGTGCTGCCACCCTGACATCCATGGCGATGATCATCCGCGAGACTTCAGCCACGGTGAGGAAGTACGGGGCGAATCCGAGCTTTCCAATGATCCCCAGCTCATGGTCCAACCGCGAGCGCAGCTGTTCTCTTGCCGGGCCTTTGATGCCTGGGAATCTGCGGGTGATTCCCGCTTCGCATCGCTGGGAGAGTTCCATCATCGGATCGCAGTCGATGCCGATGATGGATGACTCGGGAACCACGGGCTTCTTCCATCCCATGTCTCCTACGGGGTCCATGCGGCATTTGTCGGCGAGCGCTTCTGTGTTGGCGAGTAATTTGTGGAGCCCGGTTTGTCCTTGTCCGGCTGCATGCATGATTTCTTTGCCCAGTTGGAGCATTTGTTGCCCGTTTTTGAGCCATCCCTGTCCGGTGGGTTGGAGCAGTGGCTCGGAGGTGAGTTCGGGGAGTGATTTCAGTGTCCGTGCGGAGTCGAGGACATCTGCGGTGGGGGCGCCGTCCTGGGCGCAGTAGCGGACCGCGTTGGTGAGGACGGCGGGGACGTTGTATTCGAGGGCGAGCTTGAGCATGCGGACGGCGTGGGCTGTGCTGAGGGGTATTCCGGGGGCGCTGAGGTGGGAGACGACTTCGGCGACGACGGTACCTGGCGGCATGGCGTCGATCCATTGTTTGAAGAGGGTGCGGGGCCTGAGGTATTTGCGTCCGCCCATGGCCCGTCCGGCGTCCGAGTCGGGCCCGATCAGGACTGTGAGGACCGGTTTGAGGGTTTTTGGGTCCAAGGTCCTTGAGGCGAGTTCGGCACGGGTCACTGCTGCGGGGATGGCGCCTCCGGCTTTTCCGGAGGTGCGGGCGTGTGCGTCGGAGACGAGGCGGCAGAGGGCGCGGTAGCCTGCGCCGTTGTTGTTCCCGTGGGCGAGTACGACGACGCGGCCCGCGACTTGGGTGCGGTGGTCGCCGTCGTCGTCGAAGACCGCGAGGTCGACCCCCACGATGGGGTCGATGCCGGCGCTCATGCAGGCCTTGAGGTGTTTGACGGTGCCGTAGAGGCCGTCGCGGTCTGTGCAGGCGAGCGCTGTTGCGCCGTCTGCGGCTGCGGTTTGGGCCAGTTCATCGGGCCAGGAGACGCCGTAGTGTGCGCTGAATGCCGTGGAGACGTGCAAGTGGGTGAAGCTCAAGGGTCACGCTGCTTCATCGGGTTCGACGGCCTTGGCTGGTGCGGCGTCGTGGATCCGCAGGAGTCTCCACCGGTTGCTCGTGTGGTTGCCAATGTGGCTGCCAACGTAGCGGACGAGGTCGAGGGTGATGGTGCGGGTGGAGTCGGTGGCATCATGGGCGGGTTGGAGTTGCACCCGCCAGATCTCGTGGTCCACCAGGCCGGCTCCGCTGCCGAGGGGCGCCCGGTTTTCTTCGGCCCACCATTGGCGCCGTTCGAACCATCGGACGGGTTCGCTGCAGACTGTGTACCGGGTCCCTTTCCATTGGACCGCCTGCGGCTGGCCGGTGTCGGTGCAGGTGACGTCCACGGACTCGCTGAACAGCCCCATCTCCACGCTCCTTGCCTGCCCATTCGAATTGTCTATTCGAAAGTATGTTCGAATACTTCAAGTTTACGACGCCCAGGCGACAAAACCTACTTCGAAGTTCAGGGGTGGACGGCGGGGAGCCCACAGAGCAGGATTGGGGCATGAGCACCCACGACGCACTCCTGAAGCAGGTCAGCATCACCGCAACTGCCGGCAACCTCGTGGCCCGGTTCGAAATCGACGGCACCATACCGGGCTCCGGCGCTTACGTTGTAGGCCTTGTCGCGGCCAGCCCCGACTATTCCTCCCAGCGCAGGCTCGGCATTGAATTCATGAACGGCGAAGCAGTGTCGTTCTTCTCGTTCAATCACTCCCTCAGCGCGGAGGAGAACTACGACATCAAGGGCGTGGAGCACTCCGGCAACGTCATCACCGGCAATTTCCCTGCCTCCGCCATCCACGGGCTCAGCAAAGGCCACATCATGACAGCCTTCAGCGAAGCCGACGGCAGGGAGTTCCAGTCAGGCGTGCCAGTCGCTGAGGCACTCTGAGGCGTCGCGGGTAAACCCGAAGAACGGGTTAGAACAGGCCCTGGACGGGTTCGATAAGTTCCGGGGAATTGTTCCTGACATTCCCGACGGCGGTGCCCACCGGGTCCAGCGTCCAGTCGGCGGCGGCGTCGTGCGCCCTCGAACGGACCATCTCCACAAGACCCGCGGCATCCTTCTCCCGCGGATCGAGCCACGCTTGCATGGTTTCCCTGCTCATGGGCAGCGGCACGCGGTCATGGAGGGTTGTCAGTTCATCGAACACCGAGGCGCTGCGCCTGGTCTGGGCGGATTCAGCGGTTGGAGTGTCGGCTGTGAGGATGGACATGGACAGCAGCCACCGGCCGGGGTCGTCCTCAGCGGCCGATGGGTCTTTCCACCACTCATACAACCCGGCGAACGCCAACGCCGCACCGTTCCCAGGGTGCACATAGTACGGTTGCTTGCTCTTGCCTTCACCCTTCTTCCACTCGTAATACCCGTCCGCCGGGACGGCGCAACGCCGGGCAGTAGCAGCTTTCCGGAACGAGGGCTTTTCAAGGACAGTTTCGCTGCGTGCATTAATGAGCCGGGCACCGCCTTTGGCATCCTTGGCCCAGGATGGCACCAGTCCCCATTTGGCAACATGCAACTGCCGCTTCGGCCCGTCGTCGAGAAGCCGTTCCAGCACGATAGGAACGGCATCGGTCGGCGCCACGTTCCAGGACTTTTCGAGGGCGATCTCCTTGCGGGCATTCTCGCTGTCCAGTTCAGCATCAAAATCGGCGAGCAAATCCCCCACCGCACGAGCCATCACATATCGTCCACACATGCCAACAGTCTGCCCTTTACCCGGGCAGGGCACCAGCAGGTCACCGAGGCGGGGAATTTTTCAGTGCCGGGATACCGTTGGTAGGAACGGACCCATCAAGGGCTACAGCTACCTGCAGCCGCAAGAATACCTACAGAGGAGAGCCCATGGACTTCACTCCCGAATCCGGCACCATCACAATGTTCTCGACCACATGGTGCGGATACTGCAACCGCCTGAAGAAGCAGCTGGACGCCAAGGGCATCGGTTACACCGAAGTCAATATCGAAGAAGTCGAAGGCACTGCCGAGCTCGTCGAGCAGCTCAACGGGGGCAACCGCACTGTCCCCACCGTGCTCTTCCCCGACGGAACGGCCGCCACCAACCCGTCCGCTTCCGACGTCGAGAGCCGGCTGGCCGTCGTATAGCTGTAGAGGCGCCCGCGCCCCGGGCCCGCACGGAAACATTCCACATACTGTCTGCCACGTGTGATAGACAGAACGGGAAATCCGTAGCGGGCCCTGCTGTTTTAAGCAGGCCTGCTCTCCGCACGGCCGAAGGGAACATTTCATGGTCCACGCAGTCAAAGGTGTCGTCGTCCGCTCCAAGGGCGCACCCGCAACCCTCGAAACCGTCTTGGTTCCCGAACCGGGGCCCGGTGAGGCTTTGGTGGACATCCTCACCAGCGGCGTCTGCCACACCGATCTTCACTACAAGCTCGGCGGCATCAGTGACGATTTCCCGTTCTTGCTCGGCCACGAAGCCACCGGTGTTGTCAGCGCAGTGGGCCCGGACGTCACCAACGTCGTCCCCGGGGACCGTGTGGTCCTGAATTGGCGCGCTGTCTGCGGCAACTGCCGTGCCTGCAACCGCGGCCAAGCACAATATTGCTTCAACACCCACAACGCAACCCAAAAAATGACCCTCGAGGACGGCACGGAGCTCTCCCCGGCCTTGGGCATCGGCGCCTTCATCGAAAAGACACTTGTTGCCGCCGGGCAATGCACCAAAGTGGACCCCGACGCCGATGCTGCCGCCGTCGGCCTGCTCGGCTGCGGCGTCATGGCCGGGTTGGGTGCGGCCCTGAACACCGGTGGCGTTAAGCGCGGCGATTCCGTTGCCGTGATCGGATGCGGCGGTGTGGGCACAGCTGCCATCGCTGGTGCAGCGCTCGCGGGCGCCACCACCATCATCGCCGTCGACATCGATGCGAAGAAGCTCGAACGTGCCAAAGAGCTTGGAGCCACCCATTCGGTGGATTCCTCCGCCGGGGACCCCGTGGAAGCAATCCGCGCACTCACCGGCGGCTTCGGCGCCGACGTCGTCATTGACGCGGTCGGACGGCCGGAAACGTACAAGCAGGCTTTCTATGCGCGGGACCTCGCCGGAACGGTGGTACTGGTGGGCGTTCCCACACCGGAGATGACCCTGGAACTGCCCCTGCTGGACGTGTTCGGGCGGGGTGGTTCCTTGAAATCGTCCTGGTACGGAGATTGCCTGCCATCCCGCGACTTCCCCATGCTGGTGGACCTGTACAAACAGGGCAGACTGGATCTCGACGCCTTCGTCAGCGAGCGCATCACCATCAACGACGTCGAAGAAGCGTTCGACAAGATGCACCAGGGCACTGTGCTGCGCTCGGTTGTTGAACTATGAGCTCCGCAAGCAGCCCCCGCATCGATCACGTGGTCACATCCGGCACGTTTTCCCTTGACGGTGGCACCTGGGACGTGGATAACAATGTCTGGATCGTCGGGGACGATTCCGAGTGCATCGTGATTGATCCTGCCCATGACCCCGAAGCCATTCGCTCCGCCGTCGACGGGCGCGCGGTAAAGGCCGTACTGCTCACGCACGGACATGACGACCACATCGCGTCCGCAGGGGCATTCGCGGAGCTCGTCAAGGCGCCCGTTCACCTCCATGCTGACGACATGATGCTGTGGCGGGCGGTGTTCCCTGACACGGCCCCGGACGTTGAGATCGTGGACGGTGACGAGTTCACCGTGGCTGGTGCTGCGCTCAAAGCCATCCACACTCCGGGCCATTCGCCTGGATCAGTGTCCTTCCACCTACCCGCCGCGGAGACCCTGTTCAGCGGTGACACGCTTTTCCAGGGCGGTCCTGGGGCGACCGGCCGTTCCTACAGCGACTTTCCCACCATTATCGAATCCATCAGGACCAAGCTACTCACCTTGCCGGAGGAAACTGTGGTGCGCACTGGCCACGGTGATTCGACCACTATCGGCGCGGAAAAGCCGCACTTGGACGAATGGATAGCTCGGGGCCACTAACCATCCACCCACGCAGGGCACCTACGCCAGAAGCGTCCGGAAGTCGCCGTCGAGCACGTCGGCGTAGGTGCCATATGCGGCGACCACCGCGTCTTCCACCGCGCGGACGTCCACGTGGGGCAGCAGATCGTTGGCGGCGCCCGCCGTCGTCGGGTCCCAGTCAAGGCCAAGGGCAGCGTAACTCGCCGTCAAGACCTCACGGATGGGCGCAGAGTCCTCCACCACGATCACCGAACTGAACAACCAGCCGCCGGACACCACACGCTGGGCTGTACCGATCAGTTTTATCCGGTGGGCCGGGAAATCCGGGTCCTCTCCGTGGACACTGAACTCGCCGGGGCAGTATTCCCCGGGGATTTCGCCGACGGCGGCATGGACGCCGACGCTGCGAAGGGCACCAGCGAGCAACTCGCCAAAAACCGAGAAACGTGATTTGGCCCCTACGATCGCGTCCGTATGGGGTTCTATGTGGTCAATCACGAGTGAGCCCGGGTGGTAGGCAGCTGCCCGCCCCCCGGCCTTCCTGACCAATGGCTCAAAGCCCAGGTTTCTGCAGGCTTCTTCCGCGGCTGCGAATCCGGGCAAGTTGGCGTCCCGCTGGCCGAACGCGACGGTGGGTTCGGGCCGGTACAGGCGCAACGTCGGCCCCAACTGGCCGCTTCGGGCCCGCCTTAGCAGCTCCAAGGCAAAATCCAGGTCTTGCCCTGCTCCCAACGATTCCGGTTGCCGGTAGACCGTGAGGGGAAGCGGCAACGGCACGGTCATCAGCTTTTCCTTATTGTCAGGATCTGCTCGGCCCTGCCGAATGGTCCGTTGATATCATGCAGCACGGTGGACGTCAGGCCGATGCCATCAGAGCCGAAGGAAACCTCGTTGTCCAACCCCAGCCACTCCCCCGAGGGAGCCCTGTACATGTGGATTTGCAGGTCCACGTTCGGGAAGATGTAGCTGCCTTGCCCAGGAGGCACGCGCGCGGCGATGCCGTTGGCCGTGTCGACGAGTCCCATCAGCCGGGCGAGGTCGCTGCTGTCCTCTTTGTCCGTCAGGGGATGCTCAGACTTTATCCAGACCCTTCCGGATCCCGGACGGTGCCCTTCGGCGACGCGCATTTCCAACGAACGGATGTAACCGCCGGGCCACACGCTGGCTCCATCCCACGGCTTGCACTCGTCGGGCGCGGGCAGGGGCCGGTCTTCCACTGCGGCCACGGCGCTGGTGTCGCTGGTGATCATCCGCCATGCCGCCGCCCGAATGGCCACCCGGCCACGGGCCGAGAGTTCGGCCTGGATGAGTTCGATGGTCCGGCCCGGTCGCAGGGTTGAGGTGGTCACCTGGAATTCGCCGCCCGGAATGAGGCCGAGGATCTCATAGCTGATCCGGGCGATCCGTACGTCATCACGGGGCTCGTGGCGGACCAGGGCGTCAGCGAGGATGCCTGACGCGGGTGCCATGTGTTGTTCCTCGGGATTCCAAGCACCTTGGGCGTGGATCGTGGAGCGGTATCGGCCCCCGCCCAGGGATTCGTAGTAGAAATTGCCGTCCGCCAGTTCCGGTAATGCAGTAGTCAAACCCAAGCCTTTCGCCGATCCAGCAGTCAACTCAGACAACTTTATCCGCTGATGTGTGCCCCACACGCCCCGGCCTCATCACGACCCTGCCTCATCACGACCCGTGGATCCCGACCCACAGTGGCCGCCAAGGAGAACCCTAGGATGGGTTCATGGACCTCCGTGACGCTGCCCAGCAGCTGTACACCGTGTTGCCCCGGGACTTCACGGCTGAGCGAGCCGCGTTATCCCGCAAAGCCAAGGACGCAGGCGACAAGGATGTGGCCAAGAAAATTGCCGGGCTTGCCAAGCCTGCCGCCAGCGCGTGGGCGGTCAACATACTGGCCGTCCACAAGCCCGAGGTGATCGACGGCGTCGCCCGTTTTGGCGCGTCCCTTCGAGACGCCCAAGCGGAATCGGACACCGAAGCGTTCCGCGAACTCAGCCAACATCGGCAGGGGCAGCTCACCTCGGCAGTTCACGCCGCCAAAGACCTGGCACATGAGCTCGGTGCGCCGCTGAGCGCCGCCGCAGCTGCCGACGTCGAACAAACCTTCCGGGCAGCCATGGCCGACGCCGGAGCCGGCCGGGCAGTATCGACCGGCCGATTAGTCCGAGCCCTCAGCGGGAACGGTTTTGACCCGGTGGACCTCACCGGCGCCATCGCGGCGGGCGGACCGGAAGACACGTTCGACGCCGGTGAAACCGCGCCGCCTAAGGGCCAGGTCGCTAAGAAACAGGCAGCTAAGGAGCGCTCCGCCGGCACCGCCCCACGTCCTGATCACGAACCGCGGGAGCAGGCGACCTCCCTGGCCGAACGCCGTGCCGCCAAACGCGCAGCAGCGCGCAGGGAGGCGCAGGACCACTTCGCATCAGCGGATCGGTTGGCCCGTGACGCCGAGGAGGCAGCGTCCAAGGCGTGGGACGTCGTGAAGGAGCTGGCGAGCCGAAGGTCAGGCGTCGAAGCGGAGATCAGGGACCTGAAGAAACGCCTGGCAGCCCTTGAAGCGCAACTCATCGGAATTACCCGCGACGCCGAATCAGCCGAGGCTGACAAGAAAGTTGCCGTCAGGGCCGCCACGGAGCATCGACGCACCGCAGACCAAGCACAGCGGCGCGTCGACCGGCTGAGCTAATCCTTCTTCTTTTTACCCACCGTCTTCTGCAAATGGTGGGTTGCCGGACCTTCAAGGTACTTGCCCTCGGGGGTGAAGCGTGACCCATGGAGCGGGCAGTCCCACGACTTCTCGGCGTCATTCCAACTGAGCAGGCCACCCAGGTGGGCGCAACTTGCCGACACCCTGCATACTTTGCCGTCGACGGTTGAAACAGCTGCCGGTTCACCTTGATAAAGCCCGACGACGCCCATCCCCTCGGGTGGCCGGGTTTCGTCAGTGATCTCAGGGTTGTTCCGGACCTTCGCTCTATCCTCGACCATTCGCTTGGCGACACTCGCGTTAAGTCGCACCGCCTGGAGTGCACCCTGCGGCGACGTGACGCGATGGTGGATGACGCTCGCCCAATCCGATTGCCCGCCCAGAAGGTCTGAGGTAAGGGACAGGGCCGCCGCCACCCCGTTACTCAGGCCCCATTTGTTGTAGCCAGTGGCGAAAAAGATCCGGCCATGCCCCCGCGGCAGCTTCCCGAAGAAAGGCATGAGGTTGGTCGCTTGGTAGTCCTGAGCGGACCATGTGTGGGTAACTTCGGACCCCGGGTAATGCTCCTGCGCCCACCCGAGGAGGTCGTCCAGATGTTGTTGCGGAGATGCCGCACGGCCAGCGGTGTGCCCATATCCACCGACGAGCAGGAGCTCTCCTTCCGGTGTGGGGTGGGTGCGCTGGGAGCGTGTGGGCGAGTCGATGGAGAGGTACATACCTTGCGGGACCGTAGTGCCCGCCGGCGGACGGAGGGCGGCGGCGTACGAGCGGTTCGGTTCCAGCTTGGCGAAATAAAGGCCGCGATTCAGGATGGGCGTTCCCGTGGCCACCACCACCGCGTCTGCTGTGAACGTACCCTTGCGGGTGGAAACCTCCATCGGTTGGCCGGAGCCAACATTCTGCACCTGCACGCCCTCGACAATCACGCCACCGTGTCCCCGAATGTCCTTGGCAAGGGCATCCAGGACTTCCATGGGATGAAGTTGCGCCTGGTCTTCCAACTCCAAGGCCTCGACCACGGGAAACGGAAGTCCGGGGTCACGGCTGAAATGGACATCCAAACCCGCGTCCCGCGCAACCGCCGCCTCCTTGCGAAGCCGCTGGCCGCCGTCGCCAGTAGTTGCGAACGTGACCGCCGTTCGGCGCTGAAACGGGACGGCCTGCTGCTCCATGTACTGCGTCAGCCACGCCTGCCCTGTCTTGTTGGCCTCAACATAGGCCTGCACCACTTTCAAGGAGTACTGGCTGCGCAGGGCAGAGAGCGCCCCTCCCTGGAGCAAACTCAACTTGCCCGTGGTGTTCCCGGTGGTCACCGCGCCCAGGCTCCGGGCCTCGAACACCACCACGCGTTGGCCGGACCTGGACAACAGCAAGGCCGCCACCATCCCGGTGATTCCTGCACCCACAACGATGGTGTCCCAATGCTTTTCATCCGGTAGGGCATCGGACGCGAAGTGGGATTCCCTGTCCAGCCACAGCGATTTCATCAAACAACCCTGCCTCTCAATTCACGGAATTGGCACCTGGCATGTGTTGATGGCAACGGTAGGCGGGTCGCTGGTCCTTATCAAGGGGTTGGACGGCCTGTCGCGAGCGCGGCAGCCCTCCGCAATTCCGGGTCCGGGTCCTCTGCCCAACGGTCCATGACCCGATCCGCGCGCTCGCGTGCCAGCCCCTCCAACTGGGCCAACAGCGGCCGGACCACATCTTTGGCCAACGGGTCCACCAGTTCCCGCGTGCCGGCCTGCCTGACGAAGCCCTCGATCCGTGTGAGGTCGGTGTTGACCAGCAAGCTCACCCGGGCTTGCAACAACACCACCGCTGCCAGCCGGCGTTCGAATACAGGCTCCGACCACAGTTCCGAGCTCAGCGCCGTGATGTCATCGTGGCTCAGGGCCTTGTACTTCTTCAAGGCATCACGGATGGTTCCGCGGACGGCCCCGACAGATGCCCCATACACTTTCACGCTTTCGCCCAGGCGCTCGCTGGCTTCTGCGGCTTTCTCCCACGACGATTCGCGCTGCAGTGTGTAGTCCACGAACTCACCGGCTTCACTCACCCGTCCATTTTGTCAGTGCCCGCCCATAGCGTGTGGCCAACAGCAACCGACAGGAGACACATGCAGTCCCAAGAGCTAGCAACCGAGGCTTCCTTCCCGGGCGTCCCGGGAGCCTCCTCCATGCCCGAGTGGTATCCGGACTTGCTCCACACCGTGGCTCAGGAAGTTCGTGTTGGCCGGACTCGTGCCGTCGCTGCCGCCAATGCTGAGCTGCTGAATTCCTACTGGAGCATCGGCCGGCAGCTTGCCGAGCGCGAATCCCAGGAAGGTTGGGGCGCCAAAGTGGTCACGAGGCTGTCCGCTGACATCCGCTCACGCTTCCCCGGGGCGAAGGGATTCTCCCCCAGGAACCTTCGGTACATGAAGAGCTTCGCCCAAGCGTGGCCGGACTTCCCAATGTTGCAAGCACCGCTTGCAACATTGCCGTGGTACCACCAGATCGCCTTGCTGGAAAAGCTCGACGACGCCGCCACGCGGCTCTGGTACGCAGCGGCAGCCGTCCAGCATGGTTGGTCCCGTAACGTCCTGACGCATCAGATCTCCACCCGCTTGCACGAGCGCTCCGGGCAGGCCATCACCAACTTCGCTTCCACCATGGTCAGGGCGGACTCAGACCTCGCCCAGCAAGCCACCAAAGACCCCTATGTCTTTGACTTCCTCGCCATGACCGAACGGCACACCGAACGCGACCTGGAGGTGCAGTTGGTGAAGCACGTGGAGAAGTTCCTGCTGGAGCTGGGCCAAGGTTTCGCCTTTGTTGGCGAGCAGATTCGTCTGGAAATTGCCGGCGACGAGTTCTTCGCGGACCTGCTGTTCTACCACCTGAAGCTGCGTTGCTACATGGTGATCGAGCTCAAGGCTGTGAAGTTCGAGCCCGGCTTCCTCGGGCAGTTGGGTATGTACATGGCTGCGGTGGACGATCTCATGGCACACCCGGATGACAAGCCCACTATCGGGCTGCTGCTGTGCAAGGAGAAGAACAGCGTGGTGGCCGAGTACGCTCTGCGTGGCTTCAACGCGCCTGTGGGGATTGCTGAATGGCGAACGTCGTTGGCCGAGTCGCTGCCCGAGGAGCTGATTGGGAGCTTGCCGAGTATCGAGACATTGGAAGCCGAGTTGGCGAGCCAGGCGGAGCGGGTGGAGGGGTAGGTTAGGGTCTGACCGCTGTGCGGTGGGCGCCCGGAACTAGTGCATTTGTCGAAATCTGGTGCGGTCGCTGTGGGGAGCTAATAATGTCAGTGCCCCTTGGCAGAGTAGGGGCATGGAACAGATTCGGGATAGGCAAGCGGCTACAGCCATAGGTGCTGCGCTTCTGCTTCCCCCGGCCCGGCCTGTTTCGAGACGGTCCGGCCCAGCTACGGCATCAGTGACTCCTCATCCGGCGGCCAACGCTACGGACTCGGAGCAGCCCGACTCGGTGGGTCATGGTTCCATCAGTCGTGATCTGATCGACCAGTTGCGCGCTTTGGAGGATATGAAGTCGGCCATATCGAGTTTGCAGGCCAAAATCGCGGTCGCATTTGACCTGGCCCAGCGCGCAGAACAAGCGGCAGCCGGTGTTCCTGTTGCCGAACGGGGTTCCGCTGTCGCCGCGCAGGTAGCGTTGGCCCGTCGTGAGTCGCCGAACCGGGGCGGCCGATTGCTGGGTTTGGCGAAGGCCTTGGTCACGGAGATGCCTCGCACTATGGCCGCACTGGAATCGGGTCAGCTCAACGAATGGCGCGCCACACTGCTGGTGAAGGAAACAGCGTGCCTGTCGGTGGAGGATCGCTGTGCGGTGGATGAGGAACTAGCTGCCGACACCGGGACCTTCAATGGTTCCGGGGACAAGGCCATCATCGCCGCGGCAAAAGCCGCCGCCTACCGCCGTGATCCCCGCTCGGTCACCCAACGTGCCGCCCACGCCGCCAGCGAGCGAACCGTCAGCCTCCGCCCGGCGCCCGATACCATGACCTATCTGACCGCCCTCTTGCCGGCAGCACAAGGAGTGGCCGCCTACGCCGCGCTGACCCGCACCGCCGATTCGCTCCGGTCTGCAGGCGATCAGCGATCCCGGGGACAACTCATGGCGGACACCCTCGTGGAACGCGTCACCGGCACCCCTGGCGGAATCTCCGGCGTCGACGTCCAACTCGTCATGACGGACCGCACCCTGTTCCGAGGCGACAGCGAACCAGCACGGCTCAAAGGCTACGGAACAGTCCCCGCAGGATGGGCACGGAAACTACTTCAACCAAGCGAACCTGGGGAGCTGACGCGGACTTCCGGCACAGGAGCAGATGCCGCTGCCGTCGACATCGACTTCCGTGTGTGGCTTCGCCGGCTCTACACAGCACCTGCGACGAGCGAGTTGCTCGCTTCGGACTCCAAAGCCCGGCTATTCCCCCAGCGGCTCCGGCGTTTCATCGAGACCCGGGATACCGCATGCAGAACCCCCTACTGTGATGCGCCCATCCGCCACATCGACCATATAGTTTCGTGGCAATTGGGCGGTCCTACGTCCATCCAAAACGGCGCGGGACTCTGCGAAGCCTGCAATCACACCAAAGAAAACCCTGGCTGGTCTGTCAGAAGCGAGTCTGGCCCCCGGCATACCCTGAACGTCAGCACCCCCACCGGACACACCTACCGGTCCACGGCCCCGCCCCTACCAGGCCGCGAACGTATGGATTGGCTGGCGTCGGCAGATGAAGGCGGCCCCTAACGGCCTTAGCTGGCTGGATCGTACTGGAACTCTCTGAGTTCCTGGAGACAGCGGCATGCGACGGCGATCTTCGCGGCCCACTCAACTGCTGCTTCACGCGCGGGCAACTCCAGGATGGTGCAGCCGCCATTGGGTACCGTGTATCCCGGGTACGTGCCCCGGCGTGACTGCATGCCCGGCTTCCGCCGCGACGTCGAGCTCGTCCGCCGTGAGCTGCATGGCCTCCCCGGGAACAAGATCAAGTACTTTGTTATTGTCCGTCTCCAGTACTAATAGCGAAGCCCCCTACGCGACCGTGCGTAAGGGGCTTGGAAGCTACCAGAGACGGGCCGATCTTAGAACTCGCAGGCTAGTTGACCGACGTGGCCAGTTCTGGACTCCGGCAATGCAGCGGCTTTTTAAGCCATCACCCACGCCGACTGACTTGCGTAGGAGTGCGCCTTTCGTGGGTGATGACAGTGGCGGCTAGGGCGATGGTGAGGCCAATCAGGGTCTCAAGCGCGCGCTGGGCCAGGAGCGTGCCGATCGAGGCTGGCAGCATGAGATCGCCCAGCAGAAGGGCCATCGGGGTGAAGAAGACCAGGCCGAGGCTGTAGTTGCGCCCGGTCGTCAGTTCGGTGCACGCCTGGAGCACGGCGATCACGATAATCGCGGCGTAGCTGCTGGGGTGGGCGGCCAGGACGAGGGCTGCGGCGCCAAGGCCGGCGGCGGTGCCGATCGCCCGCTGGGCGGCGCGCGTGAGGCGGGCGTGCAGGTCGGGTGCCGACATGGGGACGGACGCCGTGACGAAGGTCCAGTAGGGGTGGCCGATGCCGCTGGTCGCGACGGCGAGGCCGGCGGCGGCGATACCGAGCAGATAGCGGGCGACGTGGCGGCCTACCGGGTCGGACCGGCGTAGGTCGCGCCACGAGAGCCGATACCCCACCGGGCCGCCGTCGCGGGCTGTGCGACCCGGGAGGGCGAGCATCAGCGCGAAGACGGCAGCGCCAGCCGCAGCGAGGGCGGCTGCGGGCACCGTGCTCAGCGCGATCGGGACCGTGGCCGAGGCTGTGAGGGCGAAGACCGGGTTGAGAGCTCCGGCCGGATGCCATCGGCCAAGCTCGGCTAGCACTACCGCGACGCCCGCCCAAACGGCCGCAATCGGGACGAGCAGCCAGAGCCGGAACGGGACGGTCGCCACTAGGGCGCCGACGACGAACACCGACTACCAGCACCGCGCCCGCCTGCGCCTGCATGGCTAGGCGTACCCGCGCCGGCTCGTGTCGGCCGTACAGGGCGGCGAAGGCACCGATCGCGGCATACAGCAGCAGGTCGCCGCGACCGCTCGCCAAGCACGCCACCAGCGGGACGAAGATCGCCAGGCTTGCGCGCAGGGCGGTCCAATGGGCGCCGGCATGCGGGCCCACGTCGAAGACTGCCGCCCACCAGGACCGCGTGGGGGTGGCCTGCGTCATTTTAACCTTCCAAAGTGGTACAGGAATGAAGTACCTCAAGGTTACTACAGTTATGAACTACTATTGTGGTTGACCGAGGCGACGGCCACGGGGGCGCGGAGGAGCTGGATGAATCAGGATGCAGACGGCTTCGCCGCTCACGGCGACGTCGTGGACCGGATGCAGCTTGAGTGGGCCCGGCTGCGTCCGGACCTGAGCTTCAGCAGCCTCGGGGTGATCCACCGCGTGCTGCGCGCTTCCCGCCTTATCCTCGAAGCCAGCGACGCCTTCCTGGCCGACTACGGGCTCACCCGCGGCGAGCTGGACGTGCTTTCCGCGCTGCGCCGGTCGGGCGAACCTCTGAGCCCAACGTCCCTGGCCCAGACGCTGCTTGTCCCGCGCTCCGCGATCACCATGCGGCTGAACGCCCTCCAGGCTCGGGGACTGCTGAGCCGGACGGCCAACCCGGCTGACGGCCGCTCGTCCCTGCTCGTCCTCACCGACACTGGCGCGGCGCTCGTGGACGAGGTGATTCCCGCGCAGCTCGCCCTCGAAGATGCCCTACTCGCCGAGGCCCCGGTCTGGGCCATCGAAGGCTTGGTCGATCCCCTGCGGGCGCTGACCTCCGCATGGGAGCAAGGACGCGGCCTCCAAGACGGGTCCAGCAAGCATCGGTGAAACGGAGCGTTGGAGCCCTGCGGATGAGCCGCAGCAGCGCGCGCTTCGGGTGAGCATCAGCCGACGCTACCGGGTTCCGCGCGAACACAAGCCTTTGCCCGGTTAAACGATCCTCCCGGTGGATCAGCCGTAGGCGTGTCCGATCATGCCGCATTCCGCGCTGCCCGGGACCGGCGGCGCTCACGCCGCGGCAGCAGGTCCCAGTCGGGTGCGCGCCAGGAACAGATGGCGGAGGGTGGTCGCTATGCACGCGGTCTGGAGCCAGCCGGTAGCTGAGGTCGTGGTGTTCTAGAACGACTTCGCCAGCCGTCGGGACCGGCCGAGGTGACCGTGGGCGACCTCGACGCGCTAGGCGTGTCGGATGGGACGGAACAGCGGCTGCTTGTCGTCCCACCCGACGCGGCGCACCTCAAGCCCGTCTTCCCGGCCCAAGGCGCCGAGCGGCGCGAGAGACCCTAGAACTCCCAGTCCTCATCTTCCGTATTAACAGCCTTGCCAATCACATACGAGGAGCCTGAACCGGAGAAGAAGTCATGGTTCTCGTCAGCGTTCGGGGAGAGTGCCGACAGGATGGCCGGATTCACGTCGGTAACGGAGGCCGGGAACATGGCCTCGTAACCGAGGTTCATGAGGGCCTTGTTGGCGTTGTAGTGCAGGAACTTCTTGACGTCCTCGGCCAAGCCGACGCCGTCATAGAGATCGTGCGTGTACTGGACTTCGTTTTCGTACAGCTCGAACAGAAGCTCGAACGTGTAGTCCTTGATCTCCTGCCTGCGGGCCTCGGAAACTTTCTCCAGGCCCTTCTGGAACTTGTAGCCGATGTAGTAACCGTGCACGGCCTCATCACGGATGATGAGGCGGATGAGGTCGGCGGTGTTCGTGAGCTTGGCGCGGGAAGACCAGTACATGGGCAGGTAGAAGCCCGAATAGAACAGGAAGCTCTCCAGCAGGGTGGACGCTACCTTGCGCTTCAGGGGATCGTCGCCCTGGTAGTAGTCCATGACGATCTGCGCCTTCTTCTGCAGGTTCTCGTTTTCGAGCGACCAGCGGAAAGCGTCGTCAATCTCCTTGGAGGAGCACAGGGTAGAGAAGATGGACGAGTAAGACTTCGCGTGGACCGACTCCATGAAGGCAATGTTGGTGTACACGGCCTCTTCATGCGGGGTCAAAGCATCCGGAATCAGCGAGACAGCGCCCACGGTGCCTTGGATGGTGTCCAGCAGGGTGAGGCCGGTGAAAACGCGCATGGTGAGCTGCTGCTCATCCGGCGTCAGGGTGTGCCACGACTGGACATCGTTGGACAACGGCACTTTCTCCGGAAGCCAGAAGTTGTTGACCAGGCGGTTCCAGACTTCCACGTCCTTGTCATCCTGGATCTTGTTCCAGTTGATGGCCTCGACATGGCTCAGCAGCTTGACCTTTTCGGTCATTTCATCCCCTTTTAGCGGTGGGTAGTTCTAAAGGTAAGCGTACGACGGCGGGTGGGAACCCGCCGTCGTACTCTTCAGTTTTGTGCGCGGTCGGCTACAGCATGCAGCTGACGCAGCCCTCAACCTCCGTACCCTCCAGCGCGAGCTGGCGGAGACGGATGTAGTAGAGGGTCTTGATGCCCTTGCGCCATGCGTAGATCTGCGCCTTGTTGATGTCACGCGTCGTGGCGGTGTCCTTGAAGAACAGCGTCAGCGACAGGCCCTGGTCCACGTGCTGTGTGGCAGCGGCGTAGGTGTCGATGATCTTCTCGTAGCCGATTTCGTAGGCATCCTGGTAGTACTCCAGGTTGTCGTTGGTCAGGTACGGCGCCGGGTAGTAGACGCGGCCGATCTTGCCTTCCTTGCGGATTTCAATCTTGGCGGCCACCGGGTGGATCGACGAGGTGGAGTTGTTGATGTAGCTGATGGAACCGGTAGGCGGTACGGCCTGGAGGTTCTGGTTGTAGATACCGTGCTCCATGACGGAAGCCTTCAGCTCGCGCCAGTCATCCTGCGTGGGGATGTGGTGGCCGGCAAAGAGCTCGCGGACGCGCTCCGTTGCCGGAACCCATTCCTGCTCGGTGTACTTGTCGAAGAACTCACCGGAAGCGTAGGTGGACTTCTCGAAGCCGCCGAACTTCTGGCCAGTCTCGATAGAGAGCCTGTTGGAAGCGCGGAGAGCGTGGAAGAGAACCGTGTAGAAGTAGATATTGGTGAAGTCCAGGCCCTCTTCAGAGCCGTAGTGGACGTGCTCACGGGCCAGGTAGCCGTGGAGGTTCATCTGTCCAAGGCCAATCGCGTGGCTCTGGGCGTTGCCTTGGGCGATCGACGGAACCGAGTTGATGTAGGACATGTCCGAGACAGCGCTCAAGGCGCGGATGGACGTCTCAATGGAGAGGCCGAAGTCCGGTGAATCCATGGTCTTGGCGATGTTCATGGAACCGAGGTTGCAGGAGATGTCCTTGCCCACGGTCTCGTAGCTCAGGTCTTCTGCATAGATGGAGGGCGAAGAAACCTGGAGGATCTCCGAGCAGAGGTTGCTCATGGTGATCTTGCCGTCGATCGGGTTGGCCCGGTTCACGGTGTCCTCGAACATGATGTACGGGTAACCGGACTCGAACTGGATCTCTGCAAGCGTCTGGAAGAACTCGCGGGCGCTGATCTTGGTCTTCTTGATCCGCGAATCGTCCACCATCTCGTAGTACTTCTCAGTGACCGAAATGTCGGAGAAAGGCACTCCGTAAACGCGCTCGACGTCGTACGGCGAGAAGAGGTACATGTCCTCGTTCTTCTTGGCGAGCTCGAACGTGATATCCGGAACCACAACGCCCAAGGAGAGCGTCTTGATCCGGATCTTCTCGTCGGCGTTTTCCCGCTTGGTGTCCAGGAAGCGGTAGATGTCCGGGTGGTGGGCGTGCAGGTAGACGGCGCCTGCACCCTGGCGCGCACCGAGCTGGTTGGCGTAGGAGAAGCTGTCTTCGAGGAGCTTCATCACGGGAATGACGCCGGAGGACTGGTTTTCGATCTGCTTGATCGGCGCACCGTGCTCGCGGATGTTGGTGAGCGAGAGCGCCACACCGCCACCACGTTTGGAGAGCTGCAGCGCGGAGTTGATGGCGCGCGCGATCGACTCCATGTTGTCTTCGATCCGGAGCAGGAAGCAGGAGACGAGCTCGCCGCGCTGCGCCTTCCCTGCATTCAGGAACGTCGGGGTGGCCGGCTGGAAACGGCCGTCGATGATCTCGTCGACGAGCCTGCTGGCGAGCTCTTCGTCACCACGGGCCAAGTGCAGTGCGACCATGCAGACACGGTCTTCGTAGCGCTCCAGAAAGCGCTTGCCGTCGAACGTCTTCAGCGTGTACGAGGTGTAGAACTTGAAGGCACCGAGGAAGGTCTCAAAGCGGAACTTCTTCTTGTAGGCGCGGTTATAGAGTTCGCGGATGAAGTTCATCGTGTACTGGTCGAGCGTTTCGCGCTCGTAGTACTGGTTCTTCACCAGGTAATCGAGCTTCTCTTCCAGGTCGTGGAAGAACACGGTGTTGTTGTTCACGTGCTGCAGGAAGTACTGGTGCGCAGCTTCGCGGTCGGCCTCGAACTGGATCTCACCGTTGGGGCCATACAGGTTCAGCATGGCGTTGAGCTCGTGATAGCCCAGTCCCTTGTAAGCCTCAGGCAATGGCTTCTTGACCGTGTCCACAGCGCCCCCGGTTACTTCTGTTTCTGCGACAGTTGTGTCCAAAACTTTTCCAGCCCTTCGTTGACCCGTTGGACGTCTTCTGGCGTCCCCATGAGTTCAAATTTGTAAAGATGCGGCACCTTGCACTTGACGGAGACAATGTCTCCCGCTGCACAGTAGTTGTCCGCGAAGTTTGTATTCCCCGCTCCGATAACACCGCGGATCAGTTCCCTGTTCCCGGGGTCGTTCAAAAACCTGATCACCTGCTTGGGCACGGAACCTTCGCCGTTGGTGCCACCGTATGTGGGCAGCACAAGGACGAAAGGCTCAAGTGCCTGAAGGGGTGCGTCCTGGGCATAAAGCGGGATCCGCGCAGCGTCCCGGCCCAGTTTCTGGACGAATCGTTTGGTGTTTTCGGAGGTGGAGGAAAAGTAAATGAGGTGACTCCTGGTGGTGACAGCGTGCGCCGCATCGCGAACAGTTGCCGCTGCCACCGGTGCCATGGGAGTCACCTCAACTACATAGGAATTCTTGGTGTGTATGGTGGCGAAGCCTGACAGGAAACTTAGGCCACGGAGGAGACGGCCTGGGCCAGTTCCTCGATCTTGTCCGGGCGGAATCCGGACCAGTGATCCTGTTCGGTCACGACGACGGGAGCCTGCATGTACCCCAGGGCCTTGAGGCGTTCGAGTGCCTCGGCGTCCTGGGAGATATCGACACTCTGGTAGGCAATGCCCTTCTTGTCGAGCGCCCGGTACGTTGCGTTGCACTGAACACAGGCCGGCTTGGTGTAAACCGTTACGGTCATGATCCCTGTCCCCTAAGTTGAAGTCTGATTCTCTTCGTATCTGGCGGGTTCAACCGGAGCTAACCAATGAATCCGATACCGGCCCTGTTTCCCGCCCAATCCGTAAACCGATACTACATGTAGTGCAAGCGTCGAACTGGAACCCCAAGATGATGTATTACAAGTATGTCATTCAATCCACTGCTCGTCCACAGGCAGGGGCCTTCAAAATGTCCGTGATTCCGCCGAAGTGAGAGATGAAATCCACACCCTGTGGACTACTTAGCCACATTAAATCTCCCGCGTGTCGCGGGGTGGCGGCGTGTCGTGACACTTTGAAAATGTGGTGCGTTCAACAGCTAAAATTTGGTGATGGTCAACCTCCTCCACCTCCGGACACTCATGGAGGTTTCCCGGCTTGGGTCGTTCGCTGCCGCAGCCGCGCAGCTCGGCTACACGGCCTCAGCCGTATCCCAACAGATGGCTGCACTGGAACGCGACACCGGCGTCGAACTGTTCCAGCGCTCGGCTCGCAGCATCGTCCCCACGGAAGCCGCGGTGACCATGACGCGCCACGCATCCAAGGTACTTACCGACGTCGAGGCCCTCATGGCAGCAGCCTCGCGGACGAACGACTCCCCCGCCCAGGAACTGCGCCTAGGGATCTTCCCCAGCCTGGCCACCTACGTTTTGCCGGAGATCCTGCTCAGTGACCGCTGGAAGGACTTGGGCATAGAACTCAAGGTTTCCGTGGCAGAACCAGCCCAAACCATCCAAGGGCTCCGCAGCGGCGGGGAGTTGGATGTAGCCCTGGTCTACCAAGTGGGGCAGTCCGGTTTGGCGTGGCCGCACTCCCTGGAGCGGCAATGGATTGGCGACGACGACTTCCGCGTTGTCCTGCCGGCGTCGTGGAAAATCCGTGAGGACGCCGAGATGGAGGCCTCCCACCTCTCGGACATGCCGTGGATTGTCCATCATCCAGGCACAAGCGATGCCTTGGTTATCGAGCGGCTGTTCGCCAGTTGCAACCTCCATCCCCGGGTCGTGGCCTACAGCGACGACTTCCACGCCAGCCTCGAAATGACGGCCGCCGGGCTCGGTGCTTCGCTGGTGCCGGAACTGGCCTTATGGAACCGGCCATCCGGAGTCGTGGTCCTCGACGTCCCCGACATCCGCCTGGCCCGAAATGTTTTCGCTTTGCTCATCAATGAAAAGCGAACCGCACAAGTCCAATTGTTCACGCAAATGCTGGCAGATTCGCTGCGCGGCTCCGCCGGCCGGAGCGGGCTGCATCCCCTCAAAACCGGGCGTGTCAAGGGTCCGCAGCGCAACCGCTGAAATATCCCCATTTGCTGGAACACGCTCGGTGTTGGGGTTAGATTGATCACATGGGCAAGCTAGCGAGCAAGCACTTTGGGGAAATTGAGCTCAGCAATGGGCGCGAACATTGCTTTGTTGCCAAACATGAGATTGGCGGTAGCCAGCTTGAACTGGACCTCAACGTCGCCGCGCATGACCATTTCGATGAGGCCGCGATGCGCAAGGTGGACTACAGGTTGCGTTTCCTTCCCGAGCTTGTGGACCAAGTCCGGGAAATGATCTCCGAGGAACTGGACCAGGACGGGACCAACCCCCAACAGTTCCTGCACTTCCACTGCTCGCAGCTCAAAGAGGAGCAACTCGAATCTGTCTTTGGCGTCAGGGACAAGGAGCAGCTCACCAACAATGTCTTCCTGAAAGCCCTCAAGCTCGGTCATGTGGCCATCTATCCGGGCCAGCCGGAACGCTACTTCGTCCTCGACTTCACCCTCGGCTCGCGCTTCACCGACGAATTGTTGGTAGCGGCTGCGGATGAAGACGGCGTGGTGGATGACGAAATCCTGTGGGAGTAGCGACCTCCAAAGAAGCCTTAAAGCAGCCGACGGCGGCCGGTCACCTCTGAGGTGACCGGCCGCCGTCGTTCCTTACGCCTAGCTACTACTTTGCAGTCTCCAGCAACGTGGCCCGAACCGTCCGCGTTGCCTTGACCAGGTTGCGCAGCGACTCTTCGGTTTCCACGTAACCGCGGGTCTTCAGGCCACAGTCCGGGTTGACCCAGAGCTGGCGTGAGGGAACATGCTTGACCGCGGTTGCCAGGAGCTCAGTGACCTCGGCCTCGCCGGGAACGCGCGGCGAGTGGATGTCGTAGACGCCCGGGCCCACGCCGCGGCCGAACCCGTGGGACTCGAGGTCGTGGACGACCTCCATGCGGGAACGGGCAGCTTCGATGGAGGTCACGTCAGCGTCGAGGCCGTCGATCGCATCGATGATCACACCAAACTCGGAGTAGCAGAGGTGGGTGTGGATCTGGGTGGCGTCAGCTGCTCCGGCCGTGGCCAGGCGGAAGGAATCCACTGACCATTTCAGGTAATCGGCGTGATCTGCCTTGCGCAATGGAAGGAGTTCGCGCAGTGCAGGCTCATCCACCTGGATGACCTTGATACCGGCAGCTTCGAGATCGGCGATCTCATCACGCAGTGCCAGCCCCACCTGGTTGGCGGTTTCGCCCAGCGGCTGGTCATCGCGGACGAACGACCAAGCAAGGATGGTGACCGGACCGGTGAGCATGCCCTTCATCGGCTTGCTGGTCAGTGACTGCGCGTACTCTGCCCAAGCCACGGTGATCGGCGCACTTCGGGTGACATCGCCCCAAAGGATTGACGGGCGGGTGCAGCGCGAACCGTAGGACTGAACCCAACCGTGGACTGTAACGTCAAAGCCCTCGAGGTTCTCGGCAAAGTACTGGACCATGTCGTTGCGTTCGGGCTCGCCGTGCACCAGGACGTCGTAGCCGAGCTCCTCTTGGAGGTCAACAACGCGCTTGATTTCATCCTTCATGAGCTGTTCGTACTGCTCATTGGTGAGATCGCCCTTGTTGTTGCGGGCACGGGCGGAGCGGATCTCGGAGGTCTGCGGGAAAGAACCGATGGTTGTGGTGGGCAGCGGCGGAAGGTGCAGGGCCTCTTCTTGGGCTGCTTCGCGGACCGAGTACTCGGAGCGGCTGAAGTCTGCTGCGGTCAAGGCAGCGGTGCGGGCCCGAACATCGTCACGGCGGACGCCTTCAGCAGTGGCACGGGAAGCGATGACTGCGGATGCTTCGTCAATGGCGGCCTTGGCCGAAGCGGGGTCTGCCAGGTAGGACGCCAAGGTCTTGACCTCAACGGCCTTCTGGTCCGAGAAAGCAAGCCAGCTGCGCAACTGCTCGGACAACTGTGTTTCCTCGGCAACGTCGTGAGGCACGTGCTGTGTCGAGGTGGAAGTGCTGACGGTGAGCTTGGCGGCGGCAGCCTTCAGTTCATCCAGCTTCCCAGCCGAGGCAGCAAGGTCGTTGCGCCAGATGTTGTGGCCATCCACGACGCCCGCAACCAAGGTCTTGCTGCCCAAGCCGGCAAGTGCTGCGTCGGACGGAAGGGAACCCTTGAAGACGTCGATGTGAAGGGCGTCGATGTTGGTGGCAGCGAGGGTGCCGAACTGCCCGTCGAGGGCACCATACGGGGTGGAGACGAGGATCTGCGGACGGTTGGCCGCCGAGGTGAGGACCTCGTAGGCGCGCGCCACTGCGGCTTCAACCTCTGCTGCGGGGGTTTCTTGGTCGACTACCAACGCAGGCTCGTCCAGCTGAACCCAGCTAGCGCCGGCTTCAGCCAACTTCTGCAGGAGCTGGACGTAGACGGGCAGGATGTCTTCGAGGCGGGACAGCGGAGCAAAGCCGGCCGGAGCGTCGTCGGAGGCCTTGGACAGCAGAAGGTAAGTCACCGGGCCCACGATGTACGGCCGTGTCTCGATGCCGTTGGCCAGCGCGAAGGCGAACTCGTCCACCTTGGCCGTGGAGGCGAGGCTGAACGTTGTTTCGGGGCCGATTTCCGGAACCAGGTAGTGGTAGTTCGTGTCGAACCACTTGGTCATTTCAAGGGGCTGCTGCTCCTTGTTGCCGCGGGCCAGGGTGAAGTAGCCATCGATATCCAGCTGCCCCTCCGCATTGAGGAGCTCACCGAAACGGGCAGGGACTGCGCCCAGGTGCGCGGTGGTGTCCAGGACTTGGTCGTAGTAGGAGAAGGTGCCAGGAACTGCGGCCGCCTCGGTGAGGCCCAGCTCCTGCAGACGCTTGGCGATGGTGAGCTGGATGTCCTTGGCTGCGGCGTCCAGCGCTGCAGCGTCAATCTTGCCGGCCCAGTATGCTTCGACGGCTTTCTTGAGCTCGCGACGACGGCCGATGCGCGGATATCCCAGAAGGGATGCTGACGGGAAAGGAGTAGCGGGAGTGATCTGGTCAGTCATGGATTTTTCCTTGATGAAGTAGGTGCTGAATCGATGAAGTAGGTGCTGAATCGGTGATGTCGTGGCAACCGGTAGCCCCGGCGTGTGGGGTCAGGCGTGTGGGGTCAGCTGATCCGTGATCAGCTATCGGGGTCAGTGTGCGAATTCCTGGCGTACAGCGCTCTTTATGCGGTGCAAAGCTTTGGAAGGCCGCGGCAAATTCAGTTTGTCCAGCACATCCAAGGCGTGTGCGTGCTCGTTGAAGGTGTAAAGGTGAATTCCGGGCGCACCGGCATCCAGGGCAGCATTAGCGAGGTCCACCGTGGCAGCAACGCCGATGCGCCGGCGTTCGCCTTCCGTCTCTGCTGCGCCCAAGCGCTCGATGAGTTCCCTGGAAGGCTCGACGCCGGCCAGTTCACCAAGCCGCTTGAGGCGCCTCAGGCTGGTCAGCGGCATGACGCCGGGAATGATGGGGATGGTCACTCCGGCCCGGCGGGCACGCGAGACCAGTCCGGCGTATTCGCTGGCGTGGAAGAACACCTGGGTGATGGCGAAGTCCGCCCCTGAGCGCTGCTTGGCAAGCAACACCTCGACGTCGTGCCCTTCACTGGGCGATTCCGGATGGCGGGTGGGGTACGCAGCAACTCCCACCGCGATCTTGCCTGCGCACAGCAGGGCTGACCGGCGAAGTTCCACACGGCGGATCAGCTCGATGAGGTCCTGCGCATACCGGAGGGAACCCGTGGCGGGCTGGCCGTCTTGGGGAAGGTCACCACGCAGCGCCAAGATGCCGCGTACTCCGTGGTCGAGCAGTTCACCGATGATTTCTGCCAGTTCAGTGGGCGTATTGCCAACGCAGGTCAGGTGCGCCAAGGGACGCAAGGTGGTCTCCGTGAGAAGTCGATTGATAAGGTCGACGGCGGTGTCACGGTTGGATCCGCTGGCACCGTATGTCACCGAGACATAATCCGGTTCGGTGGCTTCGAGTTCGCGGATGGTAGTCCACAACGTTTCGGCTGCGGCAGCAGAACGCGGCGGAAACAGTTCGTAGGAGAGTGCTACCGGGGCAGTTCCGGCAAGATTCGGATGTACGTCAATAAGGCTTGGTGGCGACATTTGCGTCCTTGGCTGTATGACATCACCTGCTGACCGCCGGACCGCATGGGTGTGGCGAAAATCTTGGATGATGAATTGAGTTTGGGATACACGAATGGGCTCCAGCAGGACGCAGCCGCGACTGTTACGCCTGGGATGAAGCTTTTTCCGTGTGCAAATGTCAGGCCCACATGGGGGCACCCACACCCTCCTCACCGCCCTTGCGGGGCAGATCCAACGGAGGATCGCTGACACGTTACCGCGGTAACTTGTCTATGACTCTAAGGGCGGGAGCCGGCGCGATCAATTCAAGCGCCGAATTAAGACGCAGTTTTACGAACGTTGCGGACAGATCCGTGAACTTTATTCGCCGAACTCCCCCTGATTCCCCTCCCCATGGGGACCGCCGAGGTCTATTCTTTTGCCATGCACCAACTACCAGCCTCCTACCAGAACTACTTGGATGCACAGACGCAGCACGTGGTAGATGCCATTCGCCCTGTCCTGCTGCAATCAGCCGCGGACCAAAGGCACGGCGTCCGCATCATCTTCAACACCGGTTCCACCGGGCACCAAGCGCACTTGGACGATTCGATTCCTTACGGCGAAATTATCGAGGATATCGACTGACTAACGGCGATATCGACGACTAATCCGCAGCCGAGCTACGTCCTCAGGCGGATCAGCCTTCCAGTAAGAGCCGTTGCGCCCGGGGAGCAAGCGCGTCTTCGAGCACGAGGCAGGCAGCCCCGACAGCGCCCACGTCCTCCCCCACGCCTGTTCCCACCACTTCCAAGCCGTGGATCATCCGAGCAGCGCTGTCCTTCTCCACCAGGGCCGGGACACGTTCCAGGAAGTAGGGGGCCATCCGCGCCCAGAAAGGTCCTCCGAACACGACACGTTCAACGTCAAGGGTGTTGGTCACCGCCGATACTGCGCGGGCAACGAGGGTGGCCGACCTGTCCAGAATCGCAATCGCTTGCTCGTCGCCGTCGTCGGCCTTATCGCACAACTCTGCGTAGCGTTCCTGGACCTCAGGGCCGTCGGCGTCCGCGCGGTGCCCGGCCAACACGCCGGCGGTCTCAGCCTCGGCCACCAGCACTTGGGGAATACAGGACGATTTCACGCAACCGCGGAGCCCGCAGTCACAAGGTGGCCCATCAGGATCCACCATGATGTGGCCGATCTCGCCCGCGTTGCCTGAGGTGCCGCGAACAACTTCATCGTTGAGAACAATGCCGCAACCGATGCCCGTACCCATATACATGAAGACAAAGCTGCCGGCACCGCTGGCACCACCGGCCCACGTCTCCGCCACGGCCGCACTGGTGACATCCTTGTCCACCACGGTCTCCAAGCCGGTTGCTTGCTGAAGAGCCTCACGAATACGGACCCGGTTCCACCGCGTCAGAAGTGGAGGCTCCACCACAGAGCCTTCCTTAAGATCGATAGGGCCCGGCACAGCCACTCCCAGCCCCGCGATCTTTGCCGCGTCCACGCCCGAGTCATCAATGAGCGCGGTGATCTGTTCAGCGATCGTGGTGATGACCGCGGCCGGATCTCCACCCGGGGTGGCCATGCGGCTATGCCGGACCACGGCCCCCACAAGGTCCAGGACAACGAAGGTAATGACAGCAGGGTCCAAGTGCACACCGACGGCGTACATTCCGCCCGGGTTGAGTTGAAGGATGGTCCGCGGCTTGCCCGGGCCAGAACCTTCCTTGCCCGCCTCAAGGATGAGGTGCTGATCCAGAAGGCGCCGCGAGATGTTGGATATGGTCTGCGGAGAAAGCCCCACCACTTGGGCCAGTTCGACACGGCTTAGCCCGCCGGGCGAGCGGCGGATGGCTTCCAAAATGACGGTGAGGTTGAAGTCCCCCATCCGGGGAAGATTGGTTCCGCGCCTCGGGGTTGGCTGCCGGATCTCAGTCACTGATACCTCTCGTCATGCGGAGAAAGTGGTCGGAATTAAGTTCTGTCTGAATGGTACGGCACCCCCGCCGACGCGGGCACGGCCACACGCTGGCTCCGCGTTACCGTGAACTTTGGGTTCCGACCGATCTCGGTTGTGGGTCCAATCAGACGCTCAAGAGCAGCCCTGTACTGCAGGTGACTGTTGTACACCGTCCACAGTTCCCCTCCGGGGGCGAGGACCCGGGCAGCCGCCTCGAACATTTTCACCGCAGCACCGGCATGGACTCCGGCGCCGATGTGGAACGGCGGGTTCAACAAGATGAGGTCGGCACCACCGGCGGCCAACTTTGACATAGCGTCGTCATGGACCACCTCGATCCGCTCCCGTAATCCATTGGCAGCGATGGTCTCCTTGGCCGAGGCAACCGCTGCGGCAGATTGGTCGGTCGCAATGACTCGGGCAGCCGGATTCCGACGCGAGTACATGGCAGCGAGGATGCCGGTCCCGCATCCCAAATCAACCACCCGCGAGACCGGCGGCATCCGGTCCAAGAAGGTGAGCAGGTAGCGGGTCCCGATGTCGAGTCGAACACCTGAGAAGACGGCGCCGTGGGCTTTTACCGTGAGCCCGAGTTCCGGCAGAAAGGCAACTAGCGGGAACGGCGGCGTGCCTGCTGGCTGCTGCGGGTCCCGTGCCAAGAGGATCCGCGACTTGTGGCGCGCGAGTTGCGGTTGGACCGTACCGAAGAAGCGTTCCAATACCGCGTTCATGCCCACAGACATGTGTTTGACCCGACCGCCTGCCAGAAGGACCGCGTCCGGGGCAGCGTAGCGGGCAACGGCATCGGCGATTTCCTCCAACTCCGCCAGTGATTTCGGCAGTTGCAGGAGGACCAACTGGGCGCCGTCGAGCAGTTCCCGTCCAAACTCGTGCGAGGTGAAACGTCCCTCCATGTCCGTGGCCTTCGCGTTGCGCTGGAGGGCGAGGCGTCCGGTATAGAGGTCTTGATGTACGCGGACATGCTCGACGCCGAGCCCGGACAGGGCTCCGAGGGTCAAGGCTCCGTAGCGGTCACCAATGACCGCCGTCCTTGTTCCTGGACTGACGTAGTGAGAAGCCGCATCAAGCAGAAGCCGATCGGTGGCATCGTAGGCCATCAAGTTCTCGGCCTCGACATCGGGGCGCCTGCTGAGCGCGTTGAACAACTGCTCAAGCCCGGCGTCTGGATCCAATGCCGTCACGATCTGTACTCGCTTTCTGTGCGACTCATCAGCTGCGTCACTACTCACATTCATGCTGGTCTCGACTTCGTCGCGACGAAGGAGGAACCTTGGGGTGCGTGGATAAAACACCTGCTGGCAAACGGACGACCCAACAGTCGGCGGCAGCAGCAGGCACAGGCCGCGGCGGACCCATGGAGCCAGGCGCCGGGACCGGAAGAGATTCGGCTCCCTCCCCCATTTGCGAGCAAGTCATGAGTGTCAATGTTGTCACGAAGCTTCAAGTAAAGTCCCTCAACTCACCCGACGAATCCAGGCATCAGGAGAAGACCACCGTGGACGTCGTCAAAATCAACGATTACACACTCGGCCGTTTGACCTTCGAACCGGGCTGGACCTGGGCAAGCTGTCTCGGCCCTGTGGTTGGAACGGACACCTGCCAGTTGAGCCACGTCGGTTTCTGCGTGTCCGGAAACCTTGAAGTGGAAACGAACGACGGCGGAAAGATCAGTATTTCGTCCGGGGATTCCTACACAATTCCACCAGGCCACCTAGCCAAAGTGGTCGGGGACCAACCGTTCCAAGGAATCGAGTTCGTCAGCGCTGCCGAGTTCAGCCAGTCGCTGGCGTAAGTGTTCACGCCCGCCCAGGGCTGAACGTGAAAAGACCCCGCTCTACGAGCGGGGTCTTTCTTCCGAAGTGGAGCTGAGGGGACTCGAACCCCTGACCCCCTGCATGCCATGCAGGTGCGCTACCAGCTGCGCCACAGCCCCGGATGTGTTGAATTCGGTAGGTGAACATCCCTTCCCGCCGAAGCAACTCGTCAATACTAACCACAATGGCGCGATTAGCGAAATCGCGGGACGCGAGTCCCCGACGGCCGAGGTGCGCTGGATTTCTCCACCGCACCTCCCCCAAGCGGCCGCCTCGGACCGGCAGCAAACTTCAGCTGCAGGTCTGCCCAAATTCTATGAGCTGACAGCCATAAAACAAAACCGTTCAGTTGGTTTCCGCGGAGCGGGCAGGTGGGCGGTGGTAGCGTTGTGGAGTCTCGACGGCGGCCCAGCGTGCGCCAGCCGTGCATTACCTGAGAGGTTCCCTGCCCCCATGCAGCAGCGTGCGAAAGATACCCGTCTTGCCGTCATAGAAGGTGCCGCGAATGTCTTCGCGGACGTGGGGTACGGCACCGCCAGCATGGCCGACATTACCCAGCGCGCCCAAGTGACCAAGGGCGCGCTGTATTTCCACTTCACGTCAAAGCGGGAATTGGCTTTGGCGGTCATAGAGGAACAGCACGCGATTGTCCTGGCAGCAGGAGCGGCAATCGTTGGCTCGGAAGCTCCTGCCTTGGACAAAATCATCCAACTCTGCAGGATGTTTGGCCTTCAGCTGCTCGATGAGCCGATCGTCCGTGGCGGGATCCGCCTGACCTTTGAAGCGGCTTCCTTCCAAGCCGACATCTCGGGGCCCTACGAGGATTGGATAGCAACAGTTGCCGGGCTCCTCGCTCAGGCGCAGGCGGAGGGCTCCATCAAGCCTGAGTTGGACGCTGCAGCGTTCTCCCGCTACCTGATCGCGTCCTTTACGGGCGTGCAGATGGTGTCGGATGTACTAACCGGGCGGGCCGACGTTCTCTTGAGGATCGAGCAGATGTGGGAGTTCATGCTGCCGGCATTGGTGCCGGGACCTTAGGCACCGGCCCTAGGACTTCCACAGATTTAGCCGGATACGGCGAGAGGCCTCGGTCTTCACCACGCAAGCGGATGAAAACCGAGACCTCCGATGGTGGAGCTGAGGGGACTCGAACCCCTGACCCCCTGCATGCCATGCAGGTGCGCTACCAGCTGCGCCACAGCCCCATATTCTCGCCGCTCCGCGCCCGGTTTTCCAACCCTCGGCGCCGAAGCAACTCAAATATCTTAGAACAGCTGTTTCGAAAATTCCAAATCGGGAATATTCGGCCGAGGTCCTCCTAGTGCTCAGCGTCCTCCGCAGTAACTGCCTTGGCTGAGGCGTCGTCCCCCAATTCAAGATCCACCACGGGGCAGTCCTTCCAGAGACGCTCAAGCGCGTAGAAGACCCGGTCCTCAGCGTGCTGGACGTGAATCACGATGTCGGCATAATCCAAGAGAACCCAGCGGCCCTCGGAACGTCCCTCACGCCGCACCGGACGCAGGTTCTGCTTCAGCAGTTCTTCTTCGATGCCGTCGACGATGGCGTTGACCTGGCGTTCCGTTGGAGCGGACGCAATCAGGAAGATATCTGTGAGTGCAAGGCGCTCACTGACATCAAGGGCGACAACGTCTTCGGCCAGTTTGTCGGCCGCAGCACGCGCTGCATGGCGAGCGAGGGTTATCGATTGTTCATGTGCAGACACTGAAACTCCTTGTTGTGGCCGGTGGCCTTTGAATGGCGTGAGCCGCTTTGCAGCGGTAGTGATGTACAGGGCTTAATGGTGTTCTAAAGCGGTGATGATGTTCTGAAGCGGTAACGGTGTTAGCCGCCGGCGATCATGATGACGCCCACGATCAGGGCCACAACGCCGAGCGCCAGGACACCAAACTGCAACAGCCTCGCTCGCTGGGCGCGGGCCAAGCCGGCAGTGTTTGCATCCAAGGGATCCAGGCCAGATGCCGTGTTCGCGGGGACGGGCGGCCGTTCCTTTTCCTCGGCCGGCTCCGAAACCTGAGGGCGATTTCGGGCACTTCTGGCTACCGCTTCGGCACGTGCCAGAACACCGGAACGTCCACGGGTACTGCGTTGCTTGGATGCCTTGGCTTGATCCACCTTGGGGGCAGCCGAGGTGACCAAGGGGACGAAGGTGGTGCTGGGGCGCTTCATCACGGGCCGCTCGACACCCGGGACCTTGACGAACTCCAACGGGGTCACCATGGCCAGGTTGTTGGCTGTCGATGGGCCGGAAGTCACTTGGCTGCCCGTGGGAGTCGCGGTCTTTGCGGGCTGTGACTTGTTGGGCTGCGCCTCGTTGGCTTGTGTTTCGACTGCTTGGGTGGCGGGCTCGGCGGTTGCTTTGCCCGCCTGAGTTTGCTCAGCAAGCTTTTGCTTGGCGGCCGCGCGCTTGTTCAGCACCGCAGCCCGCTCCGCCAAGGCAATCTGTTCGGCCAAGACCGCTGGATCCACCGCGAGCGGATCCTGCTCGGCAATGTGCTCCAACTTGGCCGTCTGGTTCTGGACCTGGGCAGCAATCAACTCCCGGACTGCCAAGGCCTGCTCCACGGACATCTCCGATTCAGACGGAGCGCCCTTGGCTTTCTGAGTAGCGGCAACCGAGGCGTTGGCCGGTTGCTTTTCCGACGACGGTTGCGCCGACCCGGCCGGTACGCCCGGCATCGGAACGATCGGATGGGCGGAGGTTGCCACCTCCGCTTGGAGTTGTTGCAGCCTCAGTTGGCGGCGCGTAGGCGGACCGCCGCCCGAGAGCTGTTCCTCTTTGCCCGCCAATTCCTTGATGGTGCGAAGGGTTGCACGATCACGCGCCCGGACCTGTGAAGAGCGCTCCTGCGCAGCAGCGCCGACGGCATCAACGGGCGCATCAGCCGCACGACGATTGCGTGCCTGGGCGCGGTCGTCGACGGCGGAGCCCGGGCCTGCGTCCGGGGCTGTACTCGGGTTAGCCTGGGGCTCAGGCTGCTCTTCCCGGGCACGGCGAAGTTCGCGCCGACTGCGGATGGGTCGCTCTTCCTGGCTGTTCATTTAGAAACTCATTCAGTGCGTGCTTGGTCTTCTGGTCCGGACAATACCGCTGACAGTTCTCCCGAATGGGGGCCATCCGCGTACAAGCCGTACTTCGCGATGTACTGGACCACCCCGTCCGGCACAAGGTACCAGACTGGATTGCCCGCCCCTACACGAATGCGGCAATCGGTGGAAGAGATAGCCATGGCAGGGACCTCGAGCAAGCTGACGTCATCAGTCCTCCCGAGGTCGTTCAATTCATGCCCAGGCCGGGTTACCCCCACGAAATGGGCCAAGGACCACAGCTCGTCAACGTCTTTCCATGACAGGATCTGAGCCAAGGCATCAGCGCCGGTGATGAAGAACAGATCGGCGTCCGGCCGCAGCTGGCGCAGGTCCCGGAGTGTGTCAATGGTGAAGGTCGGGCCCGGACGATCGACGTCTACCCGGCTCACCGTGAAACGGGGATTCGAGGCGGTGGCGATGACCGTCATCAAGTAACGGTGCTCCGGCTCGCTGACAAGTTTGTGGGACTTTTGCCACGGCTGGCCAGTGGGCACGAAAACCACTTCATCGAGGTCAAACTTGGCTGCAACTTCACTTGCAGCCACGAGGTGGCCGTGATGGATGGGATCAAACGTTCCACCCATCACGCCCAGCCGAAGCCTGGGCCCCGACTCCGCGCGCGGTGTTGCGGCGATAATTTCAGTGGCCCTTGTGGGTGTGCTTGTTGGGGTGCTGGCGATGCGGATCGGAGTGCTCTTCTACAGCATCGTGGCGGTTGCCCAAGTTGGTGTAGGAAAGGGCAACGAACATCAAAACCAAAAAGATTGCGAACATCGAAACGCCAAAGACCCACGGCTCGGCCCAGAGGGGGGCGGGTTGCTCATGGGCGGTCTCCGCCTGCGCAATGGACGTGGCGATCTGCTGAAACAGCATCTTCTCCCCTAGTTGGTTATCAATGGTGTACGACGGCGGAACCTCCCGCCGTCGTCTGGCTTAACTTCTATGTTACCGCGTCACTAGCCGCGGACTTGGCCTTCGCCCTGGACGATCCACTTGGTGGTGGTCAACTCTGTCAAGCCCATCGGTCCACGTGCGTGAAGCTTCTGCGTTGAAATGCCCACTTCCGCGCCCAGCCCCAGCTCGCCGCCATCTGTGAAGCGCGTGGAAGCGTTCACGATCACGGCCGCCGAGTCGATGTCCGCGATGAACTTCTCGGCATTGGCCAAATTGTTGGTCAGGATCGCCTCAGTGTGGCCGGTGGTCCATTTCCGGATGTGCCCAACCGCTTCATCCAGGCTGTCCACCATGGCCACCGCGAGGTCCAGGTCCATGTATTCGGTGGCCCAATCGTCGTCGTCGGCCGGAACCGTTTCCACGTTCGGGCCCAAGGCGGCAGCTGTTCGCGCATCCACATGCAAAGTCACACCCGCAGACCGCAGGGCCGCGGCCACAGCGGGCAGAACGGTAGAGCCTGAGTGGACCAGAAGCGTCTCGACGGTGTTACAGACGCTGGGCCGCTGGGTTTTGGCGTTCAGGAGGATGTTGACAGCCATTTCTTCGTTGGCAGACTCATCAATGAAGATATGGACGTTTCCTTCCCCGGTCTCGATCACGGGAACGGCAGAGTTGGTTACCACGGTCTGGATAAGGTCCCGTCCGCCCCGGGGAATAAGGACATCCACCCGGCCGCGCGCCCGCATCAAAACATTGGCCCCGGCACGACCGTATTGATCGATGGATTGGACCGCGTCCGCAGGTAGCCCCACAGATTCCAAAGCGTCCCGGAGAACCCGCACCAAGGCCTCATTGGTGTGTGCAGCAGCGGAACCACCACGGAGAATGACTGCGTTGCCGCTCTTGAGGGCCAAGCCGGCGATGTCCACGGTGACGTTGGGACGGGCCTCATAAATTGCTGCCACCACGCCCATGGGTACGTTCACTTGGCGCAGGCGCAGCCCATTGGGCAGCGTTTGTCCGCGCACAACATTGCCGACCGGATCGGGCAAACCCGCCAAGTTTTCCAAAGCGGCAACAAGGCGGTCAATCCGCTCGGGGGTCAGCGTCAGCCGGTCGAGGAGGGCCGCTGACGTCCCGTTGGCTCGTCCCGCGGCCACATCCTTTGCGTTGGAGTCCAAAATGTGGCGCTTGCCCTCGAGCAACGCCTGAGCGATGGCATGCAGGGCGCGGTCTTTCCAAGCACGGTTTGCCTGCGCCATGCGTCGCGCTGCCACACGGGATCGATCGGCGATGGCGTGAACTGCAGCCTGAACGTCGGCCTCTGACAAGGGAACAGCAGCTGCCGCTGGACTGCCGCTTAGCACGGGAGCCTCCGGCGTCAGGCCGGCGGTACCGGAAACGTCGGAGATCACTAAGGAGTCAGGGGTCAGCGCTTCAGTCATGCTCCCAGTTTAGATGAGCGTGCGGCCCGCAGGAGTACAAGGTCGTCAACATGAACAACTTCGCGGTCGTAGCCACGTCCCAGCTCCTGGCCAAGCTCCTGGGTGGTGCGGCCCAGCATCCGCGGCAGCTCTTCGGAGGAGTAGTTCACCAGGCCCCGGCCGAGTACCACGCCATCGAGTCCAACCATTTCCACAGGATCACCGGCCTCGAATTCACCGGCGACCTCCGAAATTCCAGCCGGAAGGAGCGATCTGTGTCGATCGCGCACGGCTTTCACGGCGCCGTCGTCGAGCGTTAACCTGCCGTGGACCGTGGCAAGGTGGGCCAACCACAAGAGCCGGACCGGCTTGCGGGTGCCGTTTACGGCGAACCAGGTTCCGACGTCCTCGCCGGCGAGGGCAGCGGCAGCGTTCGCCGTGGACGTCACCAATGCGTGAATTCCCGAGCCGGCAGCGATCGATGCTGCCTGCACTTTGGTCATCATGCCACCGGTTCCAACGCCGGCTTTCCCTGCCTTACCGATGGTCACGTCCTCGAGGTCCTGCGGGCCGCGGACCAGCGGGATACGCTGCGCACCGTGGGCCGGCGGACCGTCATAAAGGGCGTCGACGTCGGACAGCAGTACCAAGGCGTCGGCACGGACCAAGTGGGCCACCAAAGCGGCGAGGCGATCGTTGTCTCCGAAACGGATTTCGTGGGTTGCCACGGTGTCGTTTTCATTGACGACCGGAACGACGCCGAGATTCAGCAGCCGATCCAGCGCCCGGAAGGCATTGGTGTGCTGCGTGCGCCGCATGAGATCGTCCGCGGTCAGCAGGACCTGGCTGACAGTGACGCCGTGGGCGCTGAACGCCTGCGTGTATCGGGCCATCAACAGCCCCTGCCCGACGCTGGCCGCCGCCTGCTGGGTGGCCAGGTCCTTTGGGCGCTTTGCAAGGCCCAAGGGCGCCAGCCCAGCGGCAATAGCACCGGAGGAGACCAGGATGATCTCAGTACCGGCATTGCGTTTGGCCGCGAGGGCATCGACCAGACCGGTCAACGACTTCTCGGAGATACCGCCCTTGATGCTGGTCAGCGAGGACGACCCCACCTTGACCACAATCCGCTTGGCAGTAGCTAACGCATCACGCTCATGGGCCAGCGGTGTCCCGGGAGTACCGAGGGTCCTAGTCGTCATCACCGGAATCCAAGGCGCTCTCCTTGAGGGCACGGCCTCGCCTGCCATTGACCGATTCGGTCCAGATGCCTGCCTTGCGCTCTGCTTCGAGCTCGGCACGGGCGGCAGCTTTGGCCTCTCGACGTTCGACTTGCTCGTCGCGTTTCTGCGAACGCGTGGGCCGATCCCCGATGTCCGCCACGCGGATGTCGGTTCCACGAGGAGTTGCTAGAAGCTCAGCTCCGGCCATCATGGTGGGCTCCCAGTCGAAGACCACGCCGTCCTCTTCTCCGATGACAACAGTGTCTCCTGGCTTGGCCCCCACCTTGAACAGCTCAGACTCGACGCCGAGCTTGGCGAGCCTGTCTGCGAGGTAGCCGATGGCTTCCTCGTTGGTGAAGTCGGTCTGCTTGACCCATCGCACGGGCTTCTCGCCCAAGACGCGGAACAGGGGCTCGAGGTTCTTTTCTTCGCGCCGGATGGTGAAACCGGACTCGTTGACAGCCCTCGGCCGGAGGACGGGAGGTGCCACTTTGGGAGGAGCCACGGCGACGGCGTCGCGTGCGGCCTGGACGATCTCCGCCATGGCAAAGCCCAACTGGCGCAAGCCTTCGTGGCTGGTCGCGGAAACTTCGAACACGCGATACCCACGGGCTTCAAGGTCCGGCCGGACGAACTCGGCCATGTCTTTGCCGTCGGGAAGGTCCACCTTGTTGAGGACCACCAGCTTGGGTCGCTCGTTGAGGGGAATCACCTCGCCGTCAACACCGGCGTAGCTCATGTCCACTGCGTACTTGTCGAGCTCAGCCTCGATGACGGCGAGATCCGACAGCGGGTCGCGGTCAGCTTCCAAGGTGCCGCAGTCAAGGACATGCACCAGTGCGGCGCATCGCTCCACGTGGCGCAGGAAATTGTGCCCCAGGCCCTTTCCCTCGCTGGCGCCCTCGATCAATCCGGGCACATCGGCAATGGTGAAGCGGACTTCTCCGGCCTGGACAACACCAAGGTTCGGGATCAGTGTGGTGAAAGGGTAATCGGCGATTTTGGGCCGCGCAGCAGACATGGCCGCAATCAGGCTCGACTTGCCCGCGGAGGGGAACCCGACCAAGGCAATATCGGCAATGGACTTCAGTTCCAGGACGATGTCGCTGGATTCGCCTTCAATACCAAGCAACGCAAAACCCGGAGCGCGGCGCTTCTGCGACGACAGGGATGCGTTACCAAGGCCGCCCTGGCCACCGGCCGCAGCAACGTATTCAGTGCCCTCACCGACGAGGTCGGCCAGGACTTCGCCGTCCTTGTTCTTGACCACAGTTCCATCCGGAACAGGGAGGATCAGGGTTTCACCGTTCTTGCCACCGCGCCAGTCACCCATGCCCGGACCACCGTTGGTGGCGTGGCGGTGAGGCGCATGGTGGTAGTCAAGCAGCGTGGTGGTTTGGGAGGAAACGCGAAGGATCACGTCACCGCCGTTGCCGCCGTTACCGCCGTCGGGACCGCCGAGCGGCTTGAATTTTTCCCGCTTAACAGAGACACAGCCGTGGCCGCCGGTACCGCCGGATACGTGCAGGACTACCCGGTCTACAAAGCTCGCCACGTGGATCTCCTCAATTGCTGTTCCCAGCGCTGTTGCATACCAGCACGCCGGAGCGTCCTAGTCGATTGTAATGCGGTTAAAAGAACGGTGGAGCGGGCCCATTGGCCCGCCCCACCGGTTCAGATCTTGTTGTTACTCTGCAGCTGCAGCAGCAACAATGTTCACTACGCGACGGCCACGGCGAGTACCAAACTCGACAGCACCTGCCTGCAATGCGAACAGGGTGTCGTCGCCACCGCGACCGACGCCTGCACCGGGGTGGAAGTGGGTCCCACGCTGGCGAACGATGATTTCGCCGGCCGAAACTACCTGACCACCGAAGCGCTTGACGCCCAGGTACTGTGCGTTGGAGTCACGACCGTTGCGAGTGGAACTCGCGCCTTTTTTGTGTGCCATTTGGAATGCCTGCCTCTAAATTTCTGGGGAAACTGAAAATCTGAACAGAGTAACGAAAGTTACGCGATGCTCGTGATCTTGATCTTGGTCAGTTCCTGACGGTGACCCTGGCGCTTCTTGTAGCCGGTCTTGTTCTTGAACTTCTGGATGACGATCTTGGGGCCACGGAGGTCCTCAAGGATCTCAGCCGTAACCGTGACCTTGGCCAGGTCCGCAGCAGCGGACGTGACCTTGTCGCCGTCAACCAGCAGCAAGGCGGGCAGCTCAAGCGTGCTGCCAGCTCCACCGGGGACGCGGTTCAGCGTTACGTAGTCTCCAACGGAAACTTTTTCTTGGCGGCCGCCTGCGCGGACAATCGCGTACACCACTTGGGCACTCACTTCTCTCGACGTTTCTTACTAAATTTGCGTGCGGAACCTTTAACTGGAATCAGGCTTGGTTCGCGCTGTGCCTCAACGCCGTGGACTTCTGATCGAAGCCCGCGAGTCATCCCATGAACAATTCCAAGGGGCATAACCCAAGTGTTGGCGTAAGCACCGAAGATCAAGATTACGCTAGTTTGACCTTCAGCTGCAAATGAGGCCGGGTCCGGAGGCTACCCCGTGACCCGCATCACCAGTGGTATCGGACTCTCCCGGCACCGTGCCCGTCTAGCCTACAGGGTGATTGACCATTCGGACGATTCAACGCCCCGGCGCGCCGTCGGAAAGCCCGCGCGCCGTCGGAAAGCCCGCGCGCCGTCGGAAAGCCCGCGCGCCGTCGGAAAGCCCGCGCGCCGTGGGAAAGCCCGCGCGCCGTGGGAAAGCCCGCGCGCCGTGGGAAAGCCCGCGCGCCGTGGGAAAGCCTTCCCGCCGTTTCCTCAGGAGTAGAGCCTCGGCGCGTCGAAGAAGGCTGTCTCGTATCGGCAGGACTGCCTAAACGCCTCCACCATGGCCTCGCGTTCGCGGGGGGAAGCTGCCGACGCCGCTGCGTCGGTGAAGTCGATGGCCTTCCGGGTGGCCGCGGCAAAACCTTCATCTGCGTAGGTAGCCAGCCACGCTGCGTAAGGATGGGCGGGGTTCGCGCCGTCATCGATGTAAGCCGAGTGCAGCTGCTGTCCCACCTCGGCATAGAGCCAGTAGCAGGGCAGCACTGCGGCCAGCACCACTGCGTAGCTGCCAGATGATGTGGCGGCCAGCAGGTGGTCCACGTAGGACTTGGTGACAGGCCCGGTTATGGTTGTCGCCGTCCTGGTGCTCAACCAGTTCCTGTGCAGCTCTGACTCGACCTCCAAGCACATCTGCGATCCCCGGGCCCAGAACAATTGCTCCTCCTCGGTGGGGGCAAGTGCGCCGGCCCGGGCCAGCACCCTTGAGTAGCCGTTGAGGTAGAGGGCGTCCTGGGCGAGGTAGTACGTGAATTCCGTTTCGTCGAGCGCTCCGGACTGGATGCCCTGGATGAAGCTGAGTCCGTAAATCGCCTCCAATTCAGGTAGCGCTTCCTGCCACAGAACATTGGCAAACTCCCCCCGCTGGAGCCCTGTGTGGAGATGGTGGAAGTGGTGCACAGGGCCTTTCCCGTGGCCTACTCCGAGCACGTCGGACGTAGCCAACGCCTGAAGCAACCATGGTTTCACTTCGCGCAGGGAGGCCTCCCAGTTACCGGTGCGGACCTGGACTGTGGCTAATGCCGATGACAGCGAGCATCCGGTCCCGTGGCTGTTTTCTGTCTCCACCCTGGCGCCGGCTACTTCGATGACGTCTTGGCCGAGGAGACCTGTGGTGTTAACCAGGGCGTCGGGGCATTCACTACCGGCCAGGTGGCCTCCCTTGACCAACACCGTGTTTCCGTACTCGGCGGCCAGGCGCTTGCCTTGGTCCAGCGCCGCAGCCCAGTCCGTTGCCTCGGGCTCCCCCAACAGGACGGCGAGCTCAGGGAGGTTTGGGGTAATGAGGTCCGCCAGGGGCAGGAGTTCCCGCAATGCTGACTCTGAGGATTCGCGCAGGAGCCTGTCACCGCTGGAAGCAACCATCACCGGATCTATCACCACGACGGCGGGACGCGCCTTTTCGATCCAAGCCCGAACCTCATTGATCACGGCGACGTCGCCGAGCATGCCAACCTTGACGGCGTCGACGGCGATATCGTCTCCGATGGCATCCAACTGTTGACGCAAGAACTCAACAGGGGGGACATGCACGGCACGGACGCCCATGGTGTTCTGTGCTGTCAAAGCCGTGATGGCCGCCATCCCATAGCCTCCCTGCGCAGCGATGCTCTTGAGGTCCGCCTGTATCCCGGCGCCACCGGACGGATCGGAACCCGCGATGCTCAGCACGCGCGGTATGGAGCGACGCGAAAGGTTCAAAGGGTAAATGGCAGGGTATGGCGACGTTGTCATGGGACATCCCTTCGCCGGTGCTAACCGGACAGGTTCAACGGGTCTGGATCTCAGCCTGGCCTAATGCCGGCACCCCGTGTCAGTTCCCCAGCTTAACGGCCAATTCTGCCGCTGGGTAATTCGGAACCGCGACCGGAACTGCAAAGGACCCGGCAACTCCGCGTAGGCGGAGTTGCCGGGTCCTTCAGGTGTTTGCGCTACAGTTCCGACGCCGGTACGCCGACTCCGAGGATGATGGGCTCATCCGACGAAGCTTTCTTGGCGGGCTCGGCCGGAGCCTTTGCCTCGTGGGCCGATCCGCCGGAAGCGGCGCCCACTGTGTGCTCCACGCTTGTCTCGTTGGCAGCACCTTGGGCCCTGCTGGCGCTGCGGTTACGGCGGCCACGGCGCGACCCGGAAGCAGGCGCACGGCCCAGATCCTGCTGCGGGGCGGGAGCCGACGTTTCGGGCTCCGCTGCGGCGGGGGCCTGTTCAGCCGGTTCCTGTCCTGCGGGTGCCTGTCCTGCGTGTGTTTGTTCTGCGGACGCCGGAGCGTCTCCCAGATGAGAGAAAGCCTCAGCCAAAAGGTCCAAGCTCATGGCTGGCTTTGCCACTGGCTCCTCGTGGTGTTCGACGAACGGAAGGGCGACTTCCTCGCCGCCAAATCGCAGAACCGGGGTTGAACGGGTCTCGGAGACGTCGCTCGCGGCAGGCTCTGCATCGGGCAGCCCGGCCTGGGTGGTTCCCGAAACGGGCTCGCCGGATTCGCCTTGGCGGTGCGCCAGCTCCTCGGTGCGGTGAACCTCGTCGTCGTGCAGGTGCGCGGCATGTGCCGCAGCTGCGATAGTTGCCAGCGCCGCCCTTGTGGCCTCCGCCTTGGCTTGGCGCACCGGGTCCTGGCTTTCCGTGGGTGCCGAAGGTGCCGGCGCAGGCATGTGGGCTGGAACAGCGGCTTCCGCTGGCCCTTGTCCCCCACCCTTGCCGCGGCGACGCTTGCGATCGGTCCGGGCAGCGGGAGGTTGGGCCTCGGCGCTCGGCCGGTGATGCTCGGCTGCCACCACGTTGGCGCGGCGGTGTTCCACAGGTTCGTCATGGGTCACGATGCCACGGCCGGCGCAGTGTTCACACTGCTCGCCAAAGACCTCAAGGAGGCCGGTTCCCATGCGTTTGCGGGTCATCTGGACCAGCCCGAGGGAAGTCACCTCTGCCACTTGGTGCTTGGTACGGTCCCGCCCGAGGCACTCCACCATGCGCCGGAGAACCAAGTCACGGTTGGACTCCAGCACCATGTCGATGAAGTCGATCACGATAATGCCGCCGATGTCCCGCAGGCGTAGCTGGCGCACTACTTCTTCAGCAGCTTCGAGGTTGTTCTTGGTGACCGTTTCCTCAAGGTTTCCGCCGCTGCCGGTGAACTTGCCGGTGTTGACGTCCACCACGGTCATCGCCTCGGTGCGGTCGATGACCAAAGAGCCACCGGAGGGGAGGAAGACCTTACGCTCGAGTGCCTTGTGGATCTGCTCGTCGATGCGCCAGGCAGCAAAAATATCCTGGTCCTTGGTCCACTTTTCCAACCGTCCCACCAAGTCCGGTGCAACGTAGGTCACGTAGGCCTCGATGGTGTCCCATGCGTCGTCGCCCGAGACAATCAGCTTGGAGAAGTCCTCGTTGAAGACGTCGCGGACAACCTTAATAGTGAGGTCCGGTTCGCCGTAGAGCAGTTCCGGCGCCAAAACTTTGGTTGAGGACGCTTGGCCCTCGATGCCATCCCACTGTGCGCGCAGGCGGTTGATGTCATGGGTCAACTCTTCTTCCGAGGCTCCCTCGGCAGCTGTCCGGACGATGACGCCGGCGTGTTCCGGCAAGCGGTCCTTCAGGATGCGCTTGAGGCGGTTGCGTTCGACGTCGGGAAGCTTGCGTGAAATACCGGTCATCGAACCGCCCGGCACGTACACCAGGTAGCGCCCGGGCAGGGAGATCTGGCTTGTCAGCCTGGCGCCCTTGTGTCCCACCGGGTCCTTGGTCACCTGGACCAGCACGGAGTCACCGGACTTCAGCGCGTTTTCGATCCGGCGGGGTTGGCCTTCGAGGTTGACGGCGTCCCAGTTGACCTCGCCTGCGTACAGCACGGCATTCCGGCCGCGTCCGATGTCAACAAAGGCAGCTTCCATGGAGGGCAGCACGTTCTGGACCTTGCCCAAATAGACGTTCCCGATCAGGGAGTCCTGCTGGGTTTTGGACACGAAGTGCTCAGCCAGCACGCCATCCTCGAGGACGGCAATCTGAATCCTGTCGTCGCGCTGACGGACGATCATTTGCCGGTCCACAGACTCACGGCGGGCAAGGAACTCCGCCTCCGTGATGACCTGGCGGCGGCGTCCGGTCTCGCGGGACTCACGGCGCCTTTGTTTCTTGGCCTCAAGCCGCGTGGATCCCTTGACGCTGGTGACGCGGTTGGACGGAGCAGTCTCCGTGACCGGGCGCGGCGCGCGGACCCGTGTCACCGTGTTGGGCGGGTCGTCATCGGTCCCACCGGTCAGTTCGAGGTCTTGGTCTCCACGGCGACGACGGCGACGACGACGCGACGTCACGCCCTCCTCAAGTGCCTCCGCTTCCGGGGCGTCCTCATCATCGGACTCGGGCTCAGCGGAATCCTCGGGAGCGTCGTTCTCATCCCGTTCGGTCCCCCGACGGCCCCTGCGGCCACGGCTGCGGCGACGACGGCGGCTGCCCGCATCTTCAAGCTCGTCGTCCGCCACGACCTCAGCCGCTTCTTCCGGCTCGCTCGGCTTATCCTCCGGCGTCGCAACTCGCGGCACGGTCGTCAGGTCGGGGGCCTGGAAAATCATGGACGTGATGGAGACCGGCTCAAGGAAGAGGGACGTCGAGGCGGACGCAGTTGCTTCCTGCTCCTGTGTTGGTTCCTGTTCCGGTGCTGCTTCCTGTTCCGGGGCGGGGGTCTGCTCTGGTGCCGGTGCCTGCGTGTCTGCTGCAGTCGGCGTCGTTATTTCCGCCGCCTCTTCAGGGGCAGGTTCTTCCGCTACAGGCGCCTCTGCGGCCTCGACCTTGGGCTTTGCGGTCCGACGACGGCGTACTGGCTTTTCGGGGGCAGCGTCAGCAGGCGCTTCCGGCTGGGATTCGGCAGCAGCTTCGGGCACGGCGGCGGCTTCCTCGCCCAAACCAGGCAACGGCTCTGTGGGCTCGGCCTTCTTGCGGGGCCTGGTCCTGCGAACGGGCGCGGGGGCCCCGGCAATGGGCTCCTCGGCCCCAGCCTCGACGACTGGTGTTTCCGTCGTCGAGTCCGCGGCGGACTCTACTGTCGCCCTTGGCGCAGCCTTGCGGCGGGACCGGGTGACCTTCTTCGGCACGTCCGCGGTTTCCGCGGGGGCTGCTTCGTCGTTAACAGCTACAACTTGGTCATTATCCATATGTGGCAACGCTCCTGCCCCAGCGACGCCGCCACATCCGGCGCCCGGTGGGGCATTTATTGTCAAAACCCGCAGGCGTTGACAGAAGTCAGTAGTATGCCTTCCGGTTCGCACCATCATTGGGGTGCGGCAGCCCTCGAAGGCCGGTAGTTTTGCTCCGAAACCCGTTGTTTTGCTTTAACAACCAGGTGCCGTCCAGCGTTCTGGCGGGCCTACCTAGGATCACCAGATCCGGGCATGCCCTGCTCATGCTGGCGGTCTTGGGAACAAGCCACCGGACCGGAACCCGCATGTGGATCGGCTTCCAGCCATGTTCATTCTCTCACATCACCACGTAGTTCAACGGAAGCCCGCTGTGTCGCCTCGCTGTGAATGGCCCGGGGTTGCCCCCAGCCTCTACCGTTAGAATCCTCCCAAGAGCCGTTCCGGGGCAGGCCGGGCCACTTTTTGAAAAGGACTACATCCGCGATGCCAAGCACCGCCAGGGAAAACCTAGGCAATCAAGCTTCCACCAGGGCAGAAAACACGTCCAGCCAAGCTGAGGCGGCACCGAAGTCACTGCCCCGGATGGTTCGGGATAAGCCGTTTGGCTGGCTGTTGCTCATTACCGGCATTATCGGTTGGCTCGCTTCCGGGGACTTGGTCTTGGAAAAGCTCGATGTGCTCAAGGACCCCAACCACATCACCGTCTGCGATGTGAATCCCTGGGTTTCCTGCGGGGAAGTGATGAAGACGCCGCAGAGCTCGGTGTTCGGATTCCCCAACATGTTCATCGGAATCGTTGCTTTCGCCATCATCATCACCACCGCCATGGGACTTCTGGCCGGTGCAAAGTTCGCGCGCTGGTACTGGTTGGGCCTGCAAACAGGTGTGACCCTCGGGTTCATCTTCGTTGTATGGCTATGGTCCCAAGCCCTGTACGTCATCAACATACTTTGCCCGCTCTGCATGGTGGTCTGGTCCATCATGATCCCCTTGTTTGTCTGGGTGACCATCCGGAACATCTCCCACGGAGTCATCCCGGCTCCTGCCGGTCTGGTAAAACTGCTCGGCGATACAGGGTGGATCATCGTGGCGCTGCTTTACGTAGCCGTCATCGCCACGATCTTCTTCGCTTTCCTCCACGTGTTTGCCGGCACCTCCGGTTACTGACCCCTCCGAAAATTGCCCGCGAGGTGACAGTAAAGGCCAATGTTCGTCGTGAACATTGGCCTTTACTGTCATCTGGAAAAGTGTTTTTAGCTTGCGAACCAGATCTTGATCTCACGCTCGGCGGATTCGACCGAATCTGAGCCGTGGACCAGGTTCTGCTGGACGGCCAGGCCCCAGTCACGGCCGAAGTCACCGCGAATGGTGCCGGGTGCCGCCGTCGTCGGGTCCGTGGTCCCTGCCAGCGAACGGAAGCCTTCGATCACGCGATGCCCCTCGAAGACGGCAGCGATGACCGGGCCACTGAGCATGAATTCAACCAGTGGCTCGTAGAACGGCTTGCCCACGTGTTCCTCATAGTGCTGTTCCAGCAGTTCGCGGGTTGCGTTGACCTTCTTCAACTCTGCCAAGGTGTAGCCCTTGGCTTCGATCCGGGCCAGGATGCTGCCACTCAAGTTGCGGGCGACGCCGTCGGGCTTGACCAGGACAAGGGTCCGTTCAATGCTCACAGTTGCTCCAATACGGTTGGTTAGTGGGTTTCCCAGCCAGTTTACGGGGTTTGCGGGTCAGTCCCGTCATTGTGGGCAGCGGTCCATTCCGCTTGTTCCCGATCCCGCTGTGCCACTTCCCGGTCGATCCTGATCCCGGTCCGGATCCCGTACCACCAGCAGATCGCGAAGAGGATTCCAACCACGAACATGGTGGGCTCAGCCAAACCGGTCAGGATCAGCACTACCTGCAAAATCCAGCCGACGGCGATCCCCCACGGGCGGGACAACACGGCGCACGCCGCGATCAACACCACCGCCAAGGCTATGCCGACCCCAAGGATGATCGCTGGATTCACTTCGCCCCGCTTCAGGCCAAAGACCACGAGCGTTCCGAAGAACGCCACAAAGGCTTCGAGCAGGAGGACGGTGGAAGCGAACATCACTTTGGTGGAGCGTCGCTTCTTGGGCATACCCGGGCGCCACTCACGCTGTGCTTTGGTCATTTTCACCATGGTCAGGCGCCGGCCTTTCCGAGAAGGATCCGAGCCTCGGCAACAACCGTGATCGAACCGGTCACCAGGACGCCGCCAGCGAGGTCGTCATTGGATTCGGCGCGCTCAACGGCCCATTCAAGGGCGTCGTCGAGCTTCTCGGCGATATGCACATTGTCCTCGCCGAAGCCGAGGTCGACGGCGAGCTCAGCCAGTTCCGCTGCGGGTACGGCGCGGGCCGAGTTCGACTGGGTGAAGCAGAATTCCTCGGCGAGGCCGCCAAGGGATTCCTTCAGGGTCTTCAGGATTTCCTCGGCGTCCTTCTCGCGCAGGACCCCGACAACCACAACGAGCTTGCTGAAACTGAAGGCCTCTTGGATTGCCTCCGCAGAAACACGGATTCCCTCCGGATTGTGGGCCGCGTCCACCACCACGGTGGGGGCGGTTCGCACTACTTCCAACCTGCCCGGCGAGGTGACGGTACCAAAGGCCTCCCTGAGGACTTCGCCGTCGAGCTCTTTCTCTCCCCCGCCGAAGAATGCTTCCAGGGCGGCCACGGCAACAGCGGCGTTCTCGGCTTGGTGCGCTCCATGGAGCGGCAGCAAGAGGTCCTCATAGCGCCCGGCGAGTCCCTGGATGGTCAGCACCTGTCCCCCAACAGCGACGCTGCGTGACTCCACTCCGAACTCAACACCCTCGAAGCGGAAAGGCACATCCACCTCACGGGCCTTTTCCAGAAGGACCTGCGCCGCGTCCACCTCCTGGGCCGCGCTCACCAGGAAGCCGCCCGGCTTGATAATGCCGGCTTTCTCGTAAGCAATGTCCTCGGTGGTGTCGCCCAAAAGCTCGGTGTGGTCCCGGGAAATCGGCGTAATGACGGAGACCTGGCCGTCACCGACATTGGTGGCATCAGTGATGCCCCCAAGGCCCACCTCTATGACCGCTACATTTACGGGCTGGTCAGCAAAAACAGCAAATCCGAGAATGGTCAGGCACTCGAAGTAGGTCAACCGTGGCTCGCCTTTAGCTTCGAGTTCGCTATCAACGATTTCCAAATACGGCCGGATCTCGTCCCAGATCCGGACGAACGTTGCGTCCGGCACGGGCTCGCCGTCAATGCTGATCCGCTCCGTCACCTTGGACAGGTGCGGGCTGGTGTAGCGGCCCGTGCTCAGGCCGTGGGCACGCAGCCCGGCCTCGATCATGCGTGCAGTGGAGGTCTTTCCGTTGGTGCCTGTGATGTGGATGATCGGGTAGGCCTTGTTCGGCTCCCCCAGCACGTCCATGGCACGGAACAACGGAGCAAGGCGGGGTTCCATCTTGTTTTCCGGTGCGCGGCCCAAAAGTTCCGCGTACACACTTTCAACAGAGAATTCGTCAGTCATGGATCAGGCTCCTGCCTTGGTCACGGTGACCTGCGGTTCGTCGACGCCGGCCAACAGAACCTCGAGTTCGAGGCTCAGGGTCTCGGTTTTTACCAGTTCGGCATTGGCGTTGAGGGCATCAACAACGTCCTGGGCAGCCTCCACTGAGGTCCTGATGCGGTCACTGACGTTGAGCCCGGCATCCTTGCGTGCTTGCTGGATGGCACGGACCATGTCGCGGGCCAGGCCCTCTGCTGCGAGTTCAGGAGTGACCTCCGTGTTGAGGACCACGAAACCCCCGCCCGGCAAAACGGCCACCGCTTTGCTGGCGGCAGCACCGCCGTCGGACGCTTCCGCCACGACGGTCTCCAACGTGTATTCCTGGGGCTCGAGCTCGAGCCCGCCGGCCACAACCACACCGGCGTCATTGACGGACCAATCGCCGGACTTGGAGCCCTTGATGGCCTGCTGCACGTTCTTGCCCAACCGAGGGCCGGCGGCACGGGCGTTGACCACCAGCTTCTGCTGGATGCCAAACTCCTCCGGCGAGGCCGTAGTGGCGTCAAGCAGGCGCACGGAACGCAGGTTTAGTTCATCGGCGACGACGGCGGCGAAGCCTTTCAGCGCATCCGCGCCGGGTGCCACGACCGTGAGCTCCTGCAGCGGGAGCCGAACGCGCAGGTTGGCGCCCTTCCGCAGGCTCGAGCCCGTGGAGCAGATCTGCTGAACGCGGTCCATGGCCTCGACCAGGTCGGCGTCCGAGGGGAACAGCGCATCGTCAGGCCAGTCGGCCAGGTGCACGGAACGCCCACCGGTCAGGCCGCGCCAGATCTCCTCGGTCACCAACGGCAGCAACGACGCCGCCACGCGGCAGATGGTCTCCAATGCGGTGTACAGCGCATCGAAGGCGTCAACGTCCTCATCGAAAAAGCGCTGGCGGCTGCGGCGCACGTACCAGTTGGTCAGCATGTCCAAGTAACTGCGCAACTCGTCGCAGGCCCCGGAGATGTCGTAGCTGTCCAGGTTGACGGTGACGTTGCGCACCAGGTCGCCGGTGTTGGCCATGAGGTACTGGTCCAAGGTGTCGGCGTAGCCGTCGTACCGCAGCTTGGCGTCGTAACCCGACCCACCGTTGGCGGCATTCGTGTACAGAGTGAAGAAGCTGTACACGTTCCACAGCGGAAGGATGACCTGGCGGACACCGTCCCGGATTCCCTGCTCGGTGACCACCAAGTTGCCACCGCGGAGGATGGGACTGGACATGAGGAACCACCGCATGGCATCTGAGCCGTCGCGGTCCAGGACTTCGGACACATCCGGGTAGTTCCGCAGGCTCTTGGACATCTTCTGCCCATCGGAGCCCAGCACGATGCCGTGGCTGATGACGTTCCGGAAGGCCGGACGGTCGAACAACGCCGTGGACAGGATGTGCAGCATGTAGAACCAGCCACGGGTTTGGCCGATGTACTCCACGATGAAGTCGGCCGGGTTGTGGGTGTCGAACCACTCCTCGTTCTGGAATGGGTAGTGCACCTGGCCGTAGGGCATGGAGCCCGAGTCGAACCAGACATCCAGAACATCCTCCACGCGGCGCATGGTGGACTGTCCCTCTTCCGGTGTCCGCGGATCGTCCGGGTTGGGCCGGGTCAGTTCGTCGATGAACGGGCGGTGCAGATCCACCTGTCCCTCGTTGTTGAGCGGAAGGCGGCCAAAGTCGGCTTCGAGGTCGGCAAGCGAACCATAGACATCAGTGCGTGGGTACTCCGGGTCATCGGACTGCCACACGGGGATGGGTGAACCCCAGTACCTGTTACGGCTGATGGACCAGTCACGGGCATTCTCCAGCCACTTGCCGAACTGGCCGTCCTTGACGTTACCCGGGATCCAGTTGATCTCCTGGTTCAGCTCGGACATGCGGTCCTTGAACTTGGTGACTTCCACATACCAAGAGGAAACAGCGCGGTAGATCAGCGGGTTCCGGCAGCGCCAGCAGTGCGGGTAGCTGTGCTCATAGCTGGCCTGGCGGACCAGGCGGCCGTCGGCCCGGAGCACCTGGGTGATGGGCTTGTTGGCTTCGAAGACCTGCAGGCCGACGATGTCCGCGAGGCGGCCGTGGGCGAACAAGGGAAGGAATTTGGCGCCCTCGTCCACGGACAGGACCACCGGAATTCCGGCTTCTTCACAAACCTTCTGGTCATCCTCACCGTAGGCCGGAGCCTGGTGAACGATGCCCGTACCGTCGGTGGTGGTGACGTACTCGGCCACCAGGATGCGCCAAGCGTTCTGGGTGCCGTACTTTTCAGTATCGGCAAAGTCATCCCACAGCGGCTCGTACTCGAGCCCTTCCAGCTCGGAACCCTTGTAGGTGGCCGTCACAGCGCCCGCTGCGGCAGCCACGCCGTCGGCCCCGTCACCGTAGCCCAAATCCTTGGCGTAGGACCCCAAGAGGTCGGCAGCCAGCAAGAAGCTGCCCGTGACCGGTGCCTCCGCCGAAGCGGCCTTGATGCCATTCGGTCCCGCAGGCAAGACCGCGTAGGAGATGTCAGGCCCAACGGCGAGCGCAGCGTTGGTCGGGAGCGTCCAGGGCGTGGTGGTCCAGGCGAGCGCCTGCACACCGCCCAGTTCCTTGGAAAGTTCGGATTCCCCTGCCTTGATGGGAAAGGTTACTGTGACTGTTTGGTCCTGGCGGTTCTTGTAGACATCATCATCCATGCGGAGTTCATGGTTGGAGAGCGGTGTCTCGTCTTTCCAGCAGTACGGAAGGACGCGGTAGCCGTTGTAGGTCAGGCCCTTCTCGTGCAGCTGCTTGAAAGCCCAGAGGACCGACTCCATGTACTCGACGTTGAGGGTCTTGTAGTCGTTCTCGAAGTCCACCCAGCGGGCCTGGCGGGTGACGTAGGCCTTCCATTCGTTGGCGTACTTCATGACGGAGGCACGGCAGGCGTCGTTGAACTTGTCGATGCCCATGGCTTCGATCTGGGTCTTGTCCGTCATGCCCAGTTGCTTCATGGCTTCAAGCTCGGCCGGCAGCCCGTGGGTGTCCCACCCGAAGCGGCGCTCAACGCGCTTGCCGCGCTGGGTCTGGTAGCGGCCGACGAGGTCTTTGGCGTAGCCGGTCAGCAGGTGGCCGTAGTGGGGCAAGCCGTTTGCGAAGGGAGGGCCGTCGTAGAAGACGAATTCGTTGCTGCCGGCCGCCCCACCGGGAAGATCGCTGTCGCGCTGGTCGATGCTGGCTTGGAAGGTGCCGTCTTCATCCCAGTATTTGAGGATGCGTTCTTCGATTTCCGGGAACTTCACGGAAGCGGACACGCCGTGCGTGCCGGAAGAAGACGCTGAGGCCTTGGGGTAGTGGGTCATCTCATATCCTGTGATAGCTGGTGGACTGTCAGGATGCGAGGACGGCTCCTGCGCCGCTTGTCAGCGACACGGGTACCGCGGTACCACCTCACTTACCGGAACATGACGATCCGGCCGCTCATTACTGCTGTGACGGGCTTACCCGTCCGGTTCTACTTGGCCTGGATGCTCGTGCGGTTTCCCGCCGGGCGTTCAGTGCCGTTCTTCCGGAAGCTCACCGGTGATGGCCGGGTCGAAGCTGGTCCTTTTAGTCTAGCGGCAGCGGAGCGTTGGACTCTACTCGGCCGCCCCTGCACCGGCAGCAACCTTCTGGGGTGCTTTAGCCCTCTTTGCGGATCAGCTTATGGTTGGCGGCTTGGGCAACCGGGCGCACGGTGATGTGGTCCAAGTTGATGTGATGCGGCAAGGAGACGGCGTACTTGACGACGTCGGCTACGTCCTGGGCGGTGAGCGGCTTCTCTACCCCGGCGTAGACCTTATCGGCTGCTTCTTTGTCCCCGAGCCGGTTTAGTGCGAATTCCTCGGTGTAGACCAAGCCTGGTGCTACTTCGATAACCCTGAGGTTGTTGCCCACTTCTTCCAAGCGCAGCGCATTGGTCATGGCGTGCTGGGCGAACTTGGCGGCGTTATAGCCGCCGCCGCCCTCGTACGCGGCGAGCGCAGCGGTGGAAGTCAGGTTCAGGACCGTGCCCTCGCCGTTCTTGCGCAGCATCGGCAGGAAGGCCCTGGTGATCTTCATGGTGCCCAGAACGTTCACCTTGTACATCCAGTCCCAATCTTCGCTATCGGCATTGGCGATGGTGTCCGCACCACGAGCGCCGCCGGCGATGTTGATGAGGGTGTCGGCACCTCCGGCTTCGGTGACTGCCGCGAGCAGGGCCGCGACGTCGTCGTCGTGCGTGATATCCGCCGCGAACGGAACCGCTCCGGTCTGGGTACCTAGCGCCTGGAGCCGGTCGGCCCTGCGTGCCACGGCGAATACCTTCCATCCTGCGTCGGCCAAGGCCCTGACCGTCGCCTCGCCGATGCCGGTGCTGGCGCCCGTGACGACGGCGGTTTTGTTCAACGCTGCGGAGTTGTTGTGTGAAGGCAAAGTCATGGAACCACCATATCCGGCGCACAATGCCATCGGCTGGCTAACCCATGAGATTCAGCAGGCAAGAACCCATGAAACAATTGGTCCATGGCTGAATCAACGCAGGGTACAGACACGCCCGCCACCGCCCCGATCAACGTTCCCGACAAGCCGGCCCTTGAAGGCCTGGAGGCTGCTCTGACGCAGCGCTGGCTGGACGAAGGAACCTACAAGTTCAACCCGGACACCACCCGGGAGCAGGTCTACTCGATCGACACTCCCCCGCCTACGGCCTCCGGCTCACTCCACGTGGGCCACATGTTCTCCTTCACGCAGACCGACGTCCAGGCCCGTTACATGCGCATGACGGGGAAGAACGTCTTCTACCCCATGGGTTGGGACGACAACGGCCTGCCAACGGAGCGCCGCGTCCAGAACTACTACGGTGTGCGTTGCGATCCTGCGATTCCTTACAACGCTGACTACACTCCCCCGGCCCAGCCGGCTAAGAACCAGCGCGATTTCGACGTCGTTTCCCGCCAGAACTTCATCGAACTGTGCGAGGAACTTGCCGTTGAGGACGAGAAAGTCTTCGAGAACCTGTTCCAGACCCTTGGCTTGTCCGTGGACTGGGACCTGACGTACCGAACCATCGACGACGCCTCGCGGGCGGTCTCCCAGCGGGCTTTCCTGGCCAACCTGTCAGCCGGTGATGCTTACATGGCCGAAGCCCCCACGCTGTGGGACGTAACGTTCCGCACAGCCGTGGCGCAGGCCGAGCTCGAAGACCGCGAAGTGGCGGGTGCCTACTACCGCTACCCGTTCTTCACTGAAGACGGCGAAAAGATCTTCATCGAGACCACCCGTCCGGAACTTCTCGCGGCTTGCGCAGCTTTGGTTGCCAACCCCGACGACGAGCGGTACCAGCCCTTGTTCGGCAAGACCGTGAAGTCTCCCCTGTTCGACGTCGAGCTTGAAGTCAAGGCACACCCGCTCGCGAAGGCTGATAAGGGCTCCGGCATTGCCATGGTCTGTACGTTCGGTGACCTGACCGACGTCACGTGGTGGCGCGAACTGCAGCTTCCCACCCGGGCCATCATGGGGCGTGACGGCCGGATCCTTGCCGACACTCCGGAGTGGATCACCACGGAGGCCGGAAAGGAAGCCTACGCCGCCATCGCAGGCAAGACTGCCTTCTCTGCCAAGGAAGCGGTAGTAGAGCTGCTCAAGGCCGCGGACCTGCTCGATGGCGAACCCAAGAAGATCACCCACGCCGTGAACTTCTTCGAGAAGGGCGACAAGCCACTTGAAGTTGTCACGTCCCGCCAGTGGTACATCCGCAACGGCGGACGCGATGAGGAACGCCGCGAACGCTTGATCGGCCGCGGCCAGGAGATCGACTTCCACCCCGCGTTCATGCGCTCCCGCTACGAGAACTGGATCGCCGGGCTCAACGGTGACTGGCTGGTATCCCGCCAACGGTTCTTCGGCGTGCCGATTCCCGTCTGGTATCCCCTCGATGCCCAAGGCAACCCGGACTACGACAACCCGATCCTGCCCTCCGATGAGATGCTCCCCGTGGACCCCGCCGCGGATGCTGCCCCGGGATATGAGGAGTCGCAGCGCGATCAGGCCAACGGGTTCACGGGCGACGCCGATGTCTTGGACACGTGGGCTACGTCTTCCTTGACACCACAGATCGTGGGCGGCTGGAGCCGGGACGAGGAACTGTTCTCCAAGGTCTTCCCCTTCGACCTCCGCCCGCAGGGCCACGACATCATTCGCACGTGGCTGTTCTCGTCTGCCGTACGCGCAGACGCATTGCAGAACACGGCTCCTTGGAAGCACGCTGCCATCTCCGGCTGGATCCTGGACCCCGACCGCAAGAAGATGTCCAAGTCCAAGGGCAATGTTGTGGTGCCCACTGATGTGCTGAACGAGTACGGATCCGATGCCGTGCGCTACTGGGCTGCGTCTGCCAAGCTGGGAGCCGATACCGCGTACGAGATCGCCCAGATGAAGATAGGCCGCCGCCTTGCCATCAAGTTGCTCAACGCATCCAAGTTCGTCCTCAACCTCGGCGCTACGGAAAACTCAGTGGCTACTTCCGACCTGTCGGTCGTGACCAACCCGCTGGACCGTGCCCTGCTCGCCCAGCTGTCCGACGTCGTCGCGCAGTCCACCAAGGCGTTCGATAACTACGATTACGCCCGTGCCCTGCAGATCACCGAAACGTTCTTCTGGCAGTTCACGGACGACTACGTCGAACTCATCAAGGACCGCGCGTACGGTGCTGCAGGTGAGGCGGAGCAGGCTTCTGTCCTGGCGGCCCTCGCCACCACCCTCGATGCCCTGCTGCGGTTGTTCGCTCCGTTCCTGCCCTTCGCCACTGAGGAAGTCTGGGGCTGGTGGCGTAACGGTTCCGTCCACCGCGCCCAGTGGCCGGCGGCCCTGGAAATCAACGACGGCGACACCACCATGCTGGGCACTGTGGGCATTGCCCTCAGCGGCATCCGCAAGGCGAAGTCCGAGGCCAAGGTAAAACAGCGCACCGCTGTTCTCTCTGCGTCCATCTCGGCATCGGAGCTGCTGATTGCACAACTCAAGGCCGGCTTGGGCGACCTCAAGGCTGCCGCCAACGCCCAGGAAATTGCCCTGGTGGCGGGCGACGGCGATTTGACGGTCAGCGACGTTGTCCTCGCTCCGGCAGAGGAAGTGCCGGCGTCCTAGGCTGCCGGTCCTCGTTTTTGGGCAAAGGGGAAGCCCCATCAGCGTTTTGCCGTTGGTGGGGCTTCGACTTTGCGGCTGTCTGGTGACGTCTTGACAGTCTGGCGGAATCCTTGGACTTTCAGGTCTTCCTACCTCGTCACTGGTAGCTTGCTTCCAACTTTGCCAAAGGCTGCGTTGGTTGCATGTCACTGAATCTTCGGTTTCCGTGTCCCTCATCTTTCGAAGTGGGTAAGAACAATTGTTGTCCCGCTAACGGGGATGCACAAGGCCTTCGGCTGAACTACACATCTGTAGTTCGGGGCCCCGCCATCGGGCCTCTCGGGCCGCCTCCCCTGCCGCACGAAGACCATCTTGTGGCAGAGTATGACCCATGCCGGAACTGCCCGAAGTGCACGGCTTGTGCATGTACCTGGACACGCAACTCCATGGAAGCGTGCTGAGCGAAGTCCGAATAAATTCCTTCTCAGCCCTTAAGACCGCCGACCCTCCCTACACCGAACTCCAAGGCCGGACAATCCACGGGGTGAAGCGTCTCGGTAAGTTTGTCTGCATCGACACCGACGGGCTCTTCTTCGTGTTTCACCTGGCAAAGGCCGGCTGGGTTCGATACACAGAGCATCCGTCCTCAGCCGGGTTGCGCATGGGCAAAAGCAACATCTCAGCGAGGCTCCTGCTTCACCGACCTTCCGATGATGCCCACATAGGCCTGGACCTGACCGAAGCTGGAACCAAGAAAAGCCTGGCCATCTATGTGGTCCGGAATCCGCAGGAAGTGCCCGGGATCGCAACCTTGGGCCCCGAACCGCTCAGCCCTGACTTCGACGTCGACGCCCTGGCAGCGATACTCGCTTCGAGCTCACAGCAAATCAAAGGACTGTTGCGCAGCCAAAGCGTCATCGCCGGCATTGGAAATGCCTACAGCGATGAGATCCTTCATGCCGCGAAAATATCCCCTTTCGCCAACTCCAAGTCTCTGGATCAAAAGACTGTGGCACGCCTCTACGAGTCGATGCAGGAAGTCCTGGTGGGGGCCGTCAACGCTGCCGCGGGAAAACCATCCAACGAACTGAAAGACACCAAGCGCAGTAACTTCCGCGTGCATGCACGGACCGGGCAGCCATGCCCGGTGTGCGGAGATACAGTCAGGGAGGTGTCCTTCGCGGACACCTCCCTGCAGTATTGCGCAACCTGTCAGACCAACGGGAAAATCCTCGCGGACCGAAGAACCTCACGGTTCCTCAAGTAGTGCTGACACAGGCTCCGGTTAGTGGAACTCGGGGCTTTCGGTGCGGCTGCGCTTGAGTTCAAAGAAGTGCGGATATCCGGCGAGTGTGACGGTGGCGTCCCAAAGCTGGCCCGCTTCTTCGCCACGGGGGATGCGGGTGAGTACCGGACCAAAAAACGCGATTCCATTGACGGCCACCACCGGAGTTCCCACATCTTGGCCCACCAGTGAGATACCTGCCTCATGGCTGGCGCGGAGCTGTGCGTCGTACTCATCGGAATCGGCGAACCTGGCCAGATCGGCAGGGAGTCCCACCTCGGCCAGGGCCTTCTGGATAACGGCCGCCCGATCCTTGTTGCCTTCAGCGTGGATCTGCTGACCCATGGCGTCGTACAAGGCTTTGACGTAGCTGTTGCCGTGCAGTTCCTGGGCCGCAATGATCACACGAACCGGGCCCCAACTCTCGTCCATCATGGCCCTGTACTCGTCAGGAAGGTCGCGATCCTCGTTAAGGACGGACAGGCTCATGACGTGCCACTCGGTGTCAATGCCGCGCACCTGTTCCACTTCGCCGATCCACCGGGACGTGACCCAAGCGAACGGACAGATGGGGTCAAACCAGAAGTCGGCCTTGTTGGTGGATGTGACGGGCGCAGTGACGTCTTCGGGCACAGTAATATCTTCGGGCACAGTAACTCCTTGGGAGCTTGGGAAACACGGGCTCGTGGGTCAATCCCGGAGGAGACCCCTTCGCTTAGCCAAACAGAAGGTTAGGCAGACTTATTCCGGCGCTTCGCCACGACGTCGTGGGCAATCATGGTGGGCTGCGCCTTCTTGCTCACTACATCGGCCGTGATGACCACCGCACCGATATCGTCCCGGCTGGGGAGATCGAACATGACAGGCAGCAGGACTTCTTCCATGATGGCTCGCAAGCCACGGGCGCCCGTGCCGCGCTCAAGGGCCTGATCCGCGATGGCATCCAGCGCGTCCTGGTCGAATTGCAGCTCCACTCCATCGAGCTGGAACATCTTCTGGTACTGCTTCACCAGGGCATTCTTGGGCGTGGACAGAATCTGAATGAGTGCGGGCCTGTCCAAACTTGAGACAGTGGTGATCACGGGGAGGCGACCGATGAACTCGGGGATCAGACCGAACTTCAGCAGGTCCTCGGGCATGACCTCGCCGTAGGTGTCCACCTTGTCCCGGGAGTCGTTCAAAGGCGCTCCGAAACCGATGCCCTTACGTCCGGACCTGGAGCCAATGATGTCCTCGAGGCCGGCGAAGGCGCCAGCGACGATGAACAGGACGTTAGTGGTGTCGATTTGGATAAACTCCTGATGCGGATGCTTCCGACCGCCCTGTGGCGGTACCGAGGCGACCGTGCCTTCCAGAATCTTCAACAGTGCTTGCTGCACACCTTCACCGGAAACATCCCGGGTAATGGAGGGATTCTCGCTCTTACGCGAGATCTTGTCGATCTCGTCGATATAGATAATGCCTTGTTCGGCCTTTTTGACGTCGTAGTCCGCCGCCTGAATCAGCTTCAGGAGGATATTCTCAACATCCTCACCTACATAACCGGCCTCAGTGAGAGCCGTGGCATCGGCCACGGCGAACGGCACGTTGAGCCGACGAGCGAGCGTCTGGGCAAGATAGGTTTTCCCGCAACCGGTAGGCCCTATCAGCAAGATGTTCGACTTGGCGATCTCCACATCCTCGTGATGTGAGCCTTCGCCCAAGCTACCGGACTTCGGCGCGTGGCCGGCTTGGATGCGCTTGTAGTGGTTGTAGACGGCAACAGCCAAAGACCGTTTGGCCGGTTCCTGGCCAATAACGTATTCCTGCAGGAAGTCGAAGATCTCGCGAGGCTTGGGCAACTCGAAGCTGCCGAGATCAGAAACCTCCGCCAACTCCTCTTCGATGATCTCGTTGCACAACTCGATGCACTCATCGCAGATGTACACACCGGGCCCGGCAATCAGCTTCCGAACCTGCTTTTGGCTCTTCCCGCAGAAAGAACACTTCAGCAGATCCGTGCTCTCGCCAATCCGAGCCATGTGGAAATCCCTTCGTTGCAAACGGGTGATGCAGCTGAGCGCCGCCATCAAGTGTGCGGCGAAGCCGCGGCCGACACCACCGTGACACCATCCACTCTAGGTCACGATGGGGTGCATCGGTGGAAAGAGAACGCCGGTGCGGTTCACATTTCCCGAACCGCACCGGCGCGCACTACTGATTCTTACTGTCCGTCCCCCGCTACTACCGGGTGATTGCCTGGGGCTTGATCTTCCGGGAATCGAGAACCTGGTCGATCAATCCATAGGACATCGCCTCGGCAGCGGTCAGGATCTTGTCGCGCTCAATATCGTTGTTGACCTGCTCGGACGTCCGGCCTGAGTGGTGCGCCAGCGTGTCCTCAAGCCACGTACGCATGCGCATGACTTCCGCCGCCTGGATCTCAAGGTCCGACGCCTGGCCACCCTGGCCACCGGAGAGGGCGGGCTGGTGGATCAGCACGCGGGCGTTCGGCAGGGCCAAGCGCTTGCCCGGGGTACCTGCAGCGAGCAATACGGCTGCCGCACTGGCTGCCTGGCCGAGGCATACCGTCTGGATCTCCGGACGGATGTACTGCATGGTGTCGTAGATGGCCGTCATGGCCGTGAACGATCCACCAGGCGAGTTGATGTACAGCGTGATGTCGCGATCCGGGTCCGTTGACTCAAGGACCAGAAGCTGGGCCATGATGTCGTCCGCGGAAGCATCGTCAACCTGCACCCCAAGGAAGATGATGCGGTCCTCAAAGAGCTTGGTGTAGGGATCCTGGCGCTTGAAGCCATACGGCGTGCGCTCTTCAAACTGGGGCAGGACATAGCGGCTGGACGGGAGATTACCGGCAGACCATCCGAAGTTGTAGTTCATGTTCTTTACTCCTGGGGTTTCAGTGGTTCGTGATGCCGGTTAGTTCTCGGAGTTCGACTCGCCGTTCGTCTGGTTAGCCGTTCCACCGCCGCCTGCAACCGAGCCGGCGTGCGCCGAGATCTTGTCGAAAAAGCCGTATTCCAGCGCTTCTGCGGCCGTGAACCACTTGTCGCGGTCGTTGTCCTTGAGGATGGTCTCCACGGTCTGCCCGGTTTGATCTGCAGTGAGCTCGGCCATGACTTTCTTCATGTGGAGGATGAGTTCCGCCTGGATCTTGATGTCAGAGGCCGTTCCACCGATGCCGCCGGACGGCTGGTGCATCAGGATGCGCGCGTTTGGCGTCGCGTAGCGCTTTCCCTTGGTACCGGATGACAGGAGGAACTGGCCCATGGAGGCAGCCAACCCGGTGGCTACCGTCACGACATCGTTCGGGATGAACTGCATGGTGTCATAGATGGCCATACCGGCAGTGACCGAACCACCGGGCGAGTTGATGTAAAGGTAGATGTCCTTCTCGGGATCCTCGGCCGAAAGGAGGAGGAGCTGCGAGCAGATGGCGTTGGCGTTCTCGTCACGGACTTCAGAGCCGAGCCAGATGATGCGCTCTTTCAGCAGGCGGTTATAAATGTAGTTGTCCTGGGCTGCGGGATCGACAGTTGCCATCCGGGGAGCCTCTGATTGCTGTGACATAAGTACTTACCTCTCGCTGGTGTCAGTGATTTCACTGAACTTCACTGAACTTCACTACTTGGACACTAACCGTTTTGAACGGCGATTTGTTCGCCGGAATCGCACTGTTCGCTGACGGCGCACGTCTGCGTTCAGCACCAGTGTTCAGCCTTAAAGCAAACCGACCCCGGATCATCTGATCCGGGGTCGGTTTTGTTGCTGAGTGCTAGAACTTCACAGCTGCTGGGTCGTCGTTGGCGGCGACGACAGATTCTTCGGCCTGCTCCTCGGTGTCGATGTCCTCTGCGGCGACGTCGCCTGCGGGGCGCACGAAGCTCGTGAGGTCAACCTTGTTGCCATCGGCGTCAACAACCTCGGCCTGGCCCAGGACTACGGCCAAAGCCTTACGACGGCGAACCTCGGAAACCATCATGGGAACCTGGCCGCTCTGATCAATGATCTGGGCGAACTGGTTCGGATCCATGCCGTACTGGCTTGCGGTGGTGACGATGTAGTCAATCAGCTCGTTCTGGCTGACGTCCACTTCTTCCTTGTCAGCAATCGCGTCCAGGATGATTTCGTTCTGGAACGCGCGCTGGGCGTTGGCCTTGACTTCGGCGCGGTGCTCTTCGGTGTCGTGGTCGCCTTCACCGTGGGCGTTCTCCGGGTTAAAGTGCGCCTCGATCTGCTCTTCGACAACAGACTCCGGAACCGGCACCTCAACGAGCTCAACGAGCTTGTCCAGGACCTTGTCCCGAGCCTCAACGCCCTGTCCCACTACCTTGGACTCGGCAGCCTGCTTGGCGAGGTCCTCGCGGAGTTCGCCAATGGTGTCGAACTCGGAGGCCAGCTGGGCGAAGTCATCGTTGGCCTCGGGGAGTTCGCGCTCCTTGACGGCCTTGACAACAACCTTTACCTGGGCGGCTTCGCCTGCGTGGTCGCCGCCAACGAGCGTGGTGTCGAAGATCGCTTCTTCATCGGCAGAGAGGCCGGTGACGGCTTCGTCGAGGCCTTCAAGCATGGTGCCGGCACCAACCTGGTAGGACAGCCCTGCCGCGGAGTCGATTTCTTCGCCGTCGATCGTTGCGGTGATGTCGATGGTGAGGAAGTCATCGTTTTGCGCCGGACGCTCCACGGACTTCAACGTGCCAAAGCGGCCACGCAGTTCGTCGAGCGCCTTGTCGACGTCGGCCTCGGAGGATTCGGTAGAGGCAACCTCAACCTTAATCCCGGCGTAGTCCGGCAACTCGATCTCAGGGCGGACGTCAACCTCGACCTGGAACTTGAGCTCTCCATCAGTGGAGGACGGGTCCGGAACTTCGGTGATCTCGACCTCGGGACGGCTCAGCGGGCGAACGCCGGTTTCCTGAACAGCCGTCTGGTACCAACCGTTAAGGCCGTCATTGATTGCGGTCTCCAGCACGTAGCCACGGCCGACGCGCTGGTCGATGAGCTTGGAGGGAACTTTGCCCTTGCGGAACCCGGGAACCTGGATCTGCGAAGCAACGGTCTTGTACGCGGCATCGATACTCGGCTTCAGTTCCTCAAAGGGAACCTCAACGTTGAGCTTGACCCGCGTTGCGGTGAGGTTCTCGACAGCGCTCTTCACAGTCTAAGTACTCCTGATTTTGTGGGTATGGGGTTCTGTCGCATCCCTGAAGCGGACACAAACACAGAGTCGGGGTGACAGGATTTGAACCTGCGACTTCCTGCTCCCAAAGCAGGCGCTCTAGCCAAGCTGAGCTACACCCCGAATGCACAGGACAGTCTACGGGCAAGCAAGCCAGGAATGCACATTTGACACTGCCGCCGGAATTAGGTTTAGTTGTACCCGGCTTCAACAGCCGCCGGGAAGTTGCCTTGGAGTCAGGAAGTTACCTGACCAAGTCAAGTCATCCTGGGGACGTAGCTTAATGGTAAAGCCTCAGTCTTCCAAACTGATTACGCGGGTTCGATTCCCGTCGTCCCCTCCACCAGCGCCCCGATCCACGGATCGGGGCGTTTCTGCGTCACTGGCACACTCCCTTTCCCTGCACGCTCCAGCTGCGGGGCTCAGCTACTTTGGCAGCCCGGGCACCAGTACAACTTGCGACCAGCCATCTCAGCCAGGCCCACCGCTGTCCCGCACGTCCGGCAGGGCAGTCCGTTGCGCTTGTACACGTAGTGGGCATCGGCGTCGGGGGCTGTTTCCGTGCCGACGGGCCACAAAGCTTTAGGCGTCGTCACAATCCGGCCGGAACGGACGCCGTCGGACATGACCGCCACGGCGTCGTCCCAGAGGCGCCCGGCCACTGCGGGGGCAACATTGTTGCCCGGAAGGTGCGGATCCACACCCTGCCGGAAGAGGACTTCGGCCCGGTAAATATTTCCGACGCCGGCCAGCACCGACTGGTCCATCAACAGCAACGCCACTGCAGTCTTGCGCCGACGCAGCCGCCGAATGAACTCCTCGCGGTCCCCCGGCTCGTTGTGCAGTGGGTCGGGGCCGAGACGTCCCAGAACCGTTGCAGCCTCAGCTTCGGTAATGACAGCACACGTAGTGGCTCCACGGAGATCGGCCCACCCGTGCGCCGAGACCAGCCGGACGCGAACGGCTCCCACCGGGGCGGGCGGGCCGCTGTATCCCTCCCCGTCCTCGCTGGTAGCCTTACCGGTTTCCCGTTCACCTACCCGTCGCGGTGCGCCAATACTGGAGGCTCCGGTGAACGAACCGTCGCCGCCGAAACTCCATGCCCCGTAGAGGCCCAGGTGGACGTGCAGGTAGAGGCCATGGTCAAACCGTAGGAAGAGCTGCTTTCCGTGCGCCAGCGCTTCCACCATGGTGTGTCCGGTGAGCAGATGCGCACCGGCGGCAAACCGTCCTTGCGGACTGGATACGTCCAACTGCTGGCCGCCAAAAACATCTTGGAATTGACGCGCCAAGCGATGGATTGAGTGGCCTTCGGGCACTACTGGACGATCTCGCCGGTGGCCTCGTAGGTGGCGATCTTTCCGATCCTGCGCACGTGGCGCTCGTCGTTGCTGAAGGGTTCCTCCAGGAACGCTTCAATCAACCCGGTTGCTTCCTCGACCGAATGCTGGCGGCCGCCCACAGCCACCACGTTGGCATCGTTGTGTTCGCGGGCCAGCTTGGCCGTGGACATGTTCCAGACCAAGGCAGCGCGAACTCCCTTGACCTTGTTGGCCGCAATTTGTTCGCCATTGCCGGAACCACCCAAGACGATGCCGAGGGCGTGCACTCCCGCCTGCTGGTCGGCGACGACGGCCGCAGCGGCATTGATGCAGAACGACGGGTAATCGTCCAAGGCGTCGTACACCTTGGGTCCATGGTCAACGACGTCATATCCCTTGGCCGCGAGGTGGCTGACAAGGTGGGCGCTCAGTTCCATGCCGGCGTGGTCCGTAGCGATGTGGACGCGAGGTGTAGTCACAGCTGTTCCGTTCTTTGTGGCCCGTCTTAGTGGCGCCGGTACGGCACCCGGCCGGGTGCGGCGATCAGGGATTCGCTACCTAGGTTACCGCTCCCCCGGAGGTTAGGCCTGCCCGCCGTGCTGGGCCCTGTTCGCGGCGCGATTGAGGATCCCCGCGACCTTATCCGCTGCGTCTTGGGTGCCGGCGCTCAGCGCCACGCGGCGCCCGTTCCTCTGGTTGACGACGACGGCGGGCCCGCTGCTGACGAGCATGGCGGTGCTGTCTTCGTGGTGCCGCAAACCCCAGCCTCCAAAATCGGCGGCCTTCACATCGGCGGCCGCTGCTGCGGATATGTCTCCGGCCGGAACCCGCAGGACGCGAAGAACGCCAGCGGCAAACACCTGCAGCCCGTCCCGGTCGGCCCGAACCCGTGCGAACAGGAAACTTGCAGCCACCAACGCGGCAGCCGCCACCAAGGCCCCGAGCCATGGAATCACCACGGCGATCAACGCAGCCGGAAACCCGGCGGACACGATGATCATGACGAAGACCGAACTCCTTGCGTGGACCCACATCCTGAGACTGTCCCTGGCGAGGTCGGGGTCAGCCAGCAGGCGCAGCTCGCTCTGCAGTGCGGCGTCGTCCTCGGCCGTCCAGCGGGGGTCCGGCTTGAACGCGAACATCATCACCACACCGAGCGCCAGAGCAGCGCCACTGCCCATCGCCAGCACGATGGGGTCAACATGTGAAAGGCGTGCGTTTCCAACGCCCGATTGACCAACGAGCCCGGCGGCAAGGACCGTCGTCATGAAGAGGCTGACCATGAGGCCGATGCCCATCATGATTCGCCGCATCACCACAGGCCTGGAGAGAGGAACAGCCTGGATAAACGTCACCCAACCGAAGAGCGCAATAAGCCCCGAGCCTCCGGCTACGTACGCGCCGAAAGGCGCAAAGGAACTGCCGCCGTCGGCATTCCACATGACAGCTACCGGATCAGGGAGGTTGTTGCGCAGCATCTGCGAGCAGGATGCAAAGCCGATGGCGAGCAGCATCGGAAAGACCAACGCGAACCGAAGAGCGCGGAGATCGAGAGTTTCCCGGAACGTTCCCATGCTCCAACGCTACTCCGTGGAACCGACACTTTGGCGGGCTTCCTTGCCATCCAGCCCAGAAGTGAAAGACTGTCTTCACACCAAACGGCCATCCACCGGCCGGTCAGCATATCCGGAGGAATCACTTGCCAGGCCTGAACCTAACGCGCAGCGAAGCTGCGACTCGTGCCGCATTGCTCAACGTCGAGTCGTACAACGTCACATTGGACCTGACCAGGGGACCTGAAGTTTTCGGTTCCACCACCGTCGTGAAGTTCTCCGCGGTTCCGGGATCCACGACATTCATTGACGCCATCACCCATGCCGTGCACAGCGTCACCCTGAACGGGAACACTTTGGACCCGGCGGAGGTGTCCGATGGCGTTCGGATCCAGCTCCCGGACCTTGGAGCCGCGAATGAACTCGTGGTCGTAGCCGACGCTCCGTACATGAACACCGGCGAGGGCCTGCACCGCTTCGTGGATCCCGTCGATGGCGAGGCGTACCTTTACACCCAGTTCGAGGTCCCGGATTCACGGCGCATGTTCGCTGTGTTCGAGCAGCCTGACCTTAAGGCGAGCTTCACGTTCACCGTCACAGCTCCCTCGTATTGGGATGTCGTTTCCAACTCCCCCACTCCGGTACCTACGGAAATAGAGCCGGCCGAAGATGGCAGCGCACGTTCAGTGTGGAAATTCGCTCCGACTCCACGGCTGTCCTCCTATGTGACGGCACTGATCGCAGGTCCGTACCAGTCCGTGCGCTCCGAGGTCACGAGTTCGGACGGGCGAGTTATTCCCCTCGGACTGTTCGCCCGCACGTCACTCATGCAGTATTTGGACGCGGAGAACATCTTTGAGTTGACCCGGCAGGGATTTGAGTTCTTCGAGGGACAGTTCGGCCACCCTTATCCGTTCGAAAAATACGATCAGCTCTTTGTCCCCGAATTCAACGCCGGTGCTATGGAGAATGCCGGTGCGGTGACCATCTTGGAAGGCTACGTCTTCCGCGGCAAAGTCACCGGCGCCCAGGTGGAACGGCGAGCCATCACCGTTCTTCACGAGCTGGCGCACATGTGGTTCGGCGACCTCGTCACCATGCGTTGGTGGAACGACCTGTGGCTCAACGAGTCCTTTGCCGAATACATGTCCCACTTGGCCGCAGTGGAGAACACGGAGTTCAAGAGCGCTTGGACCACCTTTGCCTCCGTGGAGAAGTCCTGGGCCTACCGCCAGGATCAATTGCCCACTACGCACCCGATTTTTGCCGAGATCAATGACCTTGCGGACGTAGAGGTCAACTTCGACGGCATCACCTACGCCAAAGGCGCCTCAGTGCTGCGGCAGCTGGTGGCATGGGTAGGCCAGGAACAATTCATGACCGGCGTCCGGTCGTACTTCGCCAAACATGCCTGGACCAATACGGAACTGGCCGACCTGATGGTGGAGCTTGAGGCAGCAAGCGGCCGGGACTTGGACGGCTGGGGCAGGTTGTGGCTGGAAACTGCCGGGGTGAACACTTTGGCCCCCGCGGTTGCTGTCGATGACTCCGGCGCCATCACCGACTTCGCGATCCTCCAGACCGCGATTGATGCACAGCCCACGCTCCGCCCACATCGCTTGGCTGTCGGCTTCTACACACTCTCGGCCCAAGGAAAGCTGGAGCGTACCCACCGTGAGGAGCTCGACGTCGATGGGCCCCGCACCGAAGTGCCGGCGCTGGTGGGCTTGAACCGTCCGGACCTCATCTTGATCAACGACGACGACCTCGCCTATGCCAAAGTCCGGCTCGACGAACACTCACTGGCCACCGCGAAGTCCCATCTCAAGGACTTCGCCGAGAGCCTCCCGCGCACCCTGGTGTGGGGTTCGGCCTGGGATGCCGCCCGCGACGGCGAAACTCCCGCGCGCGGCTATGTGGACCTGATTCTGGCCAACATTGCCCACGAAACAGACTCGTCCGTGATCCTGGTCCAACTCCGCCAACTCGCCACCACGTTGACCTACTACGTCGCCGCAGAGCACAAGCTGGGCACCACCATCAAAGCTGCGGATGAACTATGGAACCTGGCACAATCGGCGGAAGCCGGCTCTGACGCCCAGTTGCAATTCGCCAAGTCCTTCGCGCAACTTGCGCGCAGTGAAGGGCAGTTGGACCGCATCCAGGCCCTTCTCGACGGCACGGACGCCCTTGAAGGGCTCACCGTGGACCAGGACATGCGGTGGGAGCTGTTGACCGCCCTCGTCGCAGGCGCGCGCCAGGGCCAGGATCGCATCGACCAGGAACTTGCCCGGGACAACACCTCCAACGGTCAGAACGCAGCGGCGCAAGCCACAGCCGCCATCCCGACGCCGGAAGCCAAGGCCGCCGCGTGGGAGTCGATTGTGGTCAAGGGAGAGCTCTCCAATGCCCTGCAGGCCTCGGCCGTGGCAGGATTCATGCGCGTGCCAGACACAACCCTCCTGGAGCCGTACGCGGAAAAGTACTTTGAAGCGGTGCCCGGAATCGTCAAGGAACGTACGCACGCCTTGGCCCAGCAGATCGTCGTCGGGCTCTATCCGGCCCAACTCACCACCCAGGCAACCGTGGACCGGACAGATGAATTCCTGGCAGGGTTGCCGGAAGACAGTGCTGCGCTTCGGCGCATGATGCTGGAAAACCGCGACGCCGTTGCCCGCGCCCTCCGCGCCCGGGCGGCCGACCACTGAGCAGGCCCCTTCCACGTCCGTGCGGGCGGTCACTGGCCACGGCTAAACTGTCCGCATGGGCCTGAACGAACACCACTACGCCGTGACCGTGCGCTGGACAGGCAACTTGGGCGAAGGCACTGCAAGCTATCGCGGCTATTCCCGCGACCACGATGTCCAGATTCCCGGGCTGCCGGTCCTGCAAGGCTCCGCCGACCCCACATTCCACGGCGATCGCTCCCGTTACAACCCTGAACAATTGCTTCTTGCCGCCCTCTCGCAGTGCCACATGCTGTCTTTCCTTCACGTCGCCGTCAAGCATGGAGTGGTGGTGACCGGCTACGAGGACAACGCAGAGGGCCTCATGATCCTCAACCGGGATGGCAGCGGGCAGTTCCAGAGCGTGACGTTGAAACCCTCCGTCACCATCGACAACCCGGAACACGCAGAACTCCTGGCCCAACTCCACCACGAAGCCAACCAAGTGTGCTTCATCGCGCGCAGCGTCAACTTCCCGGTCCACCACGAGCCAACAACGACGACGGCGGCTTAGCCCCCTGCCCGACTGCATTCGAGCCCTGTTCGACCCGCTGAGGGAACGCGAGGTGACTCCACGGCGATAGTGTTGAACGTGGAAACAGTGTTCCGCACCCGGCGAACACTGGCCGACGACAAGGAGTTATTCCACCTTGACCTCACTCCCCCTTGCAGGGACCCTTGCACCGGAAAGCATAGATGTGGTGTCAATCCTCATCACGGTGGGCATTGGCCTGGTCGTGTGGATCGTGGCACGCTTCATCATCGTTAGAATCACCAGGCGCGTATCTGCCGGTACCACCTTTTTCAAGAAGCCGCACTTCAAATGGGTTCAGCCGGCCATTCGCGCCCTGGACCATGAACGGCGCTCACAACGCGCGGAAACCATCGGTTCGTTGCTGACAAGCCTTGTCAGCGTCATCGTTGTGGTGATCGTCATCATCTACGTGCTCAAATTCATGAACGTGGATGTCGCGCCCCTCCTGACCAGCGTGGGAATCCTGGGCGTGGCCATCGGTTTCGGCGCGCAGCAGTTGATCAGGGACTTCCTCGCCGGCATCTTCATCACCATCGAGGATCAATACGGCATCGGCGACGTGATCGTTACCAGCGAAGTGGTTGGCACCGTTGAATCCGTGGGACTGCGGATCACCCGCGTCCGCGCCGAGGACGGAGCCATCTGGTACCTCCGGAACGGCGAAATCCTGCGCGTGGGCAACCGCTCCCAAGGTAACTACGTTCCGCTCGATGCGCCCGATGACAGCGACGATCCGGACGCGCACGCCGCCTCCATGGCACCTGCTGGCGCCATGTCATCCGCTACGCCGCGCCCGGTCAAAGTTGAGGAGAAATCGAATGAGTAATACCAGCCCTGATCCGTCACCGGCGCCGGAAGCAGGTCCGCGACGCCAACTGATGCAGAACGATCCCTTCAGCCAGCCAACGTACACGGACAGTTTCTATGCTGCGGTTGGCGGGCACGAAACCTTCGTCAAACTCATCGATGTTTTCTATGACGGAGTAGCAACCGATCCGATCCTTCGGCCCATGTATCCGGAGGAGGACCTGGCCCCGGCCAAGCGGCGATTCCTGATGTTCCTCGAGCAGTACTGGGGTGGCCCCACCACCTACGGCGAAGAACGTGGCCACCCCCGCCTGCGCATGCGCCATATGCCGTTCAAGGTAACCCCCGAAGCGAAGGACCGGTGGCTCCTCCACATGCGGACCGCCGTCGACTCCTTGAACCTGCCGCCCTTGCATGAGGGAACGCTGTGGGACTACATGGAGCGCGCGGCGCTCACCATGATCAACAGCCCATCCGCCGGGACGCAACCCGGCCCGTGAACACCGGCTTCTGGGCTGGGGAACCTTGGGTCTAGGAAGCTCAGTTTAGGAACCTCGGTTTAGGAACCGTGGGCCGGGAAACCGGGCCCTAAGCCGGCACCCGTGCGTACCAACACATGGCCCCGAGGACCGCTGAGGCGGAACCAACGGCCATGACGGTAGAGGTGCTGCTCGCCGTCGGCAAGGAAACCCAAGGCGAAAGCAGCGAAAGCAGCGCCGGTTGGCAGCCCATCCACGCCGGGCATCTCACGGCCCCAGATAGCAGCTCGTGCAGTGTTCACGACGGCGGCACCTGCGGTTTGCGGGACCAGTCGGGCTACCTCGGCGATGCCGGCTTCCGCTGCCGCCGTCAGCTCGGCGTCGGTCAACGCCCCGTATGATTCCCAGCCGCTACGGGGGGCTCCGACGCCGGCCCACGACTCCGAAACGGTCGACGGCGGTATGGGCAACTCAACGTCCCCGGCACCGGCACGGGCCAGCCGGTCCATGACAGAACCCAGAGTCACTGTTACATCGACCGCGGCAGGCTCACTGAGGGCCATGGTCCTTAGCCCGAGGACCGTCGGGGTGGACTCACCCAAGATCCTCGGCTTAAGGACGCACACGTAACCGGCAAGGACGTGGCCGGACGCCTGCAGGCGGATAGCGCCGTCGTCAATGCTCTTTGCCCTGGTGACGAATGTTCTCAGGTCAGCGAGGTCGCGGGGATCGGCGAAACGGAGGGACTGGGTCAGGACGTCTGTCACATCCTCGACTCTACCGGCATGTCCGCGGTTGAGAGGGGTCAGGGCGGAGTCTAGAGTCGAACCATGACTGAGACGAACACAGGCCTCACGGCGGAGGCGCCGGCCGAGGATCCCATGGAAGTGTTGCTTGATTTGCTGGACCTTGGTGACTTCGACGGCGCCAGGACCAATGAGGATATCTTCCTTGGACCGTCCCAGAAGCAACCGCGGCACCGGGTTTTCGGCGGCCAGGTCTTGGCGCAATCGATGATCGCCGGCATGCGCACCGTGGAGCCGGACAGGATCGCGCATTCAATGCACGGTTATTTCCTGCGCCCGGGAGATGCGAACCAGCCCATCACGTTCGGTGTAGAGCGGCTACGAGACGGCCGTTCGTTCTCCGCGAGGCGGGTTCATGCCTACCAAAACGGTGTGCCGATCCTTTCCATGATCGCCTCGTTCCAGGTGGAGGATACCGGTTTGGACCACCAGTCAACCATGCCGGAAGGAATCCCCGATCCGGAGTCGCTGCCCAGCGCAGCGGAACTGTTGTCCGAATTCGACCATCCATTGGCGCGGCATATGTCCTACGAACGGCCATTTGATGTCCGCCACATCGATCCGGCCCTGTACGTTTCTTCCCCCACGGAGCACGTGCCCACCAACGCCGTCTGGATGAAGACCATAGGCCCTTTGCCGGATGATCCAAACCTGCACCGCGCTGCCTTGGCGTACGCCAGCGACTACACCTTGCTCGAGCCGATCCTCCGCAAGCATGGTTTGGCGTGGGTAACGCCGGGCATGAGCGTCGCCAGCCTGGATCACGCTATGTGGTGGCACCGTCCGGTCCGGGTCGATGAGTGGATGCTGTATGTCCAGGAGTCCCCCAGCGCACAGGGCGCCCGCGGGCTTGCCACAGGCCGCATCTTCAACCGCGAGGGCCTGCACGTAGCCACGGTCGCCCAAGAGGGCATGGTCAGGATTCCGTAGTTCCCTCCGCAACGCACAATGGCCGGCCCCTTGGAAGAGGCCGGCCATTTTCGTGTCCTCCGGGCTGTAGCTCCGGCGGGCGCCGAAACTTAGTCGCGCGTCAGGCGGCGGTGCGTCACACGGTGCGGCTTCGCGGCGTCCGGGCCGAGCCGCTCCACCTTGTTTTCCTCGTAGGAATCGAAGTTACCCTCGAACCAATACCACTTGGCCGGGTTCTCATCGTTGCCTTCATAGGCCAAGATGTGGGTTGCCACCCGGTCAAGGAACCAACGATCGTGCGAGACCACCACTGCACAGCCGGGGAATTCAAGGAGCGCATTTTCCAGGCTGCTGAGAGTTTCGACGTCGAGGTCGTTAGTGGGTTCGTCAAGGAGGAGGAGGTTTCCACCCTGCTTGAGCGTCAAGGCCAGGTTCAGGCGGTTACGCTCACCGCCGGACAGGACCCCGGCCTTTTTCTGCTGGTCCGGGCCCTTGAACCCGAACGCAGAGACGTAGGCACGTGATGGCATCTCCACCTGGCCCACCTGAATGTGGTCAAGCCCATCCGAAACGACTTCCCAGAGGCTCTTGTTCGGGTCGATACCGCCACGGGACTGGTCGACGTAGGAGATCTTGACCGAATCACCGATCTTGAGGTCGCCGCCGTCGAGGGTTTCCATTCCAACGATGGTCTTGAACAACGTGGACTTACCAACACCGTTGGGGCCGATGACGCCTACGATGCCGTTACGGGGCAGCGAGAAGGAAAGGTTCTCGATCAGGACACGATCGTCAAAGCCCTTCTTCAAGTCCTTGGCTTCGATGACCAAGGAGCCAAGGCGCGGTCCCGGCGGAATCTGGATCTCTTCGAAGTCCAGCTTGCGCGTGCGCTCCGCTTCAGCAGCCATTTCCTCATAGCGGGCCAAACGGGCCTTGGACTTGGTCTGGCGCCCCTTGGCGTTGGACCGAACCCACTCGAGCTCTTCGGTGAGGCGCTTGGAGAGCTTCGCGTCCTTCTTGCCCTGGACTTCCAGACGGGCTTTCTTCTTCTCCAGATACGTGGAGTAGTTGCCCTCGTAGGGGTAGAGGTGTCCGCGGTCCACTTCTGCAATCCACTCGGCAACGTGGTCCAGGAAGTAACGGTCGTGGGTCACGGCGAGGACGGCGCCGGGGTAGCTCGACAGGTGCTGCTCCAGCCAGAGCACACTCTCTGCGTCCAAGTGGTTGGTGGGTTCGTCGAGAAGCAGAAGGTCAGGCTTCTGCAAAAGCAGCTTGCACAGCGCAACGCGGCGGCGTTCACCACCGGACAGAACGGTCACGTCGGCATCGGCCGGCGGGCAACGCAAAGCGTCCATTGCCTGCTCCAGCTGGGAGTCCAAGTCCCATGCGTCAGCGGTATCAATGGCTTCCTGGAGTTTGCCCATCTCATCGAGGAGAGTGTCATAGTCGGCGTCCGGATTGGCCATTTCTTCTGAGATCTCGTTGAAGCGTTGGATCTTGCCGTAGATCTCGCCAACGCCTTCCTGAACGTTGCCGAGGACTGTCTTTTCCTCGTTCAGCGGCGGTTCCTGCAGGAGGATGCCCACGGTGTATCCGGGGCTCAGGCGGGCCTCTCCGTTGGAAGGGGTGTCCAGGCCGGCCATGATCTTCAAGATGGTGGATTTACCGGCACCGTTAGGACCCACCACGCCAATCTTCGCGCCGGGATAGAACGACATGCTGACATCGTCCAGAATAAGTTTGTCGCCAACGGCCTTGCGGGCCTTGGTCATCGTGTAAATAAATTCCGCCATGCCCTTAAATCTAATGGCTTGGAGGACAGATCTCACATTCGGGCGTTATGCCCTGGTCAGCGTGAGTCTCCTACAAAACACTTTCCCGTGGTCAGCACGGGCAGCACCGAGATCGCTACCCCGCCATCCCGAATCTGTCCCATCACACAGCTCGCGCCGGTCAGCGCCGCAGCTTCCATCGCGTCAACGTCCAAACCAGTGGGTGTGCGGCTTACCGAGACTTCCACGTTGGCAGCGGGAATGCCTGCCGACACCAGAGCGGCGCGCAAGGCTTCCTGGTCTGGTTTGGGGTTGCGGGCGAGGACCCCTTTCAGGGTGCTCTCCATGAGTGACTCAGAGGCAGCCACGGCAGGGTCAAGGCTCGGCGTAGGAGTGGAATCCGGGGCCACGGCGGAGACCTCCGGACCAGCAGGGGGCGTGGCAGCGCAGGACGTTGAGGAGAACACCACAGCAATCATCACGCCGGCTGCTGCCGTGAGGGCGCCCGCCTTGGGCTTTCGCCTGCCTTTGCTTTGCTCCCGGGGAATTCGCGTGCTTATCACGTAGCCATTGTGCCATTCACTCACGGCGTTGACCGGCGTACCGTTTCGCTCAGGACGATGCCAACCGATGCACGACCGTTCCACACCAGCAGAAAGGGAAAGCGCCGCGATGAATGGACACGCCGCCGATGCCGTAGTTTCCGTGACCATAGGTGCCAGGCGCGAGGAAGTGTGGCAAGCCCTGACTGATCCCGCCATCATCAGGCAATACTTTTTAGGGACCACTGTCACCAGCACCTGGCGAGTGGGTGAACCCATCACGTACTCCGGTGAGTACAACGGGACCTCGTACCGGGATAAAGGCACCATCCTGGTGTTTGAGCCTCCGGAACTGCTGAAGACCACGCACTTCAGCCCGTCTACCGGGCTCGCCGACGTGCCGGAGAACTATCACACGGTGGAATACCGGCTGGCCGAAAGTGCCGATGGGACAGTTATCACTATCACGCAGGGCAACAACACGACTGATAAAGAAGTCGAGCAGTCCTCGGGGACGTGGCGTCTGGTGCTGCAAAACCTCAAGGAATTGCTCGAATCGGGCCAGTCCTAGGTGCCATCTGAAAACAAATCACCCCCGGTCCTTAGACCGGGGGTATTTGGTGCCCCAGGAGGGAATCGAACCCCCGACCGGCGGATTAGAAGGCCGCTGCTCTATCCCCTGAGCTACTGAGGCATGGGCCACCAGACCTGATGGCCTTGCTGACGCCACAAAGAGTTTACAGTGCGTTTGGCCGTCCAGCCGCCACGGAGTGGTAACTGTCCTCTCCTCCACAGAGCTTCTTATGCGCGGTTTATCCACATAGAGGGAAATGCATCTGCATGGGCGGTTCTCGATGAACAAAGCTGAAGTGGCCGGACAGGCATTCCCTACATCGAGAAGGACCAGCTATGAACGACACCATCACCGTCCGGGGCTTCGTGGCCTCCGAGGTAAAAACTTCCACCACGGTGCGGGGCACATCCACCGCGTCATTCCGTCTGGGCACCACCGAGCGCCGCTACGATCGCGCCAGCAGCCAGTGGGTGGATGGCAACACCAACTGGTACACGGTCCAGTCCTTCCGTTACTTGGCCGGCCACGTGGGCTGCAGTGTGAAAAAGGGCCAGCGCGTGATCGTGGTGGGGAGGCTCCGCCTGCGGCAATGGGAGCATGAGGGGCGCATCTATCACGTAGCCGAGATCGACGCTGAGTCCGTTGGGCATGACCTTATGTGGGGTTCGGCAAACTTCACACGGATGAACGGCACCTCTGAACCAGCTGATACGAGGGCTGTAGATAGGAACGATGGGAACGCTGCACAGCCCGCCAGCACTAACGGCCAGGACCCGGAATCCGACGACGACATGCAGGCGCCTCCGGAGGACGAGTCCGAGGTGGTGGGCGTGGACATTCTCGACGGAGTCGGGAGTGTCCTCGTAGATACTTCGACGGGCGAGTTGGTTGGCGCGCCTGCTTGATCACCGAGGCAATAGCGGCACCCGCCGGTCCCGCGCCGGCGGTCCGCGGTTTGCTCCTTTGCTGGTTGCCTGTAAGGGTGCTCAATCTGCAAAGGTGCTCAATCTGCAAGGGGCTCGGCGGGTCGTGCCCCGACTTAGGGTTAGGGGATGACAACCACGGATTTGGTGACAACGATCCGCTCGGCGCTGCGGTCTGCTGCGGATGGCGACAGGGCCCGGGGAGCTCAGGCGTATATGAAATCGACCATGCCCTCCTGGGGCGTTCGTGTTCCCGAGGTTCGAAGAATCGTCAAAGCCTCTCTTGAACAATTCCCGTTGACCACACCCGATCAGGTGCGAGATGCGGCCCTTGAGCTCTGGCGGAAACCCGAAGCTCGTGAAGAGCGCTATGCCGCTATCGATCTCACCGGGCTGAAATTGGTTGCCCAAGACTTGGAGATGATGCCGGTGTACGAGGAAATCATCCGGACGGGGGCATGGTGGGACTTGGTAGACGGAGTCTCGCATCGGATTTGTACCCTGCTCATATCCCATCGCAGCACTCTGACACCCCTGTTACTACGGTGGTCCACGGATGACGACATGTGGATTCGCCGGGCGTCCATCACTGCGCAATTGGGGGCCAAAGGGGCAACAGATCCGAGTCTTTTAGCCGCTGTCATCAAACCCAATCTCGCCGACAAAGAGTTCTTCATCCGGAAAGCCATCGGTTGGGCGCTGCGTGAATACAGCAAGACGGATCCTGAATGGGTCAGGGCATTCGCAGCCGAAAATGCACCATCGCTGAGTCCCTTATCAAAGCGTGAGGCTCTGCGGCTGCTCGCAACCCATCCGAGCTGAGGACCTGAGGACGCGCAGGCTTCGATGCACTCAAATAATTGGGCGTAATCCTGGTAAGTCGCGCTTGCGGAACAGGCTCTTGGTTTTCGGATCAACGAAGATCAGGTACACGGCAAAGAGCAGCGCAATGATCGCGGCAGCATTGCGCGCCAACGTCAGCGCAAGCCCCAGGTCCTCGCTCTGCAAGTACGGGAACACATCCAATTGATCGGAAATGCCATAAATCATGAAGAAGGCGACCACAAAGTAGACGGCCTTAACCTGCCAGTCGTTGCGAATTCCCGTCACGGCGAACAGAGGCAGGAGCCAGACGACGTACCAAGACTGGATCATGGGCGACAGCACGACGATTGCGGCGAAAGCCAACGTCAGGCGTCGGATGAGCCGATCGTAGTCGCCACGGAATACCAGCCAGCCCACGGCCCCCACCATGAGTACCTTGCCGGCGTCGTAAACCCACTGGGCGACGCCCCAACCGTCCACACCAAAGACGTTCAGGATGGAGGCAACGATCAAACCGATCAACCCTGTTGGCGCATACCAAATCGCCACACTTCCGGGCGCTGAGAGGCCTTTGATCCAACCGAACCCATAACCGTTGAACAGGCTCATCGCGTACAAGACTCCGAGGCTCAAAGCCGCGGTGAGGAACCAGAAGAGAATCCGCCGTGGCCACGAGGCGCCCTTGCCTGCCCACAGGAGGCCGATAAAGGGCAGGAAAACCACAGTGATGGGTTTGACCGAGATAGAGAGCGTCACCAACAGGATGCCGCGAATAACGCGGCGCGTGGCGCAGTAATAGAGCCCTGCCAGGGCCAACCCGATCATGAGGGAATCGTTGTGGATGCTGGCTATGAAGTTCGTCAGGAAGAGTGGGTTTGCGGCGGTCAGCCACAAGGCACGGTGCGGATTGACGCCGTGAAGCTCGGCCAACTTTGGGATGTAAACAACACAGAGGGCCACGCCCACGAGGGCCACCAACCGGAAGAGCATGATGCTTGCCTCGGGCTGCACGTTGGTCACCCACACCACGAACTGTTCTATCCAGAGGAACAACTGACCATAAGGAACGGGTGCCTCAGTCCACATCTTGTCCGCGCCGAGCTGGAAGTAATTGGGCAGCGCCGAAATGCCGTTCTCGTAAGGATTGATCTTCTCGACCATCAACCGGCCTTGGCCGATGTACGCGTAAACATCCCTGCTGAACAAAGGAATCGTGAACACCATCGGCAAGCCCCAAGCCAGAATCGCTCGCAACGTTGCCTTGCGGGCTTCGAGTCCCCATACCCGTACACGCTGCCCCAAACGGAGCCAGGCGCGGATCAACAGCATTCCACCTACAGCTACGAGCACGATGGATATGGACACGCCCACGCCTTCGGTGCGCATCCAAATGAAGAGCGGAAGCCGACGCAGTTCGGACACTGGGGCGAGCCAGCCTACTCCGAGCGAACCGATCACCAGGAACATGGAACCTACGAAACCAGCGATGAGTGGCGACCGGGCGTTGTCCACCTCGCTCAAGGCGGCGTCCGCGGACAGCGCTGGTTTCCCGGCCTTCTGGGCGGGTACAGGCACCGTCATGTGGTGGTCATCCAATCGTTGGCCCGAGCACTTCGGGGCAATACGTGCATCTCCAGGGGCTTCGCACAGCAGGAAAAAAGACACTGCCTTGCTCGAAAAGCCTACCATCGGAGCACTTGCAAGGACCTGAACGATAGGCTGTGCGGGTGCCTATTACTAATGAACGCATCGTTTGGATCGATTGCGAAATGACCGGACTGGATATCGAGAACGATGCCTTGATCGAGGTCGCAGCGCTTGTTACTGACTCCGAGCTCAACATCCTTGGCGACGGCGTCGACGTCGTCATTAAGCCCGACGATGCCGCACTCGAACAGATGAACGACTTCGTGCGCGACATGCATACCCGTTCCAAGCTCCTGGACGAACTCCCCCACGGCAAGACCATGGCCGAGGCCGAGGCCGAGGTGTTGGAGTACATCGAGAAGTGGGTTCCGGACCCCCGCAAGGCACCCTTGGGCGGCAACTCGGTAGGAACTGACCGGGTGTTCTTGGCCCGGGACATGCCCAACATTATCGAGCACCTGCACTATCGGGTCATTGACGTCAGCACCATCAAGGAACTTTCCCGGCGCTGGTTCCCCCGGGCTTACTTCCAGTCCCCGGCCAAGCACGGCGGCCACCGCGCGTTGGGCGACATCAAGGATTCCATCGATGAGCTCCGCTACTACCGCGAAGCAGTCTTCGTGCCCGCCCCAGGACCCGATACCGCCACGGCACAGCGCATTTCCAAGGACATCACGGCCACGGCCGAAACGTTGGCACCCGGGAAGACAGTGTGATCTGCAGCAAATTTTGAGGTTTTTTTGCCATAAGGGGCAAAAGTGGACTTTGCACCCCAAAACAGCAGGTAAGCTATTTGTCGTTGCCCTGAAGGAAAGCCGGTGAAACGGTTCCGCCCAAATGGCACATGGTGGGCTTAGCTCAGTTGGCAGAGCGCCTGGTTGTGGTCCAGGAGGTCGCGGGTTCAACCCCCGTAGCTCACCCCACCGAGATTGGCTCCAGAGCCGGTTTCCACAAAGGCCGCACCGGTTACCCGGTGCGGCCTTTTGTTTTAACCAAGGCGGCAGGCCCGTTTCCGGATCACCGCGATCAACGAAGGAAGAACAAACATGACCGTCCTGCCAGTAACAATCTGGGGCGAACCTGTTTTGCACCGCCGCGCCAGCGAAGTGGAGCGTTTCGACGACGAGCTGCGGTCACTCATTGCGGACATGATTGAAACGAACGACGCCGCCAACGGCGTTGGCCTGGCTGCGCCCCAAGTGGGCGTGGGCAAGCGCATCTTCATTTTCAAATACGCCAACGACGACGACGCGCCGGATCAAGGTGTCTTGGTGAACCCGACCTTGACCCTGTCAAAGGTTTCCGGTGCCCTACCGGATCCGGACGAAGACGTCGAAGGCTGCTTGTCCTTCCCTGGCGAGTATTACCCGCTCCAACGCGCCGAGTGGGCCCGTGTCGAAGGCTTCGACGGTGACGGGAACCCTGTGGACTTTGAAGCGACCGGCTGGTTCGCCCGGATCCTGCAGCACGAGTTTGATCATTTGGACGGCAAGCTCTACGTCAACAAACTGGTCGATCGATACGCCAGGAAAGCCATGAAGCAGGCCAAGAAGAACGGATGGGGCGTCCCTGGCCTGACCTGGATGCCTGGCGTCGACCCCGATCCGTTCGGTCACTAAGACCGTGGTAGACGCCCCGTTCCGGGAGTTGTTCCAAACCCTGGACATCCGCGGCGAGGACGCCGCTGGATGCGCAGAACTCCTGTCATCGCCGCCCAGCGAGCATGTCAAAGAGGCGCTGGCCGCCTTGAATGGACGGCTTGGAACATTTCCGTCAGAAGCTATCCCCGCCGGACCCTCCGGTGCGCATGAGTGCTCTGAGACTGACTGGATTGAAGCCCTCCTAAGATTCGCGCCGACAGTGGCAGACTATCATCGGCGGCTGGGAATCAGCCCCGCAGTCTCGTCCGCGACCTTGGCAGACGTCGGGCTGCAGTTACGCATCAACCGACGCGTCCACGGGAAGTTTGGGCTGGACACTTGGACCTGGCTGACGCTGCACATGGCGGGGAACTTGTTCAGGTTGGGGCGGCTCCAGTTCCACCTGATTCGGGCTGCAGGAGCGGACGACGGCGCGGCAGAACCGCCGTCGTGGGTCCTTGGAGTGCACATACCGGAAGGGGGCAGCCTCTCCCCCGCATTGGTTGACGCCAGCTTCGCCGAGGCGCGTTCCTTCTTTGCCCAGCATTTCTCGGACAAGCGTGCGGCCCTGGCCACGTGTGAGTCGTGGATGCTTGACCCCTACCTCTTGGATCGGCTTCCAGCGAGCAACATCGCCTCCTTTGCGCGTCGCTTCACGGTGGAGCGATGCACGGATGCCCCCACGGACGCTGTGTATTTCACTTTCCGGCAGCGAGGCCTGGAAAACCTGCACGCACTCCCCCGCGACACGTCCCTGCAGCGTACGGTTCTAGAAAGGATCGACGACGGCGGGACGTGGCAGCTGGGGCACGGCTACCTCCGGCTGTAAATAGTCTGCTGATCGGGGCATGAGCCCAGGATGCGCTTCATCGCGTCCTTTTCTGCTGGGGTAACCCAGAGGTTGTATGCCGTCTTGACTGAAATCTGCCGGGCCACATAGTGGCACCTGAAGTTCTTGTTGGCAGGCAACCACGTCGCCGCGTCGCCGGCCCCTTTCTTCACGTTGGCCGGGCCGTCGGCGGCGAGAAGGTTCAGGGGGTCGTTGGCCAACGTTTGGCGCTGTTGTGGTGTGAGTTGCTGGGCGCCGGTTTGCCACGCGTTGGACAAGGCCACCACGTGGTCGATTTGCACGGAGGCGCTGGTGTCCTGGCCCCTGCGGAACGAGACACGCAGACCGGTGTAAGGCTCCATGAAGTCGCCTGCGGCAACCTTGCAGGAAGACCCTTCGGCAAAGACCACCGCGGACAGGTCCCGCCGCAGGATGTCGTTGCGAGTGTCGCAACCGTTCCGGTCGACATCCAGCCAGGCTTGGCCGAACTGCGTGCGGTCGTACCCGGTTTGAGGCGCCTTTCCCTTAACCCTGAGGCGTTCCAGCGCGTCAAGGGCTTTAGCCGGCGCTACAGCGGACGCACCCGGGAGGGGCTTCATCCACGCAGGATTGAAGACCGGGGCATCCACTGGCCCCGACACTGCTGGCTCGGACACAGCGAACTGGCCGGAAAGGAAGAACCAAGTGAGCGCCGCCACGATGGTGGCGGCGCCCAGCAAGATTATGGCCCATGCTTGCCGCGACCTGCGCCGCGCCCGCTGATAGGCAGAATATGTGAGACTCAAAGGACCTTTATCCGATAGAGGTAGATGGTGTCCTTCGAGCGTAAAGCACTGAGCAGCCGGGCACGCGGCTATCCCCAGTGTGGAGGACCAGTGGGGGCTATTGCTCCCGGGTAACCCGCTGCAGGTCCTCCGTGGCCAGGGCAAGGAGCCCCCGCAATTGCTCGACGCGTTGATCCGTGACGTCGCCCGTGGCGTTGGCTGCTATTGCCTGATCAAGGAGCTTCTGAGCTTGTTTCTGGTTAGCGCGCGCGACATCCAGCGCGTGTTCCAGGGTGGTTTCATGTTCCATAGTTGACTCCCTTTCCATGATGCCCATTCTGGACAGAATTCCCGACCGTTTCCAGTGAACAGGCCGGGAATCCCACGACTATTTCAGGCAATCAGGCGCCAGCGCCCTCAAGCACTGCGATAGGCGCCACAACGTCCCGCGCGGGGAAGGACGGCGGGTTGACGCCGGCCATTTCTTCCATGACGCGGACTACTTGGCAGGAGTAGCCGAACTCGTTGTCGTACCAGACGTAGAGTATGAGGTTTTTGTCGTTGGAGATGGTTGCGAGCCCGTCCACGATGCCTGCCCGGCGGGAGCCGACGAAGTCCGTGGACACGACGTCCGGGGAGTCGATGTAGTCGATCTGCTTGCGGAGTTCGGAGTGGAGGGACATCTCGCGGAGGTAATCGTTGACCTCATCACGGGTGGTGCCGTTCTCGAGGTTGAGGTTCAGGATGGCCATGGACACATCCGGGGTGGGAACACGGATGGCGTTACCGGTGAGTTTGCCCTGCAATTGCGGCAGTGCTTTGGCTACGGCCTTGGCGGCCCCGGTCTCGGTGATGACCATGTTCAACGCCGCCGAACGGCCCCGGCGGTCGCCCTTGTGGAAGTTATCGATCAGGTTCTGGTCGTTGGTGAACGAGTGGACCGTTTCGACGTGGCCGTGAACGATGCCGAACTTGTCGTTGATGGCCTTCAGCACCGGGGTGATCGCGTTGGTGGTGCACGAGGCGGCGGTGACGATCGTGTCGTCGTCGTTGATGTCGCGGTGGTTGATGCCGTGGACGATGTTCTTCAGCTCGCCCTTGCCCGGGGCGGTGAGCAGGACACGGGCCACGCCGTTGCTCTGCAGGTGCTGGGAAAGGCCTTCGGCGTCACGCCAGCGGCCGGTGTTGTCCACCACCAGGGCGTCTTTGATCCCGTAGGCGGTGTAGTCCACGGTGGCGGGGTTGTCCGAGTAGATGACTTGGATCTGCACACCGTTGGCGGTGATGGTGTTGGCGTCCTCATCCACCCTGATGGTGCCCTCGAAGGAACCATGCACGGAGTCCCGGCGCAGCAGGCTGGCACGCTTGACCAGATCGTTCTCGGCGCCCTTGCGGACCACGATCGCCCGGAGCCGCAGACCGTGCCCGCCGCCGGCCTTCTCGATCAGGATACGGGCCAACAACCGCCCGATACGCCCGAAACCGTACAGCACGACGTCGGTGCTGGTACGGTCATCAGCGCCGCGCTTCCCAACAATCTCGGCAAGCTCGCCACGCAGGTACTCATCGAGCGAGGCGCCGTTGCCTTCTACCCGGTACTTCTCCGTCAAACGTGCAATGTCAATGGCCGCCGCGCCAAGGTCCAGCTCAGCCAAGGCATTCAGCAACGGAGCCGTTTCCTCAAGGAGGAGCTCGGTGTTGCTCATCCGGCGGGCAAAGCGGTGTGCCTTCAGGATGTTCATGGTGGATTTATTGATCAGGCTGCGGCCGTGGATGCTGGTGACCACGTTGTTTTCCCTGTACAACCGGCCGATCACTGGAATCATCGCCTCGGCGAGAGCCTCCCGGCCCATCCACTTATCAAGACAAGAATCTGACGTCTGGCTCACAGAACTACCTTCCTTGGGTCAACTACATACGTCCTCGTATGCAGATGGCGGCCGCCCGGAGTAATCCTGCGGCACTGGCACTGGCCGGGCTTCGGTCCGCCCACAGCACCTTGAACGAGAACAAAGAAAAATCCGCCGGCTGCGAACGCAGTCCCGGCGGCAGAACTTCCACGTTCAGGAACCATTCTACGGGGAGGACCCTGCCAGCTATCTGCCAGCTGGCGTGAAATCACTCACACGGGTCTGATGTCGGCAGGAAAGTGCGCGGTAATAAATGGATGGGTTGACCGATACGCCGGGTTCTGTCATCCCGATCCGTTGCCGGAACGGGAGTGGCGGCCATCCATCTACGAACGCCGTTGCCGACGCCCTCCAGCAGCCTACCCGGACACTCGGGCGGGCAGCCCTCAAACGTGTCCTGTCTGGCCTTGCTCCGGGTGGGGTTTACCTAGCCTCCCCGGTCACCCAGGGAGCTGGTGGTCTCTTACACCACCGTTTCACCCTTACCTGCCGTTCACGGTGCGGGCACCGATGAAGCAGGCGGTCTGTTCTCTGTGGCACTGGCCTGCGGGTTACCCCGAGTGGGCGTTACCCACCACCCTGCCCTGTGGAGCCCGGACGTTCCTCGAGCCACTTCCGTGGCGCGCGACCGCCTGGTCAACCCATCCGCGCTCCAGTCTACCGGCGTCTTGCCCGGCCGAATTCTCCGCGAGTTCCACCCGTAAATCCGGCTAGTATCGTCTGGTGCTGATTCTGCTGCCGCCATCTGAAGGCAAGACCCCCGCGGTGAAGGGCTCCGCCGTCGACTGGGAGTCCCTCAGCTTCCCGGAACTGAATCCTTGCCGCGCAAAAGTGCTGGAATCCCTCGGGACAGTCAGCTCGCACCAGGACGCCCTCGCGTTGCTGGGGGTGGGCGCTTCGCTGCGGGACGACGTCGAACGCAATACCCGCCTGCATGCCGAGCCGGCAGCTCCTGCGCATCAAGTGTATTCGGGGGTGCTGTACGACGCCCTCGGTTTCAAGAGCATGACCCCGACGCAGCGCCGCAAAGCGATCGACTCAGTGCTGGTCATTTCGGCGTTGTGGGGCGCTATCGGCTTTGGCGACCACGTGCCCGCCTACCGGCTTTCCATGGGAACCGCACTGCCCGACGTCGGACGCCTCGCCTCGTTCTGGAAGCCGCACCTCAACGCCGCCCTCGCCAAGCGCGCGGAAGGTGAATTGGTGGTGGATTGCCGTTCCAGCACATATGCCGCTGCTTGGGCTCCGCCGCCAGCGCAGACGGTCAATGTCAACGTGTTCACTGAGGCACGTGGCAAGCGAACGGTGGTCAGCCACTTCGCCAAGCACACCCGCGGCGAGCTGGCCCGCCACCTCTTGACCAGGCGCGGCAAGGCACCGGCCACCCCGGATCAGTTGGCCAAGGCAGCCCGGGAAATTTGGACCGCGGAACTTGAGATCGGAACGGCGCGTAAACCACACGCGCTGAACATCATTCTCTCCAGTTAATTCCCAGCGGGATGGTTCAGTTCCATTCCGCCGAACGTACGAGGATGCATCCGGAATCCGGGCAGAAAACAATCTCATCGTCCGCCGCTGCCCTGACCTCAGCCAGGTCACCGGGGCTCAGCATCATGCCCGACCCCTCGGACTTGCCATGGAAGAGCCGCGCGGCGCCTACTCCCCGCTTGGCGATAGTCTTCTCGTAAACAGCGACCATCGCCTGGTCAAGGGATACGGAGAAGGCGGCTCGTTGCCCGCGCACCACCGCTTCTTCGGCCGCGATCTCGGCGATCGCCTCATCGAGCTCAGCCCGAATGCTGCCAAACGAGCCTTGGATGTCATCGACGATCGCCTGCTGTGCAGCTTGGCGCTCCCGCAATGCGTCCAACCGCTCGAGTATCTCCAGCTCGACATCCTCGAGGTCCGAGCGCCGCTTGTTCAGTGACGCGATGTCACTCTGCAGCGCGACGAGGTCTTTGGAGAGTCCGGTGCCGCTGTTCAACCGCGCTTCGTCGCGTTCAATACGCGTGGCTACCTGTTCGACGTCGGCCTCGGCGCGGCGGAGTTCGGCCTCGGCGTCGTGCACTGCAACCTTTGCCGCTCCCAGCTCCCCGTTTGCGACCCTGAGCGCATCCGTGAGATCCGTGATCCGCGGATCCGTCTCCAGCACCTTCCGCTTGCCAGCCAGCGACTTCAGCTTGGCATCCAGCCCCTGCAGTTCAAGCAATTTCAATTGTTCCGCCGGTGCTGCCTTCGCCACGCTTACCTCCGTTTGTCCCCACCGGTCCTGCCAATCAAGCCCGGCCGGACGCCCGGCGCTGCCGGGGTTGTCCGTATCCTTCTAGACTCTAGTCCCCGGCGGGAGTGAGTATGAAGTCCCAAGGATCGCTGTTGGTGGTACTGACACGGATTTCGACGTCGTACCCCTGGTCCGCGAGTACGTTACCCAGTGCCTCGGCAGCGGGGGGAAGCCACAACCACTCACTCGCGAAGTGCGACACGTCGATCAGGTAGGGCCGTCCATTGGGCGTGCCCTCACGGGCTTCGGACGCCGGGTGGTGCCGCATGTCTGCCGTGACGTACACATCGGCGTGGTTCGCCCGGACGGCACCGAACAAGCTGTCACCTGCACCACCGCAGACCGCGACCCGCTTGACCAACCCGTCCTTGTCGCCGGCCACCCGCACCCCGCCTGCGACCGCGGGAAGCATTTCAAAAACGCGGGCCGCAAAATCACCCAGCGTCATGATGTCCGAGAGGTCACCGACCCGGCCGATGCCTTCTTCGGGTAATCCGTTGGCGGCAACCGTAAGGGGCGAGACGTTTTCCAACCCGAGGGCGTCAGCCAAGACGTCCGAGACGCCACCGACTGCCGAATCTCCGTTGGTGTGGACGGTCAGCAGCGCGGCCCCGGCCTCAATAAGCCGATGGACGGCCAGGCCCTTCGCGGACGTCGCAGCCACTGAATTGACGCCTTTGAGGAGTAAAGGGTGATGCGTAATGAGCAGTTGGGCCCCCCACTCGATGGCCTCATCGATCACGGCCAGCGTGGGATCGACGGCAAACATGATCTTCTCCACCGGAACGGCGGGATGACCGACCACCAGGCCTACCTCGTCCCAGTCCTCGGCCAAGGACTCCGGCCAGAGCTCCTCCACAGCCAGTAACACTTGTCCGAGCGTTGGGTCCCCGATGGCTTCCCCGGCATCGTCACCGGAATCCGCATCAGTTATGGGGGTATTTACGGCTTCCATAGTCCTATTGTTACCTACTCACCCGTACTCAGCCGGATCGGCAGGCTTTACTTTCCGCGGTATCTGCCGGGCACCGTTATTGTCCCGTAAGGTGTTGCGGGAATCATCAGCCCCTCCCATCCATTGAAGAGAACATGAAAACTTTCGTACTTGGCGGCGGCTGCTTCTGGTGCCTCGATGCTGTTTACCAGAAGACCCGCGGCGTCAGCTCAGTAGTCTCCGGCTATACCGGCGGCCACGTCCGCAATGACTACTACGAGGTGTGTTCCGGAACGACCGGCCATGCCGAAGTCGTTGCCGTAACTTTCGACGAGTCCGTGGTTCCGGAAGAAATCATCCTGGACATGTTCTTCGCCCTTCACGACCCCACCACGTTGAATCGCCAGGGCTATGACGTAGGAACCCAATACCGGTCATCCATGTTCTATTCCACGACAGAGGAAAAGATCCTGTTCGAGGAAGCGATAGAGCGGGCCCAGGCGTTATGGTCGGATCCGATCGTCACGGAAGTCGCGCGCCTGCCGGAATTCTTCGAAGCCGAGGAAGTGCACCAGAACTATTACGGAAAGTATCCGTACCAGGGTTACTGCCAAGTGATCATCAACCCGAAGTTGGCCAAGGCCCGGAAATATTACTCCGCGTGGCTTACGGCTTAGCAGGGTTTCGTTCGGGCTGGCTAGGCTGACCTCAGCATTCCCTCTTGAGAGATAGGCATAATTTTCATGGCACGGATCTACGACGACGTCACTCAGCTGGTCGGCCGCACTCCGCTGGTCCGTTTGAACCGGCTTACTGAGGGGCTCGATGCCACCGTGGCAGTCAAGCTCGAGTTTTACAACCCGGCCAACAGCGTCAAGGACCGCATCGGCGTTGCCATCATTGACGCCGCGGAGAAGTCCGGCGCTTTGAAGCCCGGTGGAACCATTGTTGAGGGCACCTCCGGCAACACCGGCATCGCGTTGGCCTTGGTGGGCGCAGCCCGCGGTTACAAGGTCATCCTGACCATGCCCGAGACCATGTCCACGGAACGCCGCGTGATGCTCCGGGCTTACGGTGCGGAAATCGTCCTGACCCCCGGCTCCGAAGGCATGCGCGGCGCTGTGGAAAAGGCGCAGGAGATCGTGGCCACCACGGAGAACTCGATTTGGGCGCAGCAGTTCGCCAACGAAGCCAACCCGCAGGTCCACCGCGACACCACCGCTGAGGAAATCTGGGCCGATACCGACGGGGAAGTAGATATCTTCGTCTCAGGCGTTGGCACGGGCGGTACCATCACCGGCGTCGGCCAAGTCCTCAAGGAGCGCAAGCCCGGCGTCCAGATCGTTGCCGTTGAGCCCAAGGACTCCGCTATCCTCAACGGTGGCGCCCCAGGCCCGCACAAGATCCAGGGCCTCGGTGCCAACTTTGTGCCGGAAATCCTGGACACCAACGTGTACGACGAAGTCCTGGACGCCACGCTCGAAGATTCGGTCCGGGTGGCCCGTGAACTCGGCGCGCGTGAAGGCATCCTCGGCGGCATCTCCTCCGGCGCCATTGTGTGGGGCGCCCTGGAACTCGCCAAGCGACCTGAGAACGCGGGCAAGCTGATTGTCGCCGTCGTCTGCGACTTCGGAGAGCGCTACATCTCGACCGTGCTGTTTGACGATATCCGCGGCTAACACTTCGCCCGCACATCTTCATTTCCTGTAGAAAGGTCTTTGTGAGCTTCTTCGCAAGGCTTAGGGAAGACCTCGACGCCGCCCGGTCTCACGACCCGGCGGCGCGAGGCTCTTTCGAGAACTTTTTTGCCTACTCCGGGCTTCACGCCATCTGGGCTCACCGCCTGACCCACCGGCTGTGGCAGAACCCTGCCCTGCGCTTCCCCGCCCGCTTGATCTCCCAGTTGGCGCGGTTCATGACCGGCATCGAGATCCATCCCGGTGCAACCATCGGGCGGCGCTTCTTCATTGACCATGGCATGGGAGTGGTGATCGGCGAGACCGCCGAAATTGGTGAGGACGTCATGATTTATCACGGCGTAACACTGGGCGGACGTTCATTGGCCAAGGTCAAACGCCACCCCACCATCGGGGATCGCGTGACCATCGGTGCCGGTGCCAAGGTCCTCGGACCCATCACCATCGGCGCTGACAGCGCGGTCGGTGCCAACGCCGTCGTCGTCAAAGACGCACCGCCGGAGTCAATCATCACCGGCATTCCCGCCACCTGGCGCCACCGCGATGCGCGATCGGAAACCAAACCAGCGGTTGATCCGGCGGAGTACTACATCGAATATCGGATTTAGCTGCGCTTGGATTTTCTTTGTTTCCCTTAAACGCAGGAAGCGCCCCAGTTCACTGAACCGGGGCGCTTCCTGCGTCAGGGCTGGCTAGTGGGTGTCCACAGCCGAGACCTCAGACTTGTCTTCGCCCCACAGGGTGTGGAACGTGCCCTCGGTGTCCACGCGGCCGTAGGTGTGTGCACCGAAGAGGTCGCGCTGGCCCTGGATCAGGGCAGCGGCAACGCGCTTGCGGCGCAGGCCGTCGTAGTAGGCCAACGACGAGGAAAATACCGGAACCGGAATACCGAGCTGGACCGCCGTAGCTACAACCCGACGCCAGGCCGGAAGGGCCTCTGCGATGGCCTTGGTGAAGGCCGGGGCGAAGAGCAGGTTGGCGGGCTTCTCCTCGGCTGCGTAGGCCTTGGTAATGTCCTTGAGCAGCTCTGCACGGATGATGCAGCCCGCACGCCACAGCGATGCGATCTGGTCCAGCTTGAGGTCCCAGCCGTACTCCTTGGCAGCGGAGGTCAGCATGTCCAGGCCCTGTGCGTAGGAAACGAGCTTGGAGGCATAGAGAGCCTGGCGTACATCCTCCACGAACGTCTCGGGGATTTCCACGGGAGCTTCTTCTCCGGCCAGCAATTCCTGGCCGAGCTTGCGCTGCTCTGCCTGCGAGGACAGCGCACGGGCAAATACGGACTCGGCGATGCCGGACACCGGCGAGCCGAGCTCCAAGGCGGAGATAACGGTCCAGCGTCCGGTGCCCTTCTGGCCAGCGGCGTCGACGACGACATCAACGAACGGCTTACCGGTCTTGGCATCAACGTGGCCCAGGACCTCAGCTGAGATCTCGATGAGGAAGGAGGACAGATCGCCCTTGTTCCACTCAGTGAAGATCTTTGACTGTTCGGCAGGCTCAATGCCTGCACCCGAACGGAGGAGGTCGAAGGCTTCACCGATGACCTGCATGTCGGCATATTCGATGCCGTTGTGCACCATCTTCACAAAGTGGCCGGCACCGTCGGTACCGATCCACGCGCAGCAGGGTTCGCCGTCGACCTTGGCCGAAATCTTTTCCAGCAGCGGGCCGAGGGCGTCGTACGACTCCTTGGAACCACCGGGCATGATCGAAGGGCCATTCAGCGCGCCTTCTTCGCCGCCGGACACGCCAACGCCCACGAAGTGCAGGTCCTTCTTGGCCAAGGCCGCTTCACGGCGGCGAGTGTCCTCGTAGTGCGAGTTGCCGGCGTCGATGATGATGTCCCCGGCTTCGAGCAGCGGTTCGAGCTGCTCGATGACGTTGTCAACAGGAGCGCCCGCCTTGACCATGATGAGGACGCGGCGGGGCTTTTCGAGTGAGTCGACCAGTTCCTGCAGCGTTTCCGTGCGGATGAAGTCTCCTTCTGTCCCGTGCTTTTCCAGCAACGCGTCGGTCTTTTCCACGGAGCGGTTGTGAAGAGCCACGGTGAAGCCGTTGCGGGCGAGGTTGCGGGCAAGATTGGCACCCATTACCGCAAGGCCGGTGACACCGATGTGTGCTGACATCAAAACTCCAATTCGTTCGTGTGCATACAGTCCTGCGGGCACGCAGGAAGCGAATTCGTAACCAGGGGCTGTAATAAACCATACGTAATTACATTCGGGTGAGGAAGCGGCGCCCACGTTCTGGAAGGCTCCGCGTCATAAACAGTCTATGACGCTGCCCTGCCGCCACTATGCTTGCCTCTATGTCCACCAGCCTCCACCACCGCGCCATTGAGCATTTGGGAACCCGGATTGTCGATGGCACCCTTCCGACCGGCCACGTCATGTTGGCAGAACACCTCGAAGAAGAACTGAATGTTTCCCGTTCGGTAGTCCGGGAAGCAGTGCGGGTGCTTCAGTCCTTGGGATTGGTGGAGACGATCAAGCGGGTAGGCATCCGGGTTTTGCCGGCGCATCGCTGGAACCCCTTCGATCCGATGGTCATCAGGTGGCGCTTGGCCGGCGATGGCCGCGGCTCCCAACTGCGCTCGCTCGCGGAGCTGCGTTCCGCCGTCGAACCCACAGCCGCCGAGTTGGCCGCCAGCAACGCGCCAGCGAGCCTCCGGCAGGAACTGGTAGCCATCTCGGAAGCGATGAAAGAAGCAGGAGACGCCGGTGACGTTCCCCGGTTCCTGGACCTCGACATCCGTTTCCACGCTCTTGTGCTCTCCGGCTCAGGCAACGAGATGTTCGCGAACCTGATAGGTCAGGTCACCGAAACGCTGACCGGGCGGACGGTCCACGGACTCATGCCCGAGCATCCCCAGAAACAAGCGCTGCAGTGGCACATGGACGTTGCCCACGCAATCGACGCCGGTGATGGTGCGCTGGCGCGGGACGCCGCGGACAAGATCATGCGCCAAACCATCGCCGAGTTGGAGCCGAGTTGGAGCGATCAGCCGCGGGTCTTTGTGCCCGTAGTTGTGAACGGCAGCATCAGCCCATCGGGTTTCCCAAGGAACGCGCCAATTCCTTGAGTTCCTTAACCATCTGCGCGCCCTGCTCTTGGGAATAGGTAGCCTTCAGTGCCGTTACGGACAACCCGAGGCTTGGTCCATGGGCGCCGCGGGTCGGGACGGGAACAGCCAAGCAAACTACCCCCAAGGTGGATTCTTCGTCTTCGAAAGCGAAACCTTGCTTTCGGATCACGGCTACTTGCGCCTTCAACTCCTCGGCCGTGCGGAGGGAGTTAGTGGTCATGACGGGAAGCTCCATGCCGTCGGGGAACATGGCTTCGATGTCGTGGTCGCGCAGCTGGGCCAGCAGGGCCTTCCCCACACCGCACAGCGAGACTGGCATCTTGTCGCCGATGTTCGATGTCAGCCGGACAGCCGGATGGCCCTCATAACGGGCAAGATAAATCACATGATCGCCGTCGAGCATTGCGATCCGCACTGTTTCGCCTGACAGTGTTGGCGCTTGTTCACAGTACTTATAGAACTCCTGCACCTCATCGAGGCGGCTCAGGTACGCAGCTCCCAGTTCAACGAGCTTTCGACCCAACGTGAAATCCGCGCCCTGCCTCGTGATCAAGCGCGCTTCCTCGAGCGCGAGAAGCAGGTTGGATGTCGACGATTTCGGGATGCCGAGCTCGCGCGACAAATCACTCAAGGTCAGCCGCCCCGTGTACGAGTTCGCAAGTGCCTCCAAAACGGCAGCTGCCCTGGTAACCGCAGGCGCTGGCGACGACGACCCCAGCCCAGGGGAACGGACGGCATGGGAATCTGGCATGGGCATCCTCATTCCTCGCAAGTCCTCGGAAAGCGTCTGTTCATCCTGCTGAACATTTACCCATCGTAGTGGGATCGAGGGATTCCGAAGGGCGTCCCCAGCGTTTCCCGAGAGGTCCAACGGGCCTTCACGCCACGCGGCTTTCCAAACCCAAAGGTTCGCTGTATATTCAACTTCGAGCTCTCCACCGCGGCATCCCCCAATAGTCGCGGTGGAGAGCTCATCCATTTCATCGCCGTCATCAGGCTGCTGCGACCTGCTCGCCCCTGATCCGCCACCCGCCGCCTTCGCCGTCCCGCACCAGTTCCCAGGTAGCGATGCTGGACCGGCTGCTGTTTCCCAACCGGACCTGCACCTGCAGCACCTCGACATCCACGCGGCCTTGGCCACGTGGCATCCGTCTCCTGTCCTCCCACCACGGAACCCGCTCAAACCAGCGGACCGGTTCAACAACAATGCGCCACTCGCGATCGCCCCTTACCACCACCGCAGCGGTACCGGGCTCACTCCCGCGGATAAAAACATGCTCCATGAACCATGACGCTACGGGTAGGCACTGACATTCCAGCCAAAGGCCGGGGCCGTCGACCAAGAGCGAATCGACAGACCGAATCCGGGACTAATACGAAAAATACCGGCCACAAAAAAATCCCCGCCACATCGGCCTCAGGCCTGATGTGACGGGGATTCATGGTGGGTCCTACCGGGATCGAACCGATGACATCCACGGTGTAAACGTGGCGCTCTACCAGCTGAGCTAAAGACCCTAAACCGGTGATCTCAGCGCTTCCACAATGCGTTGCAGTTACTTCAGCGCGTCGACCAACGAACAATGACTCTACATGATCAATCGGAAGAAATACCAATCGGCGGATATGGCTCGGCAAGACCAGGAAGCTCACGGGCAAGGTAGTCCAGCGCACCGCTGACCCCGGCCTCCAACTTCAGGGTCGCAAACGCATCACCGCGGGTAGCGCCACGGTTGATGATTACTACGGGCTTCCCTGCCTTCGCGGCGTGACGGACAAACCTCAACCCGCTCTGCACAGTCAGGGATGAACCAGCCACCAAGAGGGCCTGCGCCTCATCCACCATCGCATACGCCCGGACCACGCGATCCTTGGGAACGTTCTCGCCGAAGTAGACAAAGTCGGGTTTGAGAGTGCCGCCGCAGATGGGACAAACAGCCATGGCGAAGGAGGTGATGAGTTCGGGGTCCTCAACAGTGGCATCGGCGTCAGGAGCCATCTCCACCACATTGGAGGCCAAGGCCGCTTCGAGGAATCCGGGATTGATTTCCTCAAGGATGGCGGCAATGAGACCCCTGGTGAATGTGTGGCCGTTTTCAAGGCATACCACTTGGTCGAACCGCCCATGCAAGTCAACAACATTGACGCTTCCGGCGTCCTCGTGGAGCCGGTCCACGTTTTGCGTAATAAGACCCGTTAATAGCCCTCGGCGTTCCATTGCCGCGACGGCGAAGTGCCCCGCGTTGGGATCTGCGTGCCGTAAATGGGACCACCCGATGTGGTTACGCGCCCAATACCTGCGCCTGTTTGCGACGTCTCCCACAAATTCCTGATACGTCATGGGATTGCGGGGAGCGGATCCAGGACCTCGGTAATCGGGGATGCCGGAATCCGTGCTGAGGCCCGCACCCGTGAGAACTGCAAGCCGCCGGTGAGCCAAAACACCAACTGCAGCTTGCAATCCTTCAAGTTCCCGGGGGTCGAGCACCTCAGGGGCCGCGGGCGGCAGGCTGGCGAACCCGGTCATCCCTACCCCAGGCGTGCCCTGGCCCGCTCCCGTTGTGCCCATACTTACCGTTGGGCCAAGGCGGACAGTGCCCGCCGATACTCGCCCAGATCACGCGCTTTTCCACGCGGATTGACCATCACGTGCCGGATAGCTCCGCCGGCATCGATGATGAACGTTCCGCGCAATGCCATCCCACTGGCGGCATCAAACACGCCGTACCGCTGCGCCACTGCCCCGTGGGGCCAAAAATCGGCCAGAAGGTCAAAGCCGTAATTTTCCTGCTCCGCGTAGGCCCTGAGCGTAAATTTGCTGTCCACGGAAACGGCAAGCACGGTTGCGTTGGCGTCCTCAAAATCAGCAAGGTTGTCCCGAAGCTCACACAGCTCCCCGGTACAAATACCTGAGAAAGCAAAGGGATAGAAAACAATCACCACATTGCGGCCACGGTAGTCGGACAACCGGACGGGCTCGCCGTATTGGTTCGTCAGTTCAAAATCAGGTGCCGCTTCGCCGACTCGCGGCACAGCCAGGGCGGCCTGCTGAAGGTCCGTCACTTGTTCTTCTTGGCCACCAGACGCGTGGCGCTCCAGTCTTTCGACACCCCTGCCGAGGTGGTCAGGTGAAGACCGGAGGTGGGGGCAGCATCCTGTATGTCAGCGGGGGAAACGTAGTTATCCCGGCCGGACTTGGGGGTGAGGACCCAGACGACTCCGCCTTCCTTGAGCGTGGTGAGCGAATCGACCAACGCATCAACGAGGTCTCCATCGCCGTCCCGCCACCAAAAGATGACGGCGTCAACGACGTCGTGATCATCTTCATCCAATAGTTCAGAGCCAGTGACATCTTCGATGTCGTCACGCAAGTCGAAATCGACGTCGTCGTCGTAGCCGCGTTCCTGAATCAGATCCCCGTCTTTGAAACCCATTCTTTCCGCCACATTTACCGATGTGGCGGCGTCGGCCTCGCTCACGTTTCCTCCTTTTGAAGTGACTTCCATTACCAACAGCCAACACCCTTTGGGCGTGTGCTTCAAGCCATTGTCCCTGCCGCGGGCCATATTCCGCACTTCGGGGTGCGATTCCACGCCGCGGCGTGGAGGTGCTTTCCGTCACGGTGTCCTGCAGATATGTGACATACAACGCTCCCGGACCCCGGCGGCTACGCATCCCGGCGAAGTGAAAGCTAGAGTGGCCATGAGCGCTATGGCTCCGGGGCGACCGCCCCAAGAAATTCTACTGGTAGCCATACGCTCAGAAGACCTGTCCGGCGCATCCGACCGGGCTGTTGAAACTGTAACGTCGCACACGACGCATTCACGATGGGCAGTTACCCTGCCGGACCTGAGGCGCCGATGCATGCGCCAAAAGGAAGGTTGGACGTGGCTGTAGGAGAAGAGACCTCAGACATCCTCAGCGGGTTGACTGCCCAGCTGCCTGATCGTGATCCGGAAGAGACTGCTGAGTGGATTGAGTCCCTTGATGCGTTGATCGCGGAGCAGGGTACCGAGCGTGCCCAGTACATTATGCGGAGTTTGTTGCAGCGTGCTGGTGCGAGGTCGGTGGGTGTGCCGATGGTGACGACCACTGATTATGTGAACACGATCCCGGTGGATCAGGAGGCCGAGTTCCCGGGGAACGAGGAGTTCGAGCGCCGGTACCGGGCGTATATGCGGTGGAACGCTGCGGTGATGGTTCATCGTGCGCAGCGCTCTGATATTGGTGTGGGCGGGCATATTTCCACCTACGCCGGTGCTGCGACCCTGTATGAGGTCGGGTTCAATCATTTCTTCCGGGGCAAGGACCACCCCTCGGGCGGGGACCAGGTGTTTTTCCAGGGCCACGCCTCGCCCGGGATGTACGCCAGGGCGTTCATGGAAGGACGTTTGAGCGAGGAAGACCTGGACGGGTTCCGGCAGGAGAAGTCCAAGGCCGGGCATGCCCTGTCCTCCTACCCGCACCCGCGTCTGATGCCTGATTTCTGGGAATTCCCGACCGTGTCGATGGGTATCGGCCCGATGAACGCGATCTACCAGGCCCAGTCCAACCGGTACCTGCATAACCGCGGGATCAAAGACACCTCCGACCAGCAGGTCTGGGCGTTCCTCGGTGACGGGGAAATGGACGAACCCGAATCCCGTGGGCTGCTCCAACTCGCCGCGAACGAGAACCTGGACAACCTGAACTTCGTGATCAACTGCAACCTCCAACGCCTGGACGGCCCGGTCCGGGGCAACGGGAAAATCATGCAGGAACTCGAAGCGTTCTTCCGCGGCGCGGGCTGGAACGTGATCAAGGTCCTCTGGGGCCGGGAATGGGACTCCCTGCTGGAAGCAGACACCGACGGGGCGTTGGTGAAAATCATGAACGAAACCCCC